>CAZEXM010000091.1:0-11834 GCA_964515915.1 uncultured Victivallaceae bacterium
TTCTATTTGCGATTGTTTACAAAAGCTTTACCCTCAAGGTAACGAGTGCTGATATATAAGGTTTTAATGATGTCAAAATTTGGAAAATGGAAAAATAGTGTTAAGGTTAATCAAGGAAATCATAAATTAAGAGGCTGCAATGCTCATATATACACCGGACTCACCATCAGAAACTTTATCATCGAGCAGGCGCGCTTTATTTCTCGACCGTGACGGTGTAATCAACACAGATATTAATTACCCGCACAAAATTGAGGATTTTGACTTTATCGACGGTATTTTCGATTTATGCAGGACCGCGGCCGGGCATAATTACCGGATAATTGTAGTTACGAATCAATCCGGCATTGCCCGTGCTTATTATAGTGAAGCGGATTTCGCGGAACTCACAAAATGGATGATGCGGGAGTTCGCCGAACGCGGTATCGAAATTTCAAGGGTTTATGCCTGTCCGCACTTGATCAACGCGGATTTAGAGTGTTATCGTCGCGATTGTCAAGCTCGCAAACCCAATCCCGGAATGTTATTGCAGGCGCAAAAGGATTTCAATTTAGATTTATCAAAATGTATTTTTATCGGCGACAAAACAAGCGACATGGAAGCGGGGCTCCGTGCCGGGATCGCTAATCTTATCTTTTTCAACACGACTGCTTCCGTTCCCGAAGATTTGGATTCTAAAGTAAGCGTTGTCAGCAGTCTTTGTCAGGCCGGAGAAAAACTTTTTACCGGAAAGTAAATCCAGTCTTCAGTACGTCGGGGTATCCCCGATAAAAACAAAAAAAATGCTGTCAACGTTTTTGCTGACAACATTTTTTAGAATCGTATAATTAGAATCTTCTAATTAATAACCGCCGCGATTAAAACCACCGCCGCGATTACCGCCGCGATTACCGCCGCGATCACCGCCGCGATCACCGCCGCGAAATCCACCACCGCGACTGTCGCGGCGATCTTCACGTGGACGCGCTTCGTTTACAACGATACTGCGGCCATCAATTTCTGTTCCATTAATAGCTTCAATAGCTGCTTTTGCGGCTTCTTCATCGCTCATCTCAACGAAGCCGAAACCTTTAGAACGCCCTGAGGCACGGTCCATAATAACTCTAGCACTATCAACATCTCCATGAGTTGCGAACAATGCTTGCAAATCATCATCTCCCAACGAATACGACAAATTACCGACATACAAATTCATATATCCCTCCTTATAAGGATTATATTACCGCTTCCCCCATATTTATTATTATAAGTAATGGTTTAACCACAGTTCCCGAATTGATAATTAACTTTGACAATGGGGAGGGATGCGGCAAAGCCATCAGTCAGAATAATATCACAGAACGCTGTATACTTCTTATTCATAAAACAAGAAAAACCATATTTCCTTTTAAAATTAACACGCAGAGCAACATTCAAAAAAAACAAGTACCCTTTAGGAGATTCTAGCACAAAAAAAAACAAAAAGCAAATTTTTTTCAAAAAAAAGCTCTTGAAATAAGTTTACTCCTTGTTGCAAAAGGTCTTATGACTTTATTTGTGCTGATTTTTCACATAAGAAAAATCATAACATACAGTTTAAAAACTAAGCGATATAAGTACTGGATGTAGTGTTTCCGCTGTTTTCAGTCCACGCTGTATGGAAAAATTCTCCACGGGCTTTATCAGTCCGCTCGTAAGTATGAGCTCCGAAATAGTCCCGTTGAGCCTGGAGTAAATTCGCGGGCAAAACTGCGGAACGATATGAATCATAATAACACAAAGCACTTGAGAATGCCGGAACCGGTATACCGTTCATGGCGGCAGTGGCGACGACTTTACGCCATGACTGCTGACATTCGTCAATAATATTTTTGAAGAAATCATCCAGCAGCAGGTTGGCCAAATCAGGATTTTTATCAAAAGCGGCTTTAATATCGCCGAGGAAACGGGCGCGGATAATACATCCGCCGCGCCACATCAAAGCGATTTCGCCGTATTTAAGATCCCAGCCGTATTCCTGCGCGGCCATTTTCAACAATTGATAACCCTGCGCGTAGGAACAGATTTTTGCAGCGTATAAGGCTTTGCGGATATCTTCAACAAAAGCAGCTTTATTACCTTCAAAAGCAGGCACCGGGCCAGTCAAGACCCGGCTGGCGGCAAGGCGTTCTTCTTTAAGCGCTGACAGACAGCGCGCAAAAACCGCTTCCGCGATAGTCGGAGCTGGAGAGCCCATATCCAAAGCACTTTGGCTGGTCCATTTACCAGTGCCTTTCTGGCCGGCGGTGTCAAGGATAATATCCACAACGGGCTTGCCGGTTTCAGGATCGGTCACCGTCAAAATATCTTTAGTAATCTCGATCAAATAACTGTCCAATTCGCCTTCGTTCCAGCCGGCAAAAACTTTTTGCATCTCAGGAACATCCATACCGAGGCCGTTTTTCATCAAATTATAAGCTTCGCAGATCATCTGCATATCGCCATACTCAATACCGTTATGAACCATTTTCACATAATGGCCGGCTCCGTTGTCACCTACCCATTCACAGCAGGGGCTGCCGTCTTCAACTTTAGCGGAAACAGCCTGGAATATCACTTTGACAGCTTCCCACGCGCCGGGTGAGCCGCCGGGCATGATGGAAGGGCCAAGCAGAGCGCCTTCTTCGCCGCCGGACACGCCGGCGCCGATGTACAACAAGCCTATTTTTTCAAGTTTTTCAGTACGGCGGATAGTGTCGGGGAAATGACTGTTGCCGCCGTCAATGATGATATCGCCTTTATCCAGGTACGGAGTAATCATATCGATGAAACTGTCAACAGGCGCGCCGGCTTTAACCATCAGCATTACTTTGCGCGGGGTTTCGAGATTTTCGACAAGTTCTTCGATTGAATGGCAGCCGATGAAGTTTTTAGCTTTGCCGCGGCCTTCCATAAAATTATCAACTTTGGCTGTTGTACGGTTAAAAACCGCAACCGTAAAACCTTTACTTTCCATATTAAGCACCAGATTCTCGCCCATTACCGCGAGGCCCACCAGCCCAATGTCAGCTTTTTTAGTCATTTTTCTAAATTCCTTATTATAAAAAAGTTTTCAGTAAGCAGTTTTCAGTAATCAGTTAGGGATTAAAGGAGATGTGTTCCCTTTCCTGGAATTGACAACTGATAACTACAACACTGTTAGTTGTTTTGCGAATTATTTCGTAAAATTCTTTAAATTAAGTTTATAACCAGCAGCTAATATAAGCCCCCATCTTTGTAAGGCAACTTAACAAAGCAAAAAAGATGGAAATTTTTAAAACAAAACAAAAAAAACAGGCGCATTTCAGTAAGCGCTAATGCCTCACTGAACATTGGTTGTAAATACATGTATGATTTTAAATCCCGCAGGGATGATTTAACCGTAGCCCCGGGTGCAACCCGGGGTTTATCGTACAAACCCAATTAAGCTCCACAGGAGCGGTTTAATCATCACTTGTTCAGCCGCTCCTGCGGAGCTGGGAAAATCATTTCATTGTTTATTTCAAGCAAAATGCATTACCGTAAGCGTTATATATTTTGTATATTTTTATATATTTACTTGAAATAT
Organism: uncultured Victivallaceae bacterium; assembly: GCA_964515915.1. Taxonomy (GTDB): domain Bacteria; phylum Verrucomicrobiota; class Lentisphaeria; order Victivallales; family Victivallaceae; genus JAHOYW01. The sequence continues at coordinate 3,566 of CAZEXM010000091.1, forward strand.
GCAAAAAAAGCAGCATTGTATGGGCTTGATTTGTATAAAATAAAAGTAAATTTAATATACGAGGTAATAAAATGTCACAGCATCCAAGTTTACGCGTTGGTGGAAAAATTCGCAAGAAACGCAATGTAATGAAACGTTTTGAGCGTATCGACACCCTCAGGGCGGAAGGTAAAATTTCTGAAGATAAAGTTTTGGGTTTGCCGAAAACTAAATCCGGCGATTAAGTTTTGCTTTTGGAAGAATTTCGCGGAACCAGAACGGTTCCGCCTTTTTTTTAAATGCTTGATTTTTTCCAAAAAGCTAATATCTTATTTTCTGTCAACGTGAGAATACAATACTCCAGAGGTATAAATATAATGAGAAGCGAATTTTTGCCGTTCACCCGCCCGGAAGTTACTGATGATGATATAGCTGAAGTCGTCGGCGTATTAAAATCCGGCTGGCTCAGCAGCGGCCCGGTGAACGCGGCTTTTGAAGAAAAAATGTGTGAATATACCAACTCCAGGAACGCCGTTGCCCTGTCCTCCGCGACTGCCGGTATGCATATTCTTCTGGCCGCTATGGGGATCGGGCCCGGGGATGAAGTTATCACCCCCGCCTTGACCTGGGTTTCGACCGCTAATATGATTGTCCTTGCCGGCGCGAAAGTGGTCTTTGCTGATATTGACCGTGACACTTTGCTTATTACTCCGGAATCTGTTGAAGCCTGTATCAGTGAGCGTACAAAACTGATAATTCCGGTTCATTACGCGGGGGCTCCGGTTGATATCGACGCTATTCAGGCGATTGCCGATAAATACAATATTCCGCTTGTCGAAGACGCCGCGCACGCACTCGGAACTCTTTATAAAGGCCGCCATATCGGCGGCGGAAACACTGCGCTTTACTCATTTCACGCGATTAAAAATATTACCTGCGGGGAGGGCGGCATGCTTACGACTGACGATGATGAGCTGTTCAAGAAAATTAAAATGCTGAAATTTCATGGTCTTGGAGTTGACGCTTTTGACCGGCAGAATAAAGGGCGTTCTCCTCAGGCTGAAGTTTTTGAGCCTGGCTATAAATGCAATCTGACGGATATTTGCGCGGCACTCGGGCTTTCCCAGCTTCGACGCATTGAACAAATTAACGCCAGGCGCACCGGGTTGGCAATGCTGTACCGGGAACTGCTCGCGGATGTTGAGGGAGTTGAGCTTTTGCGCGATCCGGCGGGATATGATTTTAAGCATGCGTGGCATCTGATGATCGTCCGCGTAACTTCGGACAAAATCAGGCGCGACGACTTTATGGCGAAACTTAAAGAACAGAATATTGGCACCGGTTTGCATTTCCGGACGATTCATTTGCAGAAATATTACCGTGAGAATATGGGATTCAAACCCGGCGACCTGCCGAATACAGAATGGAACAGTGAACGCATCTGCTCTTTACCGCTTTTTCCGGCGATGACCGCGGATGATGTCGGAGACGTAGTAACCGCAATTAAACTCGTACTTGCCAATGCCTGAATCTTCACCATCATCAGAAATCAGCCAAAAGACCGACTGGGGATATTGGACCCTCGGGATTATAGCGTTCCTGGCGCTTTTTTCGGGGCTGGGGCATTATGCTTTATGGGGTTCGGAAGACCGCTGGGCCGAAATCGCGCGCGAAATGATTCTCAATAAAGATTTTATTCATCCCGCGATAAACGGTCAGGTTTACTTCGATAAACCCCTGTTGTCATATTGGTTAATCGTGGGCGCGGCCTATGTTTTAGGTCATTTGGACGAATTTATTACGCGAGTCCCGAGCGCCTTGAGTGCTCTTGCGGGAATTTACGCGACGGTTTATATTGGCCGTAAGTTGTTTGCCCGCGAAGTTGGAATCGTTGCCGGATGGGTTTTGTTGTCTTCTTTGGGCTTTTTGTTCTGGGGGCGTGCCGCCGCTGCCGATATGGAAAATCTGGCGGCCATTGTCCTTGCGGTGGCATGGTTTTTAGCGCGCGAAAAGAAAGCTGGTTTTTTCTCATATCTGTTATTTTACCTGATTTGTTTTCTGGGAGCCATGACCAAAGGGCTTCCGGCCCTGGTGGTGCCGGTCGCGGTTATAATACCTTATGTATTAATGGAAGGCAGCTGGAAAAAACACCTCAAGTTTTCTAATTTTTCCGCCGGGCTTATTGGTGTTGCGGTGTATTTTCTGCCTTTTTATCTGGCGGCGACGATAGAGATGCCGGAGTATTACTCTTTTCCGGCAAGCCATTTAAGCGGCCTTGAACTTGTCTGGCAGGAGAATTTCGGCCGTATTTTTAATTCGCATGACCATAACAATGAATACTGGTTCAGTTATTTTTATCATGTGCCGCGCATTATGGCTCCGTGGACAGTATTTCTGGTTCCCGCCATTATAGCCCTGATTGTCCGCTGGAAAGAGTGTAATAAAAATGTTCGCTGGCTGGCCTGGGCGACTTTAATCATATTTATAATTTTTTCGGCGACGAACTCGCGCCGATGGTATTATATTCTGCCGATAATGCCGTTCTGTTCCTTGTTGACCGCGCGTTTTTTGTGTTCTTACTCCCGTGAAAAATGGGAAAAGATAATTATTGAAACCGTGCGCTGGGTGATTGTCGGCGTAGCCATAATCGAAGCGATCAGCATAGTATTCGCTTCGCTGTGGCTGCAGTTATTTGATATTGATTTACCCTGGATGCTGCTTCTCAGCACTCCGGTATTCGGTATTTTGACTTTACTGATTATGTTTATCGATGAACGCGGCGACCGTCTGCAACTCAAGAAACTTACTGGAATGCCCGCGCCTTTTGCCGGGATTATTCTTGGCGGCACGATTTTGATGTGCGGATTGTTCAGCTTCCAACTGCCCCTGGTTAATAAATTCCGTACCGAAAAACCATTTGCGCTCAAAATGAAAAACGAGCTTATTAATATTAAACCGGAAAATATTATCATCTATCCAAAAATTCCGACGAAATTAATTTTTTATATGGACCTCAATCGTCCTGTACATGTTATTGACAAGCTCGGGGAGATGAAGAAAATTATAAACAGCGCAACTGGTAAAATCGCTATTGTGTCGTATAATAAAAAAAGGTACTTGCGCGAATTAGCAAAAATTATTCCGCAAAAAGTAATTGATAATCCTGATTACAAGGAGGGCTTCACGCCTTTCGAAAATAAAAAAAAGGCACGCAAAATTTATGTCTGGCTGCTCAACAATAAATGAGGAAGTAAATGATTGCTAAAAACCTGGATAAATACAAAGTCGAATACTTGTCAGTGGTGGTTCCGGTTTATAATGAAGGAGCTTGTCTGCAGGAGCTGATCGACCGTACGCTCAAGGCCTGCAAAGAAACCAAAAAGAAATTTGAAATTGTTTTAATCGATGACGGCAGCGAAGACGGCAGTGTCGAAATACTTCAGGCCGCGTCAAAAAAACACGATGATGTAGTGGTTTCCTGTATTTTGAATCGAAATTATGGCCAGCACAGCGCGATTATGGCAGGTTTTTCAATTGTTCGCGGGGATTTGATAATAACTATTGATGCCGACTTGCAGAATCCGCCGGAAGAAATTCCGCGGCTTGCAGCAAAAGCTGAAGAAGGTTTTGATGTCGTCGGTACTATCCGGCAAAACCGCCAGGATACTTTTTTCCGCCGCTGCGCCTCAAAAGTGATTAATAAAGCCGCCCAGAAAGCTACCGGCGTTAATATGAAGGATTACGGCTGCATGCTGCGTGCCTACCGCCGGAACATTGTCGAGGCGATGCTCGCCTGCCGCGAAAACAGTACATTTATTCCTGTACTGGGCAATAGTTTCGCGCGTTATACATGCGAAATAGGGGTCAGGCACAACGAACGTGCAGCCGGTGATTCCAAATATTCCGTATGGAAGTTGATCAATCTGCAATTTAATCTCTTAACCTGTATGACTACTTTCCCCTTGCGTGTTTTGAGCGTGATCGGCATATTCATTTCGAGTCTGGGAGTTTTGCTTGGTATTTACATTTTAGTAATGCGTTACTTTGTCATGGGCGAGGACTGGGCGCAGCAAGGTGTGTTTACCCTGTTTGCAATTTTGTTTTTCATCAGTGGTTTCCAAATTACCGCTTTAGGGGTGGTGGGGGAATATATCGGACGCATTTACGACGATGTCCGCGCCAGGCCGCGTTACTTCATTGAGGAAATATTCGGACGCGGAAAAGAAGAAAAGAAATGAAACGGAATCCACGCCGGGCCGCCGGAATGGGATTACTCTCTCTGAGGCAATGACTAATACACTTTTCTGATTATCAAACAAGCTGAAGAAAAACAATAATATTGTTTTAATCAATGTAGCACACTTTGCGGAGGCTGAGACTGAGCATAGCGAAAGTCAACCGTCCCGCTTGTGAATATTCTCAAGCGAGACGCTTGAGCTACATTATCAATCCTTCTGTTCAGGCATTGTCCTACCAGCACATTGAGTTCTATTTCTGCCATGTTCAGCCAACTTCCATGTTTCGGCGTATAAACAAACTCAAATAATATCCCTTAATTGTTCCGTCATCAGGGCTGCCGGGCCGGGCCAGTAGTACCGGCCAGCCAGGTCATCCGGTAAAGCCGGCGCCTTTGCCCATAAATCGTTTTCCGTCGAACAACATTCAAGGAGCTTTTCGCCAAGCTCGTCCGCGCTTTCCCCATAGAAAAAACATTCCCGGCCGGGGTGCTCGTGCAAAGCTAAAACTTCAGGATACGCCAGGCGCCGCGGCAATAAAGGATAAGCACCGGTCGCGATGGCTTCCACTACGCTTATGCCGAAAAATTCGTGGACGGCGGTCGAGACTATGATGTCCGCGTCAGCTAAAATTTCAAGATATTTTTCGCGCGAATCCACATAGCCCCAATTGACTGTTTGAGCGGCAAATTCCTCTCCGGCGCCGGTAAAAACATCCGGCGTGCGTGAGGCGTTTTCTCCAATCACACTTAGGCGAAAGTCTATTTTATGTTTTCTCAGCAAACGCAAGGCCTTAAAAAAATCCGAAGGGTTTTTGTCCGCTTCCCAACGCGCCGCCCATAAAATATGTTTTGGAAAATTACTTTTCGTATTTTGCCTGCGCGGAGCCTCAATGCCCGGCGGAAAGATTTTACTTTTCCGGCGGATAGTTTCGATTGCCGCTAAAGGCTGATGATCCGGCATGCGCGCGAAAAATTCCGGTAGTTTATCCAGAAAAGTATCGCGGTTGTACGCGGAATTAAACCAGACTTGTTCCGCCGCCAGGGCTGATTTGAAGTTTACCAGAATTGCGTTCTGGTCGCGCCGCGCGGCATTATGAACCGGATAAACTAACTGGTTTTCATGAAAATACACGACCGCCGGCAAGTTGCGCAGAACTTCGGGCGCCAAGCCTCTGAATTCAGGCAGGTTTAACATTGATGAACAAAAAATGAGATCAAATTGAAGTTCTTTTTCCGGCAATGAACTTAGTTTATCAGCAAAGTAAACCGCCGCGTGCCGCGTCCGCCAGCGCCAGAATTTATCCGGCAGCCCGAAAGTTGTAAAATCCAATGCGCAATTCGCCGCCCACTGCTGCAGGAACGCCCGGTGACTGCCTCCATAAAAAGGCTCAAGAACAAGTATCCGTTTATTGATGTGCATATTAAATTAGAATTTTTCGGCAACCGGAATATAAATTTTGAAGCTGGTCCCTTCGCCGATTTTGGTGCTCACGTCGACAAAACCGCCGTATTTTTTGATGCAGTCCAAACAGAAGTGTAAACCGATGCCGCGGCTGCTGCTGTTCTTTTTGGTTTTTGTGGAAAAACCGAATTCAAACATTTTTTCCCTGACTTTATCCGTGATACCCGGGCCGTTGTCGCTGATTGTAACCAGCGCATAACTTTTATCGTCACGTTTTTCGGTTTTCAAGCTGACATCCAAAACATATTTTTTCGTTTTACCTTTTTCCGTTTCCATCGCTTCGGCGGCATTTTTTATAAAATTGATAAAAACCTGGGTAAGCATTGATGCGTCAACAAGAACTTCAGGAGTTTCTTCGTCCAGATTGCTATTGATCTTGTAACCTCTTTTATTGAACGATTCATCAAAAATCATTACGGACGCCTCGATAACTTTACACAGCTGGGTCATATTCTCGGTGCCCAGCTCGCCCACAAAACGCTGCTGTAATTCAATGATTTCACTGATATGAAACAGTTTATCAGACAGGGATTTAAGCATCGTCGAGGATTCCTTGGTGGTGGTTCCGATATGGCCCAGTAATTCCTTTGTAATAGCAAAATATTCTTTACCTTGAGGATCATGTTTGAGAAATTTCTCCAAATTACCTTTAACAAACTCTTCTTCCATGCGCGGTATGAGCGTTTTAAGGATTAGATTTTCCGGACGGTCCTCGGGTTTTATATTTGAGTTGGCAATCAGGCCGTTGACGGCGAGTTTAGCTATTGTTATGGCATTGCCGATATTGTGAATAATGCCGGAAGACACCTGGGTCATGCCCTCTTCCCGGGCAATCTGGAGCTGCTTTTCGTATTCCTGGCGTTTTCTGAATGCTTTAATGACCTCGATGCAAAGGGACGCGATTTCGGCCAGACGAATTAAATAAACTCCGTCATTACGGGACAAAAGATGCGAATCAAAGTCATCTTTTGAGGTAACAATAATGCAGCCATAGGTTTTTTCATCAAGCTTGATGGGAGCCATCAGGGAAAGCGGAGCTTCTTTTATAAAGCGCTGGGGAAAAGACTCAGGCACTTCATTGCGAAAAAAAACAAAGCCTTTGGAGCCGCAAAGTTTTTCAAGATCTTTTGTCGTAAATTTAGTTTTAAAACCGCGAAAGAACTCAGTATGCCGTTTCTCATGGGCAAGCAGCTGGTTTTCGATTTGCGTGCTTACTTCTTTTAAGGGCGGAAAAGTTCCGGAAACGGCGCAGCCGTAAAAATAATCGTCTTCTCCGCAAAGCAATATTGCCCCGCCGTTGGCTTTCAGCGACCTGACAGTATATTTGATAAAGTAAGGTAAAAATTCTCTTTCCCTGCTTTGCGAGGCGATAACTCTTCTGGACAGGCGCAGAATGTCGGCAGTCGCGTTGCGTTCTTTTGAAACTCCTTTCCAGAGACTGGCGGAAATGCGTTTTGTTACAATTAGTTTGGTTCGCAAAATAACAATAATAACAGCAAGCATTACGGATAACAGGACTAATGAAAAAATTTCCATTTTAGTAACTTACCTCTCGTTTTTTTTAGATATTAATTCTTCCGCGTTATACGAACTGCGCACCAACGGCGCACTGGCGACAAAATCAAAACCAATTTCCCGGGCGAATTTTGCCCATTCATCGAATTTTTCAGGTTCAACATATCTGTCCAGTGGCCAATGGCTGTTTGAGGGAGGTAGATATTGGCCGATAGTTAATATGCTTACTTTATTGTTCCGCAGTTCTTCCATAGTTTCAAGGACTTCTTCATCCTTTTCCCCTAATCCTACCATCAAACCGGATTTCACCGGAATTGTGCCTTTTGTCAGTTCATATGCATTATGCAAAAGCAGCATTGAACGCTCATAAGTAGCTTTACAGCGGATTTGTTCCGCCATGCGCCGGACGGTTTCGACATTATGGTTAAAAACCGTCGGACGAGCGTCAAGTACCGTTTTCAGGGCATCAATATTGCCGTTAAAATCGGAAGTTAATACCTCGATTCCGGTTTCCGGCGCTTCTTTGTGAACAGCGTTGATTACTGCCGCGAACCGGCCGGCGCCGCCATCGCTTAAATCATCACGCGTAACACAAGTGATGACAAGGTATTTAAGTTTCATGCGTTTAATCGCTTCGATTAAGTTTGTCACTTCCCCGGGATCAGCCGGAGCCGGATGCGGATTATGTTCGACCGCGCAAAATTTGCAGTTGCGGGTGCATTCGTTCCCGAGAATCATAAAAGTCGCGGTACCGCGATGCCAGCATTCAGGAAGGTTGGGGCACCGGGCGCTGGCGCAGACGGAATGCAATTTAAGTTCATCAAGAAGCTGTGCCACTTCGCTGCGATTTGGGCCGCAGTTTACTTTTATTCGAATCCACGGCGGTAATTTGGGACGTTTTCGCATTGTTCTTTTGTCACTAAACCCTGTTAATAATAGTAAAACCAACCGGGTACTATACGACTCGTAAAGCTCTTTGTCCACTTTTACTGGCATTATATTGCGAAATACAAGGTTCAGGCGTAATCGGTCAGTCGACTTTTGGGTCAAAACCCATATCAAGCTGCGATAGAGTC
>CAZEXM010000092.1:0-11801 GCA_964515915.1 uncultured Victivallaceae bacterium
TATCCAGAAGTTAGATAATTATTTGTTACAAAAATAATCTTGACTAGACACTAGCGGTCGGCTAAAGCGCATACGCCGGGGAGGTCTTTTCCTTCGAGAAATTCGAGGGAGGCGCCGCCGCCGGTTGAGATATGACTCATTTTATCAGCGAGCCCGCTTTGATTAACCGCCGCGACGGAATCGCCGCCGCCGATAATGCTTACCGAATCACTGTCAGCTACCGCGGAGCAGACAATCATGGTGCCGTCAGCAAAATTGGGCATTTCGAAACAACCCATGGGACCGTTCCAGATAATGGTTTTTGCGCCGAGTATTTCATTGGCATATAATTCGGCAGTTCTGGGACCGATATCAAGAGCCATCCAGCCGTCTTCAATCTCAACACCAACTATTTCAGTATTGGCGTCATTGGAGAAATCATCAGCGATTTTATTATCGACCGGTAAGAGAAACTTGATGCCTTTGGCTTTGGCTTTAGCGAGAGTTTCTTTCGCCACGTCAAGTAAATCGTCTTCGCAAAGCGAATTGCCGACGGAATGTCCAAGGGCTTTCAAAAAAGTGTAAGCCATGCCGCCGCCGATCAAAATAGTATCAACTTTTTCGATAAGTGATGTAAGAACTTCGAGTTTCCCTGAAACTTTGGCCCCGCCGATAATAGCGACGAAGGGACGTTTCGGGTTGGCTACGGCTTGACCAAGGTATTGGATTTCTTTGTCGAGGAGGAAACCCGCCACGCAGTTTTCTTTGTCGAGGAATTCTGTAATAACGGCAGTGGAAGCGTGAGCACGATGAGCTGTACCGAAGGCGTCATTGACGTAAACATCGCCGAGTTTGGCCAATTCAGAAGCAAATGTTTTCTGGGCGGCAATTTTATCCGCGTCGCCTTTGCATTTCATATCTTCTTCTTTGTGGTAGCGAGTGTTTTCGCAGCACATGATTTCGCCGGGCTTGAGAGCTTTGGAAGCGGCTACAGCTTCTTCACCAACGCAGTCGTTAATAAATTTAACGTCCTGCCCCAGCAGACTGGCGAGATAATCAGCGGCTGGTTTTACGGTGAATTCCGGTTTTGCCTCGCCTTTGGGGCGGCCGAGGTGGGTCAGAAGAGTTAATGACGCGCCTTTGCCGAGAATATATTTGATGGTAGGCAGAGCCGCGCGGATACGGGTATCGTCAGTTATTCTGCCGTCTTTGATGGGGACATTAAAATCGACCCGCATAACTACGCGTTTACCAGCAAGTTCAATGTCTTTGACGGTTTTTTTGTTGAGATTCATAGTTTTACTCCATATTGAATATATGTTATTGTCAAATTGTTATATTAAATAACGCTCTATCCTGTTGAACATTAAATATTTATCGCAAAATAGAGTTCTTTCCCCATGGTTTGCGCGAAAATTCCATTCAGAAAAATGTATTTTTAATCAATGTAGCTCAAGCGTCCCGCTTGAGAATATTCACAAGCGGGACGCTTGTGCTACATTATACACTTTTCATATTTTTCATAAAAGATTTGACACTAGCGAATATATGCATAAGCACCGGAATATTTGGATAAAAACAAAAAATAAAAAAGCACTTGCGCTTAAAAAAACCCGAAGTTCAATAAAATTGTTCCTCGGGCCTGGCCCTGTTTTATATTAAACAAGCACGAATGCTTTTTAATTAAACTTAAAGGGCAGCCATAGCGGCGATGAGGTCCAATACTTTATTAGAGTAGCCCCATTCGTTGTCATACCATGCGACAATCTTAACGAAGTTGTCAGTTAAAGCAATACCGGCTTCGGCATCAAATGTGGAAGTGCAGACTTCACCGACGAAATCCTGAGAAACAACCGCATCTTCAGTGTAAGCAAGAACGCCTTTCATTGATCCTTCGGAGGCAGCTTTCATGGCAGCTTTAATCGCATCGTAGGAAGCGCCTTTTGCCAGGCGGCAGGTCAAGTCGACAACGGATACATCCACAGTAGGAACGCGGAAAGCCATTCCGGTAAGTTTGCCGTTCAATTCAGGAATGACTTTACCAACCGCTTTAGCGGCGCCGGTGGAAGAAGGGATGATGTTGCAAAGAGTCGCGCGGCCGCCTCTCCAGTCTTTCAGGGAAGGAGCGTCAACGGTTTTCTGGGTAGCTGTGGCAGCGTGAATAGTAGTCATTAAGCCTTCAACGATACCGAAGTTGTCATTAAGGACTTTAGTGATGGGAGCTAAGCAGTTAGTAGTGCATGAAGCGTTGGAAACGATATTCATGCCGGTAGTCAATTTGTCGTCGTTTACGCCCATAACGAACATAGGAGTGTCGTCTTTAGAAGGAGCGGACAGAACAACTTTTTTAGCGCCGGCGTCAAGATGGCCCTGGGCTTTTTCAGCAGTCAGGAACAGGCCCGTTGATTCAACAACGTATTCAGCACCAACGGCATCCCATTTCAAATCAGCGGGATTTCTTTCAGAAGTGATGCGGATAGCTTTACCGTTTACAACGAGATTACCGTTTTCAACAGAAACGTCGCCGTCGAATTTACCGTGTACTGAGTCAAAACGAAGCATGTATGCGATGTAATCCACGTCCAGCAAATCGTTTATACCGACAACTTCGATGTCATCGCGTTTTTGTGCGGCGCGAAAAACGAGACGGCCGATGCGGCCAAATCCATTAATACCAACTTTAATCATTTTTTTACCCTTCTGGTTTAAAAAAGTTACTTTGTTTATATATTCCAGGCATTCAAAACAGCTACAATTCACCCGTAATAGATGCCTTTACTAATCGGAAAGCGTAATATATACCTTTTTTTTGAAAAGTCAAAATTATAAAGCTTGATTCGATAAAAAATTCGGGAAATCGCTTCATAAATCAACTCTCCTTAACGCATAACGCCATTCAGAATTAACTAATAATCTGATTGTCTCCGGCGGACAGGAAAATTCCCTTGAAGTTCATTTTGAGCGCTTCCGGATTGTCGGAATATTCTAACGCGTCCTCTTCCGATATGAGGCCGTTATTCACCAACTCAAACAAACACTGGTTGAAAGTCATCATACCATCATTTTGGCCCGCAGCGATAGCCGCGGGCAGTTTTTCCAGACGGTTTTCACGCAAAAGTTTATTGACCATTGGTGTATTAATCATGATTTCGGTGGCCGGGACGCGTCCGTCTTCGACGGCCAGCGGCACCAAGCGCTGCGAAATAATAGCGTGCAGATTATTGCAGATGGCTTCCAGGATGGGTCCTTGTTCCGCCTGGTTATAAAAGTCCAGGATACGGTTGATGGTTTGCGAGGCATTGGATGCGTGCAAAGTGGTTACAACCAGATGTCCGGTGTCAGCGGCTTGCAAAGCAGCTTCAAAACTGAATTTGTCGCGCATTTCGCCAATCATAATAACGTCCGGATCCTGACGCAGAACATGTATTAAGGCGCTGGCGAAACTGATTGTGTCAATACCTACTTCCCGTTGTTCAAAATAAGAATGTTTATCGGTGAATTCATATTCAATGGGGTCTTCAATGGTGATAATATGTTTGGAAAATTCGTTGTTGATGTGTTCAAGCATCGCGGCCAGGGTTGTTGATTTTCCCGAACCGGTCGTACCGGTGAGGATAATGATTCCGCGTGGAGTTTCCGCGATGGACTGAATTACTTCCGGCAAACCAAGCTGTTCAAAATTCATAAGCTGGTTTTTTACCCAGCGGCAATTAATGCTGAGCGCTCCACGCTGACGATGTATATTGACACGAAAACGCCCGATATTATCTTCCAGATGCGAAATATCCAAATCACCGGTTTCATCGAACTTCGCCAGCTGCTTTTCAGTGCTGACCTGCTTCATGAAGCGTTCGAGAATTTCACCATCCGGAGTATAGTCGCTAACAACTATTTCACCGTTAATGCGGAACGCGACTGGAGAGTCTTCTTTGATATGCACATCGGAAGCGTCCGCGCTCACGGCTTTTTCCAGGACATTGCGTAAAAGTGTTGTTGACATTAATGCCTCCGAAAAATTAAATGTAATTACTCTGGATACAAGCTCATCAAGTCAGCCATTTCACGGACCGCTTGATCAATACCGACGATGACCGCCCGGGCAATAATACTATGCCCGATATTTAATTCATGCAAATGCGGAATTTCTAAAATTAAATCAATATTATCATAATTAATGCCATGTCCGGCATTGACCTTAATTCCCAGGCCGGTTGCGAACTCAGCCGCTTTAATCAGACGTTTTAACTCCTTCCGCTGTTCTTTTCCTTCCCGGTTGGCAAAAGATCCGGTGTGCAGTTCAATGTATTCGCATCCGCTTTGCGCCGCGGCTTCAATTTGTTCTTTATCAGGGTCAATAAACAAACTGACGATAATACCTGCAGCCTGCAGGCGTTCGGTGGCGGCGCTGACCGCTTCAAGGCGCGCCGATACGTCGAGGCCGCCCTCGGTGGTAAGTTCTTCACGTTTTTCCGGTACCAGACAGGAACTGTAAGGTTTCAAATCAGCGGCGATTTTTATCATTTCCCCGGTAACGGCCATTTCCATGTTCAAGCGTTGGACATTGGCTTTGAGCGCAAGCATATCGTGATCGTGCATATGGCGCCGGTCCTCACGCAGGTGAGCGGTAATTCCCCATGCCCCGGCTTTTTCGCATATTAATGCTGCTTCAAGCGGACTGGGGTAGGCGGCTTTCCGCGCTTCGCGAACAGTTGCCACATGATCAATATTTACACCTAAGTTAAGCATTTTGGACCACATTTATTAATATACAAATAAGAAAAAAAATGAGCGGAAATGGGGAACGTTCCCATCTACTAACAGTAATTTACGCCGAATTATGGATTATTCAAACGGGAAATAAGCTGCTCAAACAAATTTATTTCATTTTCGATGGTTTCCAAATTTTTAAAGACCGGCGCCAAAACGATTTTCAGTTCAGCGCAATGCTGCCGGGAATATTTTATCCATGGTTCGAGTGATTTGCGAACCAGGCGGTTACCGGTTTCCGGTTCGTACACAAAACGCAGTAAGATAGTATCAAATTCCAGCCAGCGCATAATTTTGCGGGGAGAAAATTCCCTGCCGGCCAGTTCATGCGGATGAATGTCAAGCGAAAACCCTACCTGGGGCAGCATTTGTTTTTTCAAAAATTCCAGATATTGTTCCGCGGATTTTACCGATGATAAGAGCGGGACGCGTACCGGCAACAGCAATTTATTATTTGAATGATACAGGGAATGGCTGAAACTGTTTATGAATTTTCTGATTTTCGCGGCCAAATCGGGATTTTCAAAACTTTGCTCAATAGCGAAATCAAGTAAAACTCCGCTGCTGTTTATCTTGTTGGTTTCGACAATTAATTCGCGCAAACACAGTTTTAAATCATTTTGAATAGAGGGGGATTGGCTGATAATTTCGCGTGTTACCGTCGGCTCAAGCAAATCCCGCAAATAAAGTTCTGAAATATGCGGATAGGATAATTTGAGCTGTTTTTTGCTCAGCGGCGACAGCAGAAATCCGGGCAGTTCAAGCAGGGAAAAGCATTCCGGTAATTCGTGCGGCAAACCTTTTTCCGACTCTAAAGCACTTAAACTTATACCCCAGCTAATATTTTTCAGCATTTACCAACCCGCGTTTATCAGGCTTTCCATCGTTACCTTGGAAGCCGTTTTTTTATCCAGGAAGCAAGCCAGTTGCCGCTGGACGTATTTGCCCAGCAAATCCGCTTCCAGGTTTATGACATCGCCGGCCTGCCGCTGCCCCAGAGCCGTTTCTTCCAGGGTTACGGGAATCAAATGCACCGAAAAACTATCTTCAGTGATATCAACTAAAGTCAGGGAAACACCATCAAGCGCAATGCTGCCTTTAGACGCCATATACGGTTTTATTTCTTCGGGCAAAGCCACCCGGTATTCAATATCGCCGCCCTGCTTCCGCATACCCAGGAATTTTGCGGCCGTATCAATATGTCCGGTAAGGATGTGTCCGCCCAGGCGGGCGCCGACTTGCAGTGCGCGTTCCAGATTAACCAGGCCGCCAAGCTCGATTGAACCGAGATTCGTTCGCGTCAGGGTTTCCTCAAGGGTATGGAATTCGAGTGTTCCGTCCGCGTCCCGGCTTTCCAGAGTCAGGCAGACACCGTTTACGGCGATGCTTTCGCCGCGGGTAAGGTCCTTAAATTTTTTGTTCGGGCGTAAACGCAATTTTCCGGCTTTGCCGTTTATATCTCGTCCGGTTATTTCCGCGGTCGTTTCAATCAAACCTGTAAACATATTTTTAATTCCTTCCATTAAAGGTATCCTGAAATAATAATATCATTGCCGGCAATTTCAAGTTTATAATCGCGAAGTAATTTTGCTGCGTCCAAAGTCAAGGGGTTTTTCCCTCCCACGACGGGACGGCTGTCTTTGCCGCCGAGGATTTTCGGGGCGATATGGAATTCTATTTTGTCGACGATCCCGGCGTTTAAAACTTCCGCCGCCAGTTCCCCGCCGCCTTCGATCAATAAAGCGCTGATGTTTTCTTTGCCCAGCTCAGCCAGCAAATTCCGCCATTCCCCGGGAGAAGACGGGCTTAGCGCACGTGCCGAATGATCGGGGAAATACTCCAGCAGATCGTCGTTATTCATTGAACGTGTCGCAATCAGTTTCAGCGGCTGTTTGTTCCATGGAACAGCTGCGTCCCGGACAAGCAAACCTGGACGATCCTGGCGGACGGTTTCGCCGCCGACCATAATCGCGTCACACCATCTGCGCAGTTTTTGAACGCGTTCGCGCGCGACGGTGCCGGTAATCCATTTTGATTGTCCGTCAGCAGTGGCGATTTTGCCGTCCAGGGTCATGGCCATTTTTAAAATGACAAAAGGTTTTCCGCTTGTAATCCAGGTGAAAAACGCCTCGTTTACTTTGTCGCAGGCGGCTTTTTCGATCCCGCGGACAGTTTCGATTCCGGCTTGTTTCAATATTTCCAAACCTTTAGCGGCGTGTACCGGATTGGGATCGACAGAGCCGACGAAGACTTTTTTAATGCCGGCGTCGATAATTGCCCGGGTGCAGGGCGGCGTGCGCCCGGAAGTGCAGCAGGGTTCGAGGGTAACATAAATATCCGCTCCCCGGGCGTTTTCGCCGGCGGCGCGCAAAGCGTTGACTTCGGCGTGGGCTCCGCCCGCGCGGTGATGGTAACCGCGTCCGGTGATTTTATTTTCTTTAACGACTATCGCGCCGACCAGGGGATTAGGGCTGGTCTGTCCCCAGGCCCGTTTGGCCAGCTCAAGAGCTTCCAACATGTAATTTTCAGTAGTCATGGATATATCACATTATTTTATTGCTGTAAATACTATATGTGAAGTAGCCTCAAAAACAAGTCGGAAATATAATCATGAAAAAGTTTATGGTCTTGCTGTCTACCACACTTTGTGGCTGGATTCATTCTGAGCCGCTCCTGCGGAGCTCAATCCTGCGGATACCCACCCGGATTCAGTTTCCCGCAAGACTCACTCATTCAGTTTCCACATTTTGCGGTTTATCCGGTCGTAAAAGCGTGGAAACATACGAGTGAACAAAAGGAATCCAATATAAATGCGCGGATAAGTGAAAGAACGCCACTTGCGTTGATAAGCTTTGTATAATCTCCGGGCGAAACCAAGTGCGCTGGAACCGACGTCCGGGGTATCCGGCGCGGTGCGCGGGCCAAGCGCGCGACTCGAAAACCCTGTATCAATACGTCCCGGAAGCGCGTTTAAAACTCGAATGCCGTATTTTTCAACTTCCACCCTGAGTGAATCCGAAAATGCGCAGACCGCGTATTTAGTGGAGCAATACGGCCCCATGCAGGGTACGTAGGATTTGCCCGCGACGGAAGCAATATTTATAACGGTGCCTTGACTGTTTTTCAATAAAGGCAGAAATGTATATGTCATGTTGACCAGCGCGAAAAAATTGAGTTCAAAAATGTCCCGCAATTCAAGGATGCTGAATTCTTCCCAGGCCGCGTAATTTCCTTTGCCGGCGTTGTTGATTAGCACATCCAGGTGTCCGAATTCTCCCTGTACTTTGGTAAATAATTCCTGGCAGGCTCCGTCCTGAGTAATATCTGTCTTAAACCAGCGGTCAAGTTCTATTCGGGGTTCTGTACGACATACTCCGATTACTTTGAAGCCTTTTTCTTTAAAAACTTTTGCTATTGCCTCCCCCAAACCGCTGGAGGCGCCAGTTATCAATACGATTTCCTGCATATTTTTCCTGTTTCAAGCGCTTAAGCTTGTTTTTTTTATAACATCTTCCTCACTTTTCCGGTTCCTGATCGAAAAACGTGATGCCGGCATAACTGACGCATTGCGCGTAATTTGAAGTCAAATCCCCGGAAGTGGTGTAATGTACTAATTCAGCTCCGTTGTTGTCTTTGTTGTTCATCAGCTCTAAGACCGCCAGCAGAATTTGAATAGCGCCGCAGCCGCAAATCGTCGCTCCTGTCTTGTTTAAATATTCACAAAAACCATGCATATCCTTGTTGATAATCAATTGAACCGCACCCAGGTCAAGTAAACGCAGACGCTCCTTGATATTTTTGGAGAAAGGAACATAGTTGAAAGAATGGCCGTAATGGGTAAAATCAGAACTGATTACCCATAAAATGTCTTCCCGCCACCAGTCTTTCAAAACTGTGGCGATGTGCCGCGCGGATGCTTCATCTATTAAACCGTTGATTATTGGAATTAATTCAAAATCCCCGACAAAATGTTGCAGTAAAGGCAGTTGAACTTCAAGGGAATGCTCTCTTTCATGCGCGTCGGACATATAGGCGATATAGTCATTTCCCGTGCCGGCGATATTCGAAACGCTATCCAGATCTACCGGGATATCCCCCAGCGGGGTGCGGTAGGTGTCGAACTCGGACATGGCAATACCCTGGAAAGGAATACGGTGAGACGGCGCGATGACCAGAACTTTAGAATATTTCCCGTCTATGGTTTTCAATAAAGTTTTCATCGCGGTTTGAGCCGAAAAGCAATAACCGGCATGAGGCAGAATCACTGCTCTTATATGATCGCTGGTTCGTTCAGTGTTTAATTCCTTCTGCATGACTCCGGTAAGATATTTACGTAAATTTGTTTCGTCATTATCGTAAAATTGACCGGCAAAATATGGTTTTATAATACCAAGTGACATTTTGAATCTCTCCCTCGTTATAAAAAGTTCCCCAATTTCTTAATGACTACTTAATATATAAAGTAACTGAAAACCCGCGTGATTTCAAGTTTTTTTAGCATAATTTGCCAAAGATAAACCATAATTGCAGATACTGGACAACACCGCCAAAAAGCAAAAAGGTAACGAAACCGACGTTCGGCTTTTTTAAAAGCGTTCGAGCGTTGCTGTAAATTTTTATTTTTTTCAGGAATTTATGCTATACCGAGTTTTGTCGGACGCGTCATACTGAGGGAAACGCCAATCACTTACAGGCTGTGCCAGAAATTAAGGATATCAGCAGTGGAGTTGAATTGCGAAAACTCATCACAAGCACTGAAAATCGGCGCGAGTGTGCCCCGGGCAGCGAATTTGTGTTGACGAATGAGATATTCTTTCGGCGATTCATCCGGAAATTTCGGCCAGCCGTTGAAGTTGATTTTACCGGCTTTTTCAAATTTTTCCATGTTCTTGTAAAACTCAATCTCATGTTCATGTCCGGGGATATGCCCGAAATTGAGTACTTTGAACTCCGGATAACTGAGTATTAAATCGGTCAGGCCTTCGTGGTATCCACAGTAATGCACCCAGGCTCCGCCGAATTCACGGGCAAGCCGGCGCGAATACGTCAGCGCGAACTCCTCAATATGATCGGGGCTCAACATGACGGTTGTGTCCTCACAAATCCGAATGCCGAAACTGTCGGAATACAAAGTATTTGCATGATGCATCGAGGTCAAAGGTTCATTAATAGCTTCTTTCATCCAACGATGAGTCTTTATGCCCAGTTCCAGGCAAAGGTTCATCAGGTGATGAATGAAGGGCGGATCATCGTAAAGCTGAATGAACAGTTCGTCGCCAAATATCAAATGCGCCAGATCAAACGGTCCCTGGGTATCCATGACGTACACCGGGATCGAATCCCCCATAATTTCTTTGAAGTAATGCATCATTTCCATGCCCCGGGCAAAACTGCCGCGCTGGCGGATATCATCGGGAGAAAGTTTAGTGATCTGTTCCTTGGTCAAATGTTCAGTCAGCCACGGCATTTTGTCCGGAAAAGTCATTTGTTCAAGGCCAAAACACGCTAAAAGAATACCTGTTCCCAGATTAGCGCGAATTGATGGTATTTTGTCGTTGTGTCCATTGGCGGCACAAGCGCCCCGAATTTCGCGGCAAAGCATCTTTGCTTCGTCCGTAAAAATTTGTTTCAGGTCATATTCCGGAATCAATTTCTGTTTTTCCGACATCTCGCCATCAATAAATAATAATGGAGAGGATAGTTTTTCCCCACGCCAGTAACGGCATTGACGTTCCCGGCTTTTTTGGATGTGTTCGTAGTCAAAATCAAGTAAGCCGGGTAATTTTTTTACGTCAAATTCAGAATTCATAACAACATCCTTAGTAATAATTAATCATAGTATATAATAATTATAACGCATAAAAATGATAAATAAATTGACAAAGTAATCATTCTTTTGTATTATATAATCATAAGTTAGTTGTTAGCTGTTAGTTGTCTCAAGGAGGCGCGAGAATGGAATATTTTAAAGACATAGAGTTTATTGCCTGGACACATCGACCAGAATGTAATGCCTGGGTTGATAAAAGATTTGGCTATTACGTGCTGGATTATGCTGAGAAGGGCAGGCTGCTTATGCAAGTTGGCGATGGTCCTGTCCAACGTCTTAAAGGACCCGTCGTGTTTATGACCTTCCCGGGAATACATTTTAAGTTCGGACGACATATCGGGCATTGGGATCACCGCTTCATTTCATTCAAGGGAAAACTGGCTGAACATTTTGTACACACGGGACTGTTTCCGACAGAGACTCCAATTTTACAAGTAAACGATCCGGAGAGATTCTGCCGCGCGTTTGACGAATTGCTGAAATACATGGACAAGCCCGAATACGGAACTTCGCGCGCGGCTTACATGCTTGAAGGCTTGCTGCTGCAATTACATGAACGAAGTTCACGCCGGACAGTGAGGCGCAGCGATCTGCGAATACACCGGGCAATTGAGAAAATCACGCTGAAACCGGAACATAATTGGGATTTGCGGCTTCTTGCTTCGCAAAGCGCTTTATCATATTCTCATTTCAGGCGGCTTTTTATTGCCGTCGCCGGGCTGCCGCCGGGCAATTTTATCCTTGCGAAGCGCATGGAAAAGGCCGCAAAATTGCTGCAGCAGCCTTTCCCTCCAAGCTTGCAGGAAACCGCTTCGTTCTGTGCTTATGAGGATATATATTACTTTAATAAATCATTTCGCAAATTTCACGGTATTCCCCCCGGTCGTTATCGCGACAACTTCCAACTGCAATAAAGAAGAAGTCAAGCAAACTGGCATAACGAATATTATCTGCGGTTCGACGGAAATGACGATTGTTATACCATTATGGCCACCAAAATCGACTGACGCAGACGGCACCGCCAAAAGTCATCAAGTTAAATACTCAAACGCTCAACATTATCTAAAAATTTGCTTTGCTCATTTTTAGAGAATATCGCTTTTCGAGAGATGTATTTATTATTAAGGCGCAACAAGTTGCGCATAATTTTGAGCATTAGAGATGCTCGATCAGCGCCAAACAAGTTTGGATTTTATATTTGTTTTTGACCAATAGTTAATTGTAT
>CAZEXM010000093.1:0-11779 GCA_964515915.1 uncultured Victivallaceae bacterium
AAAATATCCTGCCGTTTAAAAGTAGTAAAATATTATTCCATTCTTTATTACTGATGTCCATATCGTCCACTTGTTTTTTTGTAAAAGCAACCGTATATTAGCACAAGCACAAAAAATCAATCACCCCCCCGGGAAAGCTATGACTAGTGTCAGTAAAATAGAAAATGTCGCGATAATCGGTTTGGGATTACTGGGCGCGTCTCTGGGGATGGCTTTGCGCGGCAAAGCTTACCGCCGTCTGGGGTGGGCCCGGCGAAGCGGGGTGCGAAGCTGGGCGCTGGAAAATGATGTCATTGATGAAAGCTGCGATGATATTAAAGTGCTGCTGGCGAAGGCTGATTTAACTGTTTTGTGTTTGCCGATCCCGCGGATTATGGAATACATCGAAACTTACGCGGAGTGCTGGAAACCCGGCGCGGTGGTCAGCGATATCGGCAGCGTGAAGGAAATTATCGTTAATTGCGGCGAGAAATTTTTGCCGCCGCACGGGGTTAATTTCGTCGGCGGACACCCGATGGCGGGAACGGAGAAAACGGGCCCCTGTGCCGCGTTTGAAAAGCTTTACGCTGACGCTGAAGTATTCGTGACTGAAACTGATAATACTGACGCTGAAGCTTTCCGGCATGTCGTGGAATTCTGGCGGGCGATTGATACCAAAGTAGTCGTAACAGCTGTGCGGGAACATGATAATTTAGTGGCTCACACCAGTCATATTTCGCATATTCTGGCTCTCGCCCTGACTGAAGCCGTATTGGACTGTGATCCGAAAACCCTGGCGCTGCGCTATTCCGGTTGCGCGACCGGGTTCAGGGATACTTCGCGGATTACTTCGTCGTCACCGTCGATGTGGCGCGAAATTATTGAAAATAACCAGCCGGCGGTCCTGGAAGTGGTTAAAGAATTCGCGAAGCGCTACCGGAAACTCGGCGAAATTATTGAGAATAAGGATTATGACAGGCTGGAAGCTGAATTCGCCAAAGGGAAAAAACTGCGCGACGCCTGGATGGAATATAAAAAGAGATAATTACGAATAGTGAAGAATATTATAGAAATAAAGAACGCTAAAGTTTTTTTGGGCGGTAAAGTTGTTTTACAGGATTTTAACTGGCGGGTGAAAGCCGGGGAACACTGGTTTATCCTGGGCGCCAACGGTGCCGGGAAAACGACTCTGGTTAAAGTTTTAATGGGTTATGCCTGGCCTGTTTTCGGGGCTGAAGTCAGGGTTCTGGGTGCTCGTTACGGAAATGTCAACCTATCCGAACTGCGCAAAAATATTGCCTGGGTAAGTCCTTTTATGCAGCGTTGGACATCCGGCGAATGGAACGCCCTGCAAATGGTAATTTCCGGAATCGACGGAACATTGGGTTTGTTCCGCGATTACACTGCCGGGGAAAAAGCCAAAGCCATCGAAATTATGGCCGCGATGGGATGCGGACATTTGGCGGAGCGGAAAATAGACGCCGTGTCCTCCGGTGAACAAGTTAAAATTTTGATCTGCCGCGCTTTGATGCATGATCCTGAATTGATGATCCTGGACGAAGCCTGTGTTCATCTTGATCTCAAAAGCCGGGAGCTTCTCCTGGAAACCATCGATGCTTTTGCCCGGCGCCGAAACGCTCCGGCAATCATTTTCATAACTCAGCGTATTGATGATATACTGCCGGTATTCAAGCGGGGGATGATTTTAAAGAAGGGGTGTATTATCGCCAAAGGCGGACGTGATAAAATTTTGCGTGAGGACAATTTATTCAAAGCTTACGATATGCCGGTAAAAGTAAAAACAAATTCAGCCGGAAGAATGTGGCCGGTGCTTGAATAATTCATCCATCCCCTTGTAATTATCATCAGCTAGACGCTCCCGCCAAAACTAAAAAAAGGCGGATGCAACGCCTCCGTGATCCAGCGGCGGAACACGCTGGTCGAGCATCTCCAATGCTCGAAATTATGCGCAACTTGTTGCGCCTTAACAAATACCTCTCGAAAAGCGATATTCTCTAAAAATGAGCAAAGCGAATTTTTTGAGAATGTTGAGCGTTCGAGTATTGACTTGACGACTTTTGGCGGTGCCGTCCAGCCACTGCTTGAGGAGCTTTATGAGCATTTTTCTTTGGGATTATGAAACCTTTACTGGTTTACCGGTAGCGGCTGACTCGTAAAGCGCGTCCAATAATTTCATTACCGTTACCCCCTGCTCCGGCGCGACCAGAAAGGCTTCGTCCCTGACCAGCGCGTCAATGAAAGAATAATACGCGTTTTTGCATTCAGCTACCGGCGGATGCAGATGCAAATCATAATGACAACCGGCTTTTTCCTGATAACATTCGACATGGAATTCATAAGTTTCTTTCAGGTTATATTGATGCAAACCGCCATCAGTACCCAATAAGCGGGTGGACATTTGCTCGTTTTCTTTTATGTTTCCGGCCCAGGATGCTTCCAGTTCAAGTGTCGCGCCGTTTTTGAATTTAATCATACCGCAGGCAAAATCCTCAACGTCGAATTTTTTGCCTTCTTTGGCCGCTATTTCAGTGGCTATATGATTGTAAGTGCTTCCCATTACCCATTCAGGTTCGGGATAGTCCATCAGCCATAAAGCCAAATCCAGACGGTGTACGCCCAAATCAATCAAGGGCCCGCCGCCGGCAAGGGCTTTTTGGCCAAACCAGCCGCCAAATTTTGGCATGCCGCGGCGGCGCTGCCAGACCGTACGGGCAAAATATACGTCACCAAGTTCACCAGCTTCGACCAGACGCTTCATTGCGAAAGACTGCGGCGTAAAACGGAATGAGAAATTGATTCCCAGGCGTTTACCGGTTTTTTTGGCGACCGCCAGCATTTCTTCCGCCTCGGCGGCATTCATGGCCATAGGTTTTTCGCAAAGAACATGCGCGCCGGCTTCCAAAGCGGTAATCGTTAGAGATTTGTGAAATTTATTCGGCACCGCGATACTTACGGCATCCAAATTTTCTTTTTTCAACATTTCCAGAGGATCAGTATAGCGTTTTTCTATTTTCAGTTCTTCGCCAACTTTATCAAGTAATTCCTGATTAAGGTCCGCAATCGCGACGACATCAGCGTTTTCGTGCTCACGATAACCGCTGATATGTCCACGTCCCATACCAAGGCCAATTACACCAACTTTTATTTTTTTAGTCATTATAAAACCCTGCTTATAGTTTAACTTCCTGGACGATACCAGCGGAACCGAAATCAACGTCCTTAGGTGAAATTTTCTCTAGCGGCTGACAATTAGGAGCGGTATGTTCCGCAAACATCAATGGTTTCGCCCAGCGAACCGCATTGCCGATAATCTTCAGAACCTTTTCATTGTAGTAGATCGGATAAGTTTCATGTCCGGGGCGAAAATAAAAGATTTTGCCGTGTCCACGCTCAAAAGTTACACCACTGCGGAAAACTTCGCCGCCTTCAAACCAGGAGAGAAAAATAACTTTGCCATCCTGCGGAATATCAAAACGCTCGCCGTACATTTCGGTATTTGCCAATTCGAAATAATCAGCGATACCCTGGGTAATGGGATGTGAAGGCTCGATATTCCAAAGTCTTTCTTTTTCCGCGACTTCACGCCATTTCAAAGAACAGTTGGTACCGATAAGGGCTTTAAAGATTTTTGAGAAATGACCTGAATGCAGAACAATCAGTCCCATGCCTTCAAGCACGCGTTTGTGAACGCGTTTGACAATTTCGTCTGAAACTTCAGCATGCGCGCAGTGTGCCCACCAGATCAAAACGTCAGTGGAATTAACTACTTCTTCAGTTAAACCGTGCTCAAAATCGTCCAGGACCGCGTATCTGATATTCAAATCATCCGCGCTGATTCCCGCGCCAATTGCTTTGTGCATACCTTCAGGATAAAGTTTTTTTATTGAAGGCATATTCTTTTCGTGACGAAATTCATTCCAGATTGTCAAGTTAATTTTGTCAGCCATTTTAGCATTTGCTCCATTAATATTTATTGATTGTGATACGATAATAAACTATCTAGAAGCATTATATACTACTTAACGCAATTGTCAATACTACAAAGATATGCAATATGTGATATTAATTTACAAGATGTGAGAAAAGCTGCCGCACATTATTTTTCCGGAACAGGTTTGATTAAAGATTCTATTTTACGGGCAATTTGGTCATTTTCATAATTGCCGGCAAAAATTTTCGCGCCGCCGCCAGCGGCGCTAAGCGGTACCGGCAAAGCTGAATGCCCGGTACGAGTCCATTTTAAACCGCAGCGCCTGTTGAAAATACGCTGCATGCAAAACAGTAATGGTTTGTATGCACCGTAAGTAATCCTGATTTTATCTTCGGCTTTTTTCGTTCCCGTAAAAATTATCCAGGCTTTGCGAAGTTTTTTCAGTTCTTCAGGAGAAAACTCTTTAATTCCAAAATTCGCCTGCAGTAATGCCAGGACTTTTTTAAAAGAAAGTTTCTGTTTTTTATATTTGCGCAACTTAGTGCACATGACGCCGTAACTCTGTTTTTGCCGCAACAATCCAGCCGCCGCCCAACCGGGCTTAATATCGTCCGGTGAAAAACACAGGCCGCCGGTTTCGTGGTCAGCAGTAACAATAATGCTTGTTGACTTCGGGTGTTGCCGATAAAAATCCAGGGCAACTTTAAGCGCGTCATCAAAGGCTTTGACTTCGTGAATCATGCCGGCGCCGTCATTAGCGTGTCCGCTCCAGTCAATTCTGCCGCCCTCAACCATCATGAAAAAACCTTTCGTCCTGCCGGCTCCGCTATAAATATGTTTGATACCCAAACGTGTGAAATCCGCCAGACTGAGGCCGCTGTCCGCATTGCGGTCAATGACGTAAGGCAGATTAGTATGAACGATATATTTTTTATCCGCTGCAAGTTCCGGCATTTTTTCCGGCGATTCAATCATGATGTAATTACGATCTTTCAAGGCTTGCAGAACTTCCTGCCGCTTAGCTTTAATTATCAGGGAGCCGCCGCCGAAATAATCAAAATTGCTGGCGGCAAGGTCCCGGGTTATTGCATCGTACATGCTGCGCTTCAAGCGGTGCGCGTAGAAACCGGCGGGGGTGGCGTGATTTAACGGCACACTGCTGATGATGCCGATTTTCCAGCCGAGTTTCTTTGCCGTTTCGGCCACGGATTCGACCGGCTTCCCCGCAGGGCCAAGCCCCAAAACCTTATTTCGCGTTTTTTGTCCGCAGGCCATCGCGGTTACGGCGGCGGCGGAATCCGTAATCCCTCCGCCGTAAGACAAAGTATTCACAGTGCCTTTAACCGCTAAAGTATTCATCCATAAGCGGGGTTGCTGTTTAGTTTTAAATGCCTTTTCAGTGACAATACGCTGCATCGCGCCCATTCCGTCACCGATAAACAAAAATATATATTTCACGCCTTTCCCGTGGTAAAGCGTGTTGTTATGTTCAGGTTTTTTCGCGGAAAGCTCATTCAGCACTCCGGCAAGGATAAAAAGAAGTAAAAAAAGCTTCAAACAACGATTTATTCTCAACATATCAGAGATTCCTTAATTTAAATTGGGCGCTCAATGTTTTATCTTCGGGAAAGAAATATTATATATATAGTTTTATCGTTTTGCAAGGGCAAAAAGGATAATCGAACAAGTTATCAATAAAGCCGCCGCGATTCGCCGGATTAAAACTGAACGCGCTAGTTTTTCTTCGTGTTCCGACCAGGCAAATCTGGCGATTACCGCCCCGATAATTACCGCGATGATACCACGCCCCGATTGAACGATATTGCCGAACAACGGCCCGAGAAGGCCAAAACAAGCAAATAAAAGGAGCATTGCCGCGAACCACCAGCACGAAAAGGTCAAAGCCGGTTTTAAATGCTTTAATTTTATCGAGCGGGCAAATAAGAGAACGAGCAATGAAAAAATCCCCAGATAAAAATAAGATATACTCGCGGCTGTGAAAATGGCCAGCCCCCTTTTCCCTGCTTCAGCTTCAATGCAGTTTATAAGCTGTTTAATGTTTATATCAGACAGAGAATAACCAACAACGGCTCCCAACAGCCACAAAGCACCGGAAAGCGTAATGCTTTTGCCCGACCAGTTGGACATTAGCGCCCCGCTGAAACAAAGGACAATTGCTCCCCATTGCCAGGCAGACAAGTGCTGGTCCCAGAAAAGTATCCCCAGAAACGCGATAAATATGATTTTTATCCCCAACAGCGGCGCTATACGCGAAGCTTCTGTTTTGCTGATAGCCATGAAGAAACACATTTGCCCCAGCAGGTAAAAAGTATTAACCTGCAATAACTGCAGCCAGTAAGTTTTGAATGGCGGTAAGTCATTTCCCACTAATAATATTCCGAGACATATTGCCGCGAATATCCCCATTATAAGGTGGGAAGCGATCAATAATTGAAATGCCGTTCCATTCTTGTGAATATATTTTTTGGAAAAAATATAAGAAATGCATTGGCCCAGCGCGGCGGCTAAACCACAAATTATTCCTAAAATCATAGTAAGTACTCAGGTAGTCAGAATAGTTACAAATCATAATTAAAACTATTCTTTGGGTTTTGTTGGAACAGCTTCCTCGGCGGGACTCAATTACTGAACATGTTTGAGGCTGTTTTTTTAGCTTTCACCGGCTTCCCGGAAATAAGTTTTACATCACGTTTCTTTTGGTCCCGCAATAATTTTTCCAGAGAATCCTGATCATCTATTGAAGTTTTACTGTCAATGCCCGGCTGTTTGACTTTTTTATCAGATACCACCACACCACGCTCCTGCGGACTTAATTCCTGAACATGCTTGAGACTGGTTTTCTTCGCTTTCAGCACTTTCCCGGGAATGAGTTTTTCCTCATATTTCTTCTGGTCCTTTAATAATTTATCCGGAGAATCCTGATTAATTTTCGAAGTTTTACTGTCAATACCCGGCTGTTCAGCCTTGTCATATATTGGTGTGACTTGTTCTTTAGGGCTTAATGCCTGAACAGGTTTGAGTTTGGTATTTTCTATTTTCTGCGCTTTCGGGGGCATAAGTTTATCCAACTGCTCATCTTTCAGTGTTGTTAACGGTATCTTACTGCTGTCCGGCATCTTCAAAGGCCAGCCGGGAGTTTTTGGCTTGGGATTTTCAGGGATATCCAGCAAATCCAACAGCGGATCTTTTTTGCCGGAACCGGGAAGTGGCTGTTCATTCAATCTGTTTCGATATTCTTCAACACTTAATGATCTTCTCTTGTTTCTAGCCGTCCTGTATTTTTCTGAAACAGCTTGAATATCATTATCACCGCTATCACCGCTTATTGTAGTTTCCGCGTCTACGGAAACCTTGACCTTCCGCGGCGCTTTGCCTAATATTGTCAATTGCGACGGTTCAAAAGGAGGATAAGTTACGACAACAAGCTCCAGCATTTTGTTAACATTATTAGTTATCGACATTATCGCGTCAGGCGGAATATAAACCATGATGCCTTTTTTAAGGATAATCATGTTATTACTGATGAGCAGTTTACCGCCGCCGGAAATGGCGTAGATGATTTGCGAGCTGCTTTGTTTATGTTTCGCCTGGCTTATTCCCGGGAGAAGCTTCAGCAAGGTCATACTGCTTTTGATTTTCACATTGTCAATATTCGGGAAAAACACTTTTACTATTTCAGTTCCGCCCAGTTTTTTATTTTCCATGCGGGGTAATTCATAAACATCTTTAATAATCACGGCATTGCCGTCCGGAGATTCCAGTCTGACATTCTGCGGTGCAGGCCCTGAGCTCACACAAGCGCCCAAAAAAACACAAAAAACGACCGCACAAAGGCCCGGAAGTATATTTTTCATAACAAAAATCCTTATCTTTTAACTAACACTATTATAATACAATACTTCTCTTTAAATTCAAATGCAACAAAGTATCATTATATTTGTAACCGGGTTTCAAAAATTCCAGTCATCCGGCGTTTAAACTGCAAATCGACATCAAAGCAAATGCCGGCCTCCATCGACATAAATAATCTGCCCGGTCAGGGAATCGTTCCGGATTAAAAACAGACAGGCGCCGGTGATGTCTTTCAAGGGGATTTGCCGCGCTAAAGGTACTTCTTTCAGAACCTCCCGCATACCGGGGCCGTTAAGGCCGACCGGGGGCAGGACGGGGCCGGGGGCTATGGCGTTGACGCGGATTTCGGGTGCTTCGTCAAGCGCCGCAGTCAAGGTCGCGTCCCGCAGGGCGCGTTTGGAAACAGCGTAAGAGTTTAAAGCTACAGTTTCTCTGCCGACTTCCTGGTCGAGAAAGTTTATGATACAGCCGTTTTTCAAATTCTGCGCGGCAAATTGTTTCATTAAAGATACCGGGGCTGAAAAATTGACCTGCATCTGCTGTTTTGACCTGGAATCTTCTTTGTCGAGATAATAAACCGAGGCGTTGTTGACTAAAACATCAACCCGGCCGCAGTGGCTCAATAAATTTGCGGTTTCCGCGCTTGAATTCAAATCACATTGTTGAATCTGATGGCCGGAGCCGGGCAGTGTGTTGAGCAATTCCCGAGCCGCTGCAAGTGAATTATTGCAATGAATGACGATTTGCGCGCCGGCTTCGGCAAAAGCCCGGCAGACAGCGCGGCCGATGCGAACCGCACCGCCGGTAACCAGTACTCTTTTGCCATTTACATCCATCAGATATTTCCCGTAAACTCGGTATCCCAAAAGTTTTTGCAAGTGATGAGGGGGGCCGGGGGAGAAGAGAAAACTTTTTTCAAAAAGCTTTCTCTTCTCCCCCGGTTTCTCTTACTTCTCCGTCAACTGCTTTTTCCAGAAAGCGATTTGACTTGCTACCGCGTCCGGGCCGGTGGCACCGGTGATTTCGCGTTTGGCGACGCTGCTTTCGGGTGAAAACAAGTCCAGGAATTCAGCGCCGGCTTCCGGAATTGTTTCCCGCATTTCTTCCAGGGTAGTTTTGTTCAAAGCTTTATTGTTATCTTTGCACCATTTGACAAAAGAACCGACGCGGTGATGAGCGTTGCGGAAGGGAACGCCCAGTTCTACGAGTTTTTCCGCCAGGTCAGTGGCCATCAAAGCCGGATCAGACGCCGCCGCGAGCATATTGCCGCGTTTGACCTTCATAGTCGCGACCATTGCCGGATACAGGCGCAAAATCTTTTTAACGGTGTCAATGGCGTCAAACAATGCTTCTTTATCCTCCTGCATATCGCGGTTGTAAGTCAGCGGCAGGCCTTTGCACAAAGTCAAAAGCGTGGTCAGCGAACCGTAAACCCGGGCGGTTTTTCCCCGGGACAATTCAGCGATGTCCGGATTTTTCTTTTGCGGCATCAAGCTTGAGCCGGTGCAGAAAGCGTCGTCAAGTTCGATAAAATCAAACTCCTGCGAACACCACAGAATTATATCTTCGGACAAACGCGAAACGTGCATTGCGAAAATCGCCAGATTGCTGAGCAGCTCAATCGCAAAATCGCGATCCGCCACGGCATCCATGCTGTTGCGCGTAACCCGTGAAAAATTCAAACTTTCACAAAGCATTTCACGATTAATGTTCAAAGTGGTTCCGGCTAATGCCCCGGAGCCTGCAGGCATGACATTAATTCTTTCGGCGCAGTCATTTAAACGCTCAATGTCACGGTCAAACATTTCGACATAAGCTAATAAATGATGCCCGAATAAAACCGGTTGAGCATGCTGCAGGTGGGTGAATCCCGGCAAAATCGCGTCGCCGTTTTGGTCTGCCTGCTCGACGAGGGCGCGTTGGAAGTCACGGATCATCTCAGCGATTTCCGCAACGACATCACGCAGGTAAAGACGGATATCAAGCGCGACCTGGTCATTGCGGCTGCGGGCGCTGTGAAGCCGGGCGCCTTCGTCGCCGAGCTTATCAATCAGGGCGCTTTCAATGTGCATGTGAATGTCTTCGAGCTCAGCGGAGAAGGTGAAATCACCCGCGTCAATGCGTTTTTCAATTTTATCCAGCTCAAGTGTTATCGCGTCCGCGGTTTTCTGCGGGATGATACCTTGCGCGGCAAGCATCGCGGCATGCGCTTTACTGCCGCTTATGTCGTATTTATAAAGTCTTTTATCAAATGATACTGATTCCGAAAATTCGCTTAATTCCTTATCAGTCTGCGTACTGAATCGACCACCCCAAAGTGCCATGACAAACTCCTTGTTTTATTATGGAGGCTTTTGCAATTGCCTCTATGCTTTTATTTTTCTTTTTTTAAACTTTCTATTTTTGCTTTACAGGTTTTTTCCACCAGGCCGCGGAGCTTTTCAACACGTTTTGCCAGATATGAGAGTTCTTCTTTGGTAATCTTGTAATCTTTTTTATAACGGGCGTCGATATAGGCTTTTTTCAACTGTTTGAAAAGGTGTTTCTCCTCGTCAGTCTTTTTCGGGAAAATTTTCAGGAATTCCGGATAACAGCGTGAAATCATCCGTCCCAACCGCGCTATATTGTGAACCTTAGGGCAGTACCCCGTACAGACCAGTATTGCCGCATCGTAAAAACGCTCTGTAGCTTGGTGGAGCAAAAATGCGGCTTCTTTATATGTTTTGGCTTTAACCGCATACACATAAAGATTGTAGAAGTTATTGGCGCTTTCGAACCATTGTTCAAAATCATCGACCGCAATTTCCAGTCTTCTTGCCGGGTCGATTTTACGTCTTCTTTCGAGTTTATATCTGCCGGAGTTGTAGAGCAGTACACCTTCTTTTTTAATATCCGAAAAGAAATAATGTCCCTC
This sequence comes from uncultured Victivallaceae bacterium, assembly GCA_964515915.1. Classification (GTDB taxonomy): domain Bacteria; phylum Verrucomicrobiota; class Lentisphaeria; order Victivallales; family Victivallaceae; genus JAHOYW01. The sequence goes on from CAZEXM010000093.1 coordinate 10,719, forward strand.
TTTGAGTTTGGAATTTACCTCACGGATATGATGGGGGATAATATCGACGGGAGTGCGGTCATGATAGGCCCCGTAATACTCATTTTCAATCTGCATCCAGAGACTTTCTTTATTAGCCGATTCCTTATTTTTAGTAATCACCAGAATATCAAAATCGCTTTTGTACTGGTAAGTAATATGCTTTTCCGTATATTCGTCGTCCACCCAGTTGCCGCGGGCATAACTGCCGAAAAGAATGATAAACTCCGTTTCCGGCACGCTTGCCAGAATGATGGACTTGAGTCTTTTAAGTCCCTGTTTTTTATTCAGGGGAAGATGTGACAGCGATTTTTTCATTTTTATTTTAAACCACGAAATACACGAAATTTTTAATCTATAAATATAGTGCGTGCTTGTTTAATGTCAAGGGTGGTTCTATATTTTGAACTTCTGAAAAAATCACAAAAACCTAATGCTTCACAACATTTCAAAGCTAAGGCGTGTTCTAAAAAAAACAATATATTGTTTTTTTCAGCTTGTTTGATAATGTAGCACAAGCGTCTCGCTTGTGGATATTCACAAGCGAGACGCTTGTACTACATTGATAAAATACACTTTTCTGAATTAAATTTTTTGCGCAAAACAGGGGGAGAGGACTCTGAATTGCGATAAGTATTTAATATTAAATAGAATAAAGCAGGAATAAAGTCAAAACTTTTGACAAAACCACATTTAAATTAAGGATAAGCTGATGTCGCACAAGCGAGACGCTTGAACTACAATTAAAGAGTCAATCAAATACTGAGTGATTAGCACAAAAACAAAAAAATATTTTCCAAATTCTTTAACTGCGGATACTGATTTAAAACTGGCATTCCCGCACAATGTAATTCATATTGACAATTTGTAAAAACAGTGTATGTTCTAATGCATATCGGACTGTAAATAAATATTTTGAAATTATGCCGGTTTCCGCTTTACCTGCGGCAAAAGGCCAGGCAGTGTCCAGTAACACTGAATTTATGACCTTAGGGATTGTAAATAAATAAACTTTACAAACATGCAGTTTAATGCTATAGTAT
>CAZEXM010000094.1:0-11756 GCA_964515915.1 uncultured Victivallaceae bacterium
TGTTTGATCGTTCGTTTTTCGCTCAAATTTGAACTGCAAAACTTGAGTTTTTATTTAACAGTAAGTAATGATGAAAAAGCAGAGGAAAATTCGTCAAGACTTTATCTAAAATACATGCTATACTTATGAATAACAACTGAGAATTCATAAGGAAGCATGTACATGCTATTAACACACGACAATCTTACAATAACACACCATTTATCCCAATCAAGCGAGATACTAAACGCACGGCTCAAGCCGTATAACGCGAAAAACCACCAAATCACGGGCATTCACGAAGTTTTCATACGGGGAACGGCGGAAAGAACGCCTAATACACGGCTCAAGCCGCCTAAAGCCAGAAAACCAGGCGCAACAGAGAAAAAGCACTCGCCCCCGCCTCCTTTTTCTGTGCAAAAATGCAAATTGTGAACCGCTTTTTCTGTAGAAACGTATAAGAAAATCAATTTCACGAAGTGTAAAAACAACTAATTTTGTAATTTTTAGAGATTATGAAATTACAAATAAAACATAAATTATGCTTTAAAATATTATTGGAAATTACAAAAAAATTACAAAAAAGAGATTTTAAAGATTTTTTATTCTGCCTAAATTCACATATTTGAGGCTAAAAAAATGGCACCCCGGACAGGATTCGAACCTGTGACAGCTTGATTAGAAGTCAAGTGCTCTATCCTCTGAGCTACCGGGGCACATCACGGAAGCTAAATATGCTTGCATTTTGCGAAATTTCAATAGTAATAACTGCCTTTTTTGCGTTTAATTTTGATTTGAGGCTCACGGTGATTCCGTTCATTAGACGGCACCGCCAATAGCCTGTTTTATTCGTAACATGTTATTAAAATCAGTTCCTGTTGCTGTACATAAAGAGTACTGATGACGGAAACTCATAAGATACTGCTATTTCCGTTTTTGTATCTTTGCGAAACGTCTGCTTCGTCTGTCATCGCGTCGTTTTTTAGTTGGCGCCTGTCCGCTCCGGCGCTGTTTTTTCAACACCTCCATTTGCGGACGGCGCTCGGCTAAACCCCGGTTGACTTGAATAGTTTCACCATCCGAAGTTTTACCGCAGTAATACATTGCCGCGCCCATTGTCATCGGCAAAGGAATATAATCCTGAACCTGCTGCGGGCTCCAGTTTTGACGATTCAAAAATTCATCCACCGTTTTCATTTCTTTTTCAGTACAACCAGGAAAATTGGAAATAAACAGAGGTATCAGATATTGCTTTTTGCCGGCGGCTTCGCTGTCTTCCGCAAAAACCTTCATGAATTTATAAAAATCCTCCGCCGGATTTTTGCGCATTAATTTTAAAACTTCCGGATGCAGGTGTTCGGGAGCGACTTTCATGTGCCCGGAAACATGGTGCTGAATTATTTCGCGCATTAATTCACGCTGTTTGACCGCCAAATCCAGGCGGATTCCCGAATTTATATACACCTGTTTCACGCCCGGAAATGTTCGTATTTTACGCAGCAATTCGATTAAATCCCTGCCTTCGGCCTGATAATTGCGGCATTGTTCCGGGAACAAACAACTCGGCTGATGACAGTTCAAACATTTCCTGGTATCAAGCGGGCCGCTGTTGTAAATATTGCCCGCCGCTCCGCCGATATCACTGATTGTGCCGCGAAAATTCTCACGTTTTGTCATGCGTTCGACTTCACGCAGGATTGAGGCCTGGCTGCGTGAACGAATTGAACGCCCCTGGTGCGCGACCAGCCCGCAAAATGTACAGCCGCCCGGACAGCCGCGAACCGCCGGAATCGAATGCTTAATAGTTTCAAATGCCGCTATCGGTTTTTTGTACTTCGGGTGCGGCAAACCGGTGAAAGGTAAATCGTGTACTTTGTCGAGTTCATCGCTGGTCAGGGGCATGCCCGGCGGCTCCAACACCAGCAAACGCTCGCCGTAGCACTGCGTCAAGCCACGCGCGCTGCAGGGATTCATTTCCCGTTCGATTAAAGTTGTACTGCGCAGCAAAGCGTCTTTATCTCTTTTCATTTCCTCCCATGAAGGCAATTGCAGATAGGCGGAAGCATTGAAGTTTTGCGCTTCGTTTTTGCCCAGAACTACGGCCGTGCCGCGGATTCCGCGCAAAGCTTTGCCGTCTTCGAGGCGTTTGAGGATTTCACAGACGGAGTTTTCGCCCATACCGAAGCACAAAATATCGGCTTTGGAATCCACTAAAATGCTTTGCCGGATTTTGTCCTGCCAGTAGTCGTAATGCGCAACGCGGCGCAAACTGGCTCCGACTCCACCCATAAAAATAGTTTTCCCGGGGAAAGCGCGGCGGGCAAGTTGACAGTAGACGATTTCCGCATGTGGCGGACGTTTACCGGTTTCGCCGTCTTCTGAATAAACATCATTTTTGCGGAAACGGCGCGCGGCAGTATAAATGTTGACCATCGAATCCATGTTGCCGGAACTCACACCGCAGCAGAGGCGAGGTTGCCCCATTATTTGCAGGGCAGCCGGATCGGTCCAATCCGGCTGCGCGATAATTCCGACGCGGTAGCCTTTGTCCTGAAGTACGCGCCCGATAACAGACACTCCGTAAGAAGGATGATCAACGTAGCAATCACCGGTCAGCAAAATAATATCGAGCTCATCCCAGCCAAGTTTCTGCATATCCTCACGGGATGTTGGAAGAAATGGAAATTTTTTAGAATTCATTTTTCAGAACTGCCTGCGGCTTTCCTGCTGGTATCAATTTTTATTTTCGGGAATACGCCGTTTACAGGGATTTTGCCGACCGTTGTCAATTTATCGTAATTTATAAATTTAAACGGCAATTCATAGTTCACCTGACCGCTCTTGCTCAAAGTATAAACCAGAGTCGCTGAAATTGTTTTCTTCGCGTTCCCGAAAACCTCGCTGTCAAGAATAAACAATAATGAATAAATCATTTTGGGATTAGTTTTGGTCAAGTGCCAGCGTTTGACATCAAAAGCACCGTTTCCGATTGCCAGAGCAACGCATTTGTATGCTTTATCTTTGAATTTTAATTCAAAATCATAAATACTGAGGCTTCGCCCTTTGTGCAGCGTAAAGGCGACTACAGCGTAAGCATAGTGCTTAAATTTGAAATCATAATCGTATTTGCCCATATTTCTGATGACAACTTTATTACGGCTGATTTCCGTTGATAAAATATCCCCCAGCCGGAACGGCAGCGTCGCGCTCAGTAATTTGCAACCCGAAGCGCATAAAAAAACAAATACCATTAATTTTAGTATATTCATAAATATATAACCTTAATTTTCAGTATACACATAAGAAATATAAACGAATTAAGGAAAAACTCAAGAACAATTGGCAATAGAGCGGCTAAAATAGTGTTTATTCATTTGACGAAAGCTTAAACAGGGCGTATTTTATTAACGAACCTTCGTGTAAATAAGCTGGAGAACAAATTTTGAATCCGCGTTTTCATAAAAGTGTATTGACAAAAGTCAAAAAAACTATAAATAAAGTGAGACAGGCTCAGGTCATTAAAAGCACTCAAGCTGATTATCTGGTTAAAATGAATATCGCGCCCCTGATGGGCCGACGCGATGCGGCCTATGACCGGGTAGAGGCCTTGCTCGTTGATAAACTCTTTACTTATTCGGATATTGACCGTAAAAAAAATTACGAAACAGCCGTAAAGCTTTTGCAAACAGTACTGAAGGACTCGCAGGACATTTTAATCGCACTGGATAAGGAAAAGCGTATTGAGCAGGAAAAAAGTTTTATTTGTTTTCTTGAGTTATTACACAGCATCATCCAGGCGGCAAGCAATCTGGTGGATTACGAATTGTCTTTGTACAACACCGAGAGTACGGTAAACAAGTTTTTAGGCAGTGTTGTCGAGGGGCAGTTGCGGGCGACAGATGATATTATCAGTGACAGCGAAATGACCATTGTCCAAAGCATCAACGAACTTTTTGAAATTACCCGCGATCAGCTCAATAAACTGCGCGAATACTCCCGCCGCAGCTTTACGCGCTACAACGGCGCCAAATACAAAAAATCATTCGTCGAATATAAGAAAATATTCGACGAAGCGGTTAATTAAATTTACCTTGCCTTGCGGTTGCCGAACACCCTGATCAATTTCACGCCGCATAGTATTTCGTGCAGTCCGCGATGGAAAATATATACAAATAAGGGAGAGAGGATAAAACAGACGGGATAAAGTAAAGTAAAAATAAAAGCCCGGAAAAAATATACTTCCGCGGTTTTTCTCTTACTGATGAATATTCCCCAGTACCACATGCCGAAAGTCTGCGAGTAATATCCGAGGCAAAAAGCATAAAAAAGTAAAATAACTATTGCCCAAACCGTAACGCAAACAGTCATTATACCAGTCAAATCCTTAGTGTTTATCCATCGCGCCGCGCCGACTTTTCCACTTAAACAAACATATTTCTGATTAGTTGTGGTGTCCACCCATATCGAACCGACCTGATAAGCGGCATCTTTGTCCGCAAGCGTGCAGGGCGGACAATCGGCGTTTAAATTATTTTCGTGCAATTTTTTGCGAATCGCCGCGTTCTTTTTCTTTTCCGCGTCTAACTTTTCCGCGAAAGATTTTTCAAACTTTTCCAGCTCCTCACCCTTTTTTCCCTTGCTGGCAGCCGCAAAACTTCTTTCCATTTCCAACCTTCGCTTTCTTTCAGCTCTTTTAACGGCAAGCATCATATTATCTTTTTCGGCAATTTCCTGTTTGGAATCATCCGTCATCGAAGCAGAAGAAGAATACGCGTGAAAGATGCCGGCGGCACAAATAAGCATTCCAATCAGCAGAATTAACATAAGGTCATACAAGCCTGCCATAAAACGCGGCATCATTTGCGCATATTGAGGAGCGCGTTTGTGTTCAAACCTGGAACTGTGCCGGGGGACGAATTTTGTTACCAGACGTTTTTTGATATTTTTAAGGATTGAACCTGACTTTTCCGTCATTGTCGCGGATTTTTGTATTCTGACCGCCTGTTCCGCGAGCCGTTCCGCTAAAAACGGTAAATCACCAACAGTCCGCCAGCTCACCACCAAAGAATTGCGGACCGGAGTTTCTGCCGTAATACGGTCTTCCTCAAGCCATTTGGCTAAAGTTTCCGCGTCAACAGAGCCATGCTCTTCGTTATTTGCGTCTTTAATAATATATTGCATTTATGTATCCCTGAATTCTTTATTTATATTAGCTTAATCCAAGACAGAGTTTTTTCAAATGGGACAGAAAAATAATTCAGAAACTATCGTTTCAACAAATAAGCTTTAGCCGTTTCGATGACATTGTCATGTCCTTCGCGCAAACAACTGATGCTTAAAATAACTTTTTCGTCGGGTTTTACTCCGCTGCCTTCAATCCCCCTGCCGTTGACGCGGGTAATATTGCCCGTAACTGTTTGCAGGCGAAAACCGCTGGGAAGCTTTAAAAATATTGACGGCAAACATTTACCGGAACTTGTTGTGCCGAAAATTTCAGCTCGTTTTGCGTCCTGCATGCCGGCGGCAAAAATTTCAGCGCAGCTGTAAGAATAATTGTCAATCAGAATTGCCACCGGGCCTTTAAAACATTCCGCTTGCGGAAAAGATTTCAGTTGCAGTGTTGTGCCGTTTATAACTAATTTGCCGAACGAAACAGTTTCCGGGCAGCACCAGGCCGCGAGCCAGGGAGGATACATTAACAAGCCGCCGATATTACCGCGCATATCTATGATTAAGGCCTTAACATTGCGGAGCTTGCCAATGACGGCTTTGCGAAAATGCTGCAGCATCGGCGTAGTAAACGCGGTAAATCGTACATAGCCGACTTCACCCGGCAAAACCGCCGCGTAAAAATTACTGTACAAACGAGGCAGCATCCCGATTTTGAACCATTTTTCGCCATTAAGCCGCCGGGTCAAAATAACCGTGCGTTTGACGTTCTCAGCGTTTGAAAACCTGATTGTTACTTTGCTTCCAGGCCGTCCTGACAATAATGCGCGCGCGATAATCGGCCAGCCTAAATACAGTTTTTTTTCAGGATACAGAACAATTCCGTTAATCGCCAGAATCACATCGCCCATTTTTATTCCGGCTTTCGCGGCAGGTGAATTTTTCCTGACCCGCGTAACGCAAATTAGTTTATTACTTTGTAATAAAGTAATTCCGACGTCCGCGGGAAGATCCGGCGGCGGGATAGTTTTTTCAGGTGGACGCCGTTTTTTGCTCCTGCCTTTGCGTGGAGCGGTATTCCGGCGGATAGTTGACAGTGCCTTGGAAATATTAACTTCATTCGGAGCCATGAGCACGATATGGCTTTGTCCTAAAGCCTGCAACAATTTGTTAATTTCTCCGGCAAGTTTCCGGTCATTAGCGCATTTTAAAATAGCGGGCTCAAACTTCTTGTAGAGTTTTTGATGTTTCTGCTTGAAATTACTGTTGAAATGACGACGGCTGACTTCGTTCCAAACTTCATTCAAAACTTGTCCGGCATGTTGACGCGTTTTCCCGGCGGAAAGATTTCCGCCGACAAGCAGGAACGAAATCAATAATAAAGCTATTCGCATTGGCTTCACTTATTTTCAGGAAATTTGAATTCAGAATCAGCAATCTCTTCGTTAACCTTAACAGAAATTATTTTGGCGGCCATTTTAATGCCCAGCATATTCATGTCCATAAGCATTGGGGTTTTTATTCCCTTAATGACTTTGTAGTCTGATAAATCAATAGACACTGAAATAACTCCCATATCCGTGAGTTGGTTTTCAATGCTGCGGCGAATTAAAAATTTATTATTATCAATAAACGCTTGCGTCGGAGGAACATTGAGTTCTTCAGGCAGAGTGCAAATTAATTTATAGCAGGAAAATTCACCAATTTTGTATAAATACGGATCAAGGGTAACTTTCTCATATATTTCAGCCGGAGTTAAAGCGGGATTCGCTTTCCTGCATTCAAATTTTGCAAAGGCAAGCAGGATACCGGTTTTCATTTGAATACCCAGCCCGGCAGTTTCTTTCCAGGCTTTTCCGCCGTCAAATACTTCTGTTAAAGTCGGCATCCCCGGTATTATAAATACAGTCTTCATTTTATCAGGAAATTTACAGGTGGCGGTTGCGTCCATTTTAATTTGCTGCATAGGTATTGTCATTTGCATTTTTATTATCATGGTTTTCCACGTTTTAGCTACATCTGCGGGGTCGACGGCTTTTTTCATTTTGTCCAGCAAAAGCTCTTGAGTCATGTTGTGTTTGGCGAGTTTTGAAATAACTGCCGCCTTGCTGACAGCGGGGTTCCGGGCGGCTGCGGTGAAGCAGAATACGGTTAATAAGACAACAAAAAACTTCAGCATTTTAATTTCTCTTTAAGTTTATTGATAATAAATGTGTTTGGAAATATACTTTTCATCCGGATAAAAGCAAATTCAATGATTGTAAAAACGGAATTATTGGTTATTTTAACAGAATGAAAAATAGAACAATTTTACTTGATAATATTCAGTCGCCGGCCGACTTGAAAAAGCTTTCAATTAAAGAGCTGCCGGCTTTAGCCGCGGAGATAAGGAAAGTCCTGATCGATACCGTTGCCGAAACGGGTGGTCATCTTGCCTCTAATCTGGGGGTGGTTGAACTTACTATTGCTTTGCATTATGTTTTCGACTGTCCAAAGGATAAGATGCTTTGGGATGTCGGGCATCAGGGTTATGTTCATAAATTGCTCACCGGCAGAAAAGATTTTTTCAAAACTTTGCGTGCTTATAAAGGCTGTTTAGGATTTTTGTCCCGCGATGAATCGGAATACGATTGTTTCGGGGCGGGACACGCCGGTACGGCTATTTCGGCGGCACTGGGGATGGCTGTAGCCGCGGAGCGCAAGGGCAGTGACGAAAAAGTTGTCGCAATTGTTGGAGACGGATCTTTGAATTGCGGTATCTCACTCGAAGGTTTAAACAATGTCAGCGCGAATACCCGCAAACTCATCATCATACTCAATGATAACAAAATGTCCATTTCGGAAAATGTCGGTGCGATTCCATCTTCTCTCAACCGCATTATTTCAGGACGCAGTTATAACCGCTTCAAGGCCTTAGCCAAGATGATGATACGCAAAATCCCGGCACATAATGATATCAGCAAAGCGATTCAAAGAGTCGAAGAGGCCACTAAAAGCATGTTTTTGCCTGGAGTTTTATTTGAAGAACTCGGTTTGCGTTATATCGGCCCTCTTGACGGGCATGATTTACCGAAGCTTATTCGGGCTCTGGATGTTTTGAAAGACCCGGCCCGGTCCTTACTTGTTCACGTCATTACCGAAAAGGGACGTGGTTATCAATTCGCCGAGGAAGCGCCCGAAAAATTTCATGGTTTGTCTTCCTTTGACCCCGTTACTGGTGAAAGTAACGGCAAAAGCGGTTTAACTTTTTCCGATGCTTTTGGCAAAACGATGATAGAATTGGCTAAGCGCGAGGAAGGCCTGGCGGTGATTAGCGCGGCGATGGCCAAAGGTATCGGTTTAACCGGTTTCAGCAAGCAGTTTCCGGATAAATTTTATGACGTTGGAATCGCGGAAGAACATGCGGTGGTATTCGCGGCGGGGCTGGCGGCGGCGGGACTGCGGCCGGTGGTAGCCTTGTATGCCACTTTCATGCAGCGTGCTCTGGATTGTGTTTTCCATGACGTTTGCCTGCAAAATCTGCCGGTAATATTTTGTCTCGACCGCGCGGGAATTGTCGAAGACGGCCCGACTCACCATGGCATCCATGACCTTGGATTTTTCCGCGGCCTGCCGAATTTGACCATCATGGCTCCCAAAGACGAGAATGAATTAAGGGAAATGATTTTCACCGCCTACGAACTTAAATCACCGGTAGTAATTCGTTATCCGCGTGGAGGTTCAAAGCAAATCCAAACGCTTTCGGATGCACCGCCTGTTTCACTGGACAGTGCCGGGGCGGAAATTTTACGCGAAGGCAAGGACGGCGCCATCTGGGCAATGGGCCCGGAAGTTTTTAACGCTCAGGATATTGCCGCTAAACTGGCTTCTCAAAATATTGAACTAACTATCGTAAATGTTCGTTTTCTGCGTCCATTCGATGCTGAATTGCTTAAAAAACACGCTGCTTCAATGCCGGTTTTCACCTTGGAAGATTGTCAAATAACCGGCGGATTAGCTTCGGAAGTGGATGAAGTATTAATTAATTGCGAGCATTATGGCGTGAAACATTTTGGCTGGCAATCGGAGATCATCCCCCACGGTACAACCCCAAAATTACGTGAACATCATGGCATGAACCTCGATAAAATAATGGAAATAATAACTGATACAGTCCAAAATTAACTGGCGGTGAAATATTCAGGCTAGCGGCGGTGTAGCCGTATGAAATTGATTCGAAGTCAGCTATTGCCTGTTTAAAATTATGTCCTTTCTCAAAGCAGATAATCCTTCATTTTTCGTGAAAACTCCCTGATGCGGCACTACGGTATTCTTGTCCGCAATACACATAGGCAATCGGTTCAAATGTAAATTCGTGCGAAATAGGATATTTCGCACGAGTCTTGAAAGGAGTTTGCAAAAATAAACCAAAAGAATTAAAAGCAATTAAGCAATATATGCTTAATCTTTTTGAGGGATATTCAGAAACAGGTCGTATAAAGGGCGATTGACGTAATAGTTGTGTTTGCCGACCTTGTTTTTCTCAACGATTCCTGACTTAGATAACTCATTCAAATATTTCATTGCGGTGATGCGTGAAACTCCTAAATCATTCTGAACCAGTTCGATTTTGGTATATGGATGACTGAAAAGATTGTTCAGGAGCTCGTGGCTGTAGATTTTAGGGTGCTCTGATTTTAAACGGTCCTTACATTCCTGCATCAGCTCTTTTATGTTTTTTATTATCCAAATGGTTTGTTTGGAAGTTTGCTCGACAGCCTCAAGCATATATAAAATCCATTGTTCCCAGGAATCATTTGTCCGTACTTCATTTAACAGAGTATAATACTGAGACTTATTACGTGTGATGTAACGGCTCAGATATAGTATTGGCAGTTTCTGCAAGTCTTTTAGTATCAGATAAAGAACATTGATTATTCTGCCCGTGCGACCGTTGCCGTCATAAAAAGGATGGATGCTTTCAAAACGGTGATGGATCACAGCCATTTTTATCAAAGGATCAATGTCAGACAGCGAATCATCGTTGATAAAATTTTCGAGACCTGGAGCGGCAGGAGTGCTAAAACCTTGTCCATAACTAAAATTTCCTTATGTAAAGATAATATCAAAAACTATACATGACCTTGCTTATATGTAAAGATAATGCCATTTTCTTTACTTGAAGATAATGAGTAATTTACTTGCGGCATTTTTCCAGTTCTTCGGCATCAGCTTTGTCTTTAAGACGTTCGGAACTTTTTTTGACTTGAATTAGGTCTGTTAAAGAAATTATTTTTACTGCAACATCTTCAATTTCTACATATTTCAGGTTGCTGAAAATAGTATCATTGTCGAGCCCCTTCAAGCTGGTCAAAAAATCTATTCTGTTCGGTTCAGACCCAATATGGATAGCAGCGGCTTCTTTCGTGAAATACTCCTTGGGGATTCCTGCCTTCCCAAATCCAAATTCTGACAGGGCTTCCATCATTTTGTCTGCATTTTCCTGGGACGGGTAAATTAAGAAATCAATATCCTGTGTGGTTCTAATATATCCATAAAAATTAACAGCAAAACCTCCAACTAAAGCATACTGAACATTATTCTTATGCAAAAGTTCTATTAAATCTTTCATGTCAGAGGATAAAAACATAATTATATTTACCAATTTAAGAGTTCGTAAGATACAACTTTTTTGATTTTTTCAGATGTCCAAGCTTTACCGAATGCCCGTTCCTGGAGGACTGCAAATTCCCGCATTCTTTGAGCTGGAGTCATAGAAGCTCTCCGAGAATATTCGGCTTTATTTTCTTCTTCAAAAGAGTTAAAAACTTGTATTTTAAGGTTTCTTTTCATAATTTTAATGTGTCTTCATGAATATGAATTATTAGGTTTGAATATAATCAACATTTATCTAAATATCTATAATCATTATTATACTATTACATTCAGGCTATTACAAATAGAAACCTTTATTTGCATAAAGCTTAAGGCGTAGAATTGCTAATAATAGCAACAAGCTATTTATTTTACTTGAGCCCGAGTATTTCTGCTGCGACATTATCTCCGTAGAGTGAAGCCGCGTGACAGTATTGCGTATGTCCGGAAAGTATTGAGAGAATAGTTGTCCCCAGGACATCCTTTACCTCAGGAGCATTATTGCTCTTTTAATTCTTTCCTGGAAAAATCTGTGCATGAACTGAGAATACTTGCGGTCACTGTCTGGGGAAAATATTTTGCTAAAATATGTGAAAGATGTATTCCCGTTTTGGAAAGAAAAATTGCGTTTAAGATAGAATCAGTCTTTGATGTTTTCGGATATGTCCTGCTTATCCCATCAATAACTACCAAAGCGCCAGTCTGACCAGGATGGCGGATGGCAAATTCATAGGCCGGAGGGCTTCCAGCGGAGGCTCCGGTAATTCCAATTTTATCAAAACCAAGATGTTCAATAAGTTCAGAAGCAACATCTGCCTGTTCCGCAAAGGTCGGACCGGTTGCAAGAGGAGTTTTTAAGTATCCGGGTCTGGAAATACTGATTAACTTGAAACCTGAATCGGCAAACACCTTGTACAACCTAGTACACTATACAGCTTAAATGTTCGCATTGTATATAAAAAATGTAGCTCACT
>CAZEXM010000095.1:0-11729 GCA_964515915.1 uncultured Victivallaceae bacterium
AATTCCAGAAAGAAAGAACTTTAATGTCTTTCCTGCCATTCATTCGGAATTGCTGCTGTTTACAAGTTAAATACAGACATGTTGTCGGGCGGGAAATTTGAAAACAGGGGGATGGCGCGATATATTGCTTGCCGGTTATCTGTAATGTTAACAATATTGGCGCTTTGATAAACGGGGCGCCGGGAATATGTAATTATGAAAATCGGTATAGTCGGCGGCGGGACCCTGGGAAAGTTTCTGGCGGTAACCTTCTGCAAAGACAATCATGATGTGGTGATTATTGACACCGTGGCGGAAACCCTGAACAGGCTTCGTGACAAACTTGACGTTATGACTGTCGTCGGCAACGGCGCGTGCTATGCCACTTTGAAAGAGGCGGGCATTGATAATGTAAAAATGTTCATTGCCGGCGGCAGCGACGACGCCACCAATATTCACGCCTGCCGGATTGCCCGGCACATGGGGGTTTCCAACATTATCTGCCGCTTGACCTCTCGGGAGTATTTTGACACGGAAGATGATTTCACGCCGGCGCAAACCGGAATCGACTACGTTGTGGTTCCGCAGGAGGAATGTGTCCATAAAATCGTTGACGTCATGGACAATTTTGCAACCCTCGAAAAAATCACCTTCAGTATCCCGGAAGCCCTGATTGCCGCCTTCAGCGTAGTTCCGGATTCTCCTTTGAACAATATGAAACTAATGGATTTTCCCGCTCCCGAACTGATTCGTTCGGTCCGTTTCGCGGCAGTCATCCGGGACGGGGAACTGATGGCGCCGCGCGGGGACACCGTAATTAGGGCGGGCGATGAAATTTACCTGGCCGGACTGCGCGGCAAGGTTGACGCCATGGTCAGCTGGGCCTATCCGCAGAAAAAGAAGATTCGCCGCATCGTTATCATCGGCGGCTCCAAAATCGGGGCGCAGCTGGCGTTTGAACTCTCCAGGCAGGGCTTCGATATCCGTTTAATCGAAAAAAATCATACTTTGGCCGAAAGTATCATGAATCAGATTAATACCAGAATGATGGTTATCAACGGCGACCCCGGCGAGAGCGATATTCTGGATGAAGCCGGAGTTTCCGCCTGTGACGTTTTTGTCGCGGCCGGCGAAAAAGACGAAAGCAATATCCTCAGTTGTATTCTGGCTAAACGCATGGGGGCGAAAAAGGCAATCGTCTTGACTAACAAGGAGGAATATGTGGATATCGTTCGGAAAATGGACTTTATCGACTGTGGTTTCAGCCGCTGGGTAGTGGCGGGTAATTCGATTCTCAGGCATGTTTCAGTAGTTAACCAGGTACACACCAGTGCCATCCTGCATCGAGCCGAGGCGGTAGTCTCTGAATTTAAAGTCAAAGAAAATTCCGCCGTTTGCGATAAGCAGATTGATCAATGTAAATTTCCGGATTCGGCCGTTCTGTCAATGGTTTTCAGGGATGACGAAGTGCTGACCCCCTACGGCGAACTGCCGCTTCGAGCCGGGGATCTGGTTACCGCCATCACCACCCATGAAACGGAGAAAACGCTCGCGGAACTCTTTAATTAACCCTCCGCCGGACATAAACTTATGAATATCCGTCAGGTTATAAATGTTATCGCCGCACTTACCGTTGTCATCGGACTGGCTATATTAACCGCCGTGCCCGTATCATGGTCAATGGGCGATCCTTCCCGGGTTACCGCTTTGCTGGCTCTTTCCGCCGGCATTCCCATCCTGACCGGGATCGTCATGTTCATACTGAGCAGAACCCGGAAGTACACTCTGGGCAAACGCGAAGGCTTCGGCATTGTTACTTTCGGCTGGACCGCCGCCGCGATTTTCGGCGCCCTGCCGTTTATGATTGTCGGCGATCTTTTCTGGTATGACGCATTTTTCGAGACTATGTCCGGATTTACCACTACCGGCGCCAGTGTCCTCGACAATACCCTGATGTTGACCACCGGCGAAACTTTACGGAAAGGCATTGCCGGCCTGCCTTACGGATTGCTCTACTGGCGCAGTTTGACCCACTGGCTGGGCGGTATGGGAATCGTCGTATTGTCCCTGGCAATCGTTCCTTTCCTCGGTTCCGGCGGCCAGGAACTCTACAATGCCGAGGTACCGGGGCCGACTTCCGACCAGTTGACCCCGAGAATCGCCAATTCCGCCAAAATTCTCTGGAGTGTGTATGTGCTGCTGTCGGTAGCGGAAACTTTACTGCTGTGGCGTTCGATGCCTTTATTCGACGCCTGGTGCCACAGCTGCGGAACTATGGCTACCGGCGGATTTTCCACTCAACAGTCGAGTATCGGCTTCTACAACAGTGTTTATGTTGACTGGGTAATAATATTTTTCATGTTTCTGGCCGGCAGTAACTTTATACTGCATTACCGTGCTTTGCGCGGCAAGCCCCTGCTGCATTTCAAAGATGAGGAATTCAGGTGGTATTTGTATATTACTTTGATTGCGACTTTAACAATCAGTGCGGTTCTGATGTTCGCCGGGGAACCGATTGTCAGCACGGCCGGGCTCAAAGTCGCGCCGGATGTTTTTGGAGCGCTCCGTTATTCCGCGTTCCAGGTGGTGTCAATCCTGACCACCACCGGGTTCTGCACCGCCAATTTCGCGATCTGGCCGGCCTATGCATGTCTGCTGCTGGTAATTCTGATGTTCATCGGCGGCTGCGGCGGTTCAACCGGCGGCGGCATGAAAGTGTCACGTTTCCTTTTGCTGCTTAAATACGGCGCGGCTCAGGTAAGACGCTGTCTTTTCCCGCGCGAAATATCCAATGTTCACCTCAACAACACCCGGCTCGGCAGCGAAACCCTGCACAAAGTGTTAACTTTCTTTTTCCTGTTCGTATCGTTATTCGTGATTTTCACACTGCTTTTGTCACTGTATCCGGGCTTCGACTACGAGACCGCGTCTTCGGCGGCGATCGCGTCATTGGGAAATATCGGCCCGGGACTCGGCAAAGTCGGGCCTTCATACACCTACGCATGGATGCAGCCGTCCGCCAAAATGATTCTTTCTCTGGCCATGCTGCTCGGCCGCCTTGAAGTCTATACCGTCCTGGTAGTGTTGCTGCCGACCTTCTGGAAAAGATAAAGGAAGTATGTTCGAGGAGAAAAATTTATCAGTCATTAGCTCAGGATGATTCATTTGCAATTTATTTGTTATGTGATTTGCAAAAAAAACTCCGGCTGTTAATTTAAATGCTGACGGTTTTTAATAATTTTAATTTTTATACAGGATACACATATGAGAGTTCTTGTTTGCGGCGGAGCCGGTTACATAGGCAGTGCGTGCAGTGAATACTTATTGGATCATGATTATGAAGTGAGTGTTTTTGACTCACTGCTTAACGGACATCGCGACGCGGTGGATGCCCGCGCTGAATTTATCAAGGGCGATCTCGACGACCGCGATTTCATTATTAAAGTTTGCGAAAAAGGTAATTTTGACGCGATCATGCACTTCGCGGCTTTTTCACTGGTCGGCGAATCCATGAAAGACCCTTCAAAGTACTTCCGCAACAACCTCGCCAACGGCATTAATCTCGCTGACGCCGCCGTCGCCGGAAAAGTCAAAACTATCGTTTTCTCCAGTACCGCGGCCACCTTCGGCGAACCGGAAGAAAGCCCGATTCGCGAAACTACTGCTCAAAATCCGATCAATCCTTACGGGGAATCAAAACTTTGTTTCGAAAAAGTCCTTAAATGGTACAGCAAAATCCACGGCATCAAATACGCGGCCCTGCGTTACTTTAACGCCGCCGGCGCTTCTGAAAACTTTGGCGAAGACCACAACCCTGAAACACACCTGATCCCGATCATCCTGCAAGTCGCTCAAGGCTCCCGTGATAAAATCATGATTTTCGGTGATGATTACAACACTCCGGACGGCACTTGCATACGCGACTATATCCACATTCTGGATTTGGCGCAGGCCCATATGCTCGCGCTTGACGCTCCCCGCAGCGGGCACTACAACCTCGGCACCGGCAATGGTTTAAGCGTAAAGGAAATCGTCGAAGCCGCCCGTCAGGTTACCGGGCATCCGGTTCCCGCCGAAATCGCGCCGCGGCGCAGCGGCGATCCTGACCGTTTAATCGCGTGTTCGGATCTTGCCCGGGAAGCGCTTGGCTGGAAACCGCGGTTCGAAAACGCTTATGACATTATATCTTCAGCGTGGAAATGGATTCAGAAAAATCCAAACGGCTACAACGATAAATAGTTATTTTTAGATAAACAATTAAACGAGAGGGAATCATGGGAAAAATTATTCTGTTATTATTCGTCATAGCCGCAACTTTCACCCTTACGGGTGCGGAAGGGAAAAAAGCTTTAGCGTTGCGCGAAAAGCTTGCCGGGCAGCTTTTGATCGACATGGGAATGAAAAAACAAATATCAGCGAGCTTCGCGGCGGTAAAAGAACTGCAGCGGCAAACTGTCGCCAGGATGCTCCAAAATGCCAAAGAAAGCAAAGAACTTACTGAATTTAAAGTTAAAATCTCCGCAATTTCCACGGAGCTGTCCTGGAAAAATGTCGAAGGAGTTTTCGTCGCGGTTTACGCGAAAGCTTATTCCGTCGATGAATTACAAAAGTTAAACGCGTTTTTCTCGTCTCCGGCAGGCAAAGCTTTCCTCGCTAAAATGCCTGAATTGCAGGGTCAATTAGTTCTGGTAATACAAAATCAAATAAAAAATACAAGCTTCAAAATACGCAAGATGGCGCACGAATTTATGAAAGGCCAAATGCTTAAAGGCCAAACTAAAATGCCGGAAAGCCTGAAAGCAAAAACCACAAGCAAATAATATTTTTTATTAATTTTAACTTGTTCTGCTTCTTGACTATTGAGTTTTGACAACTATTGTGATATATAGGGGGAATTAGTATTTTCCTTTGTAAAAAAATGTATTCGCACTGCGGGAAATAGAAAAATGACTGAAGGTTCCGAAACAAAAGAGTATAATAATAAAATACTGCGTTTACCCACGATTAAACGTTTACCTACATATTTGCATATCTTAAAACGTTTGAAGGCGGAAGGAGAGGAATACGTTTCCACAACAGCGTTGATCAACGAACTTGATTTTAAACCTATCCTGATCCGGAAAGATTTAGTGCTCATGGGTATACCGGGAAAACCCCGCACCGGATATTGCCTGAAGGATCTTATAGAAGCAATAGAAAGCTTTCTCGGCTGGAATAAAGTTGATAAGGCGTTTTTAATTGGAACCGGCGCGCTGGGATCCGCTCTGCTGGGACACAAGCCTTTTGAAGAAAACGGCTTGAAAATCATAGCCGGTTTTGATATTGACCCGGAACGGGTCGGTAAAGTGATTCACGGCAAAAAAATATTCCACCTGTCAAAACTGAAAGAATTAGTGCAGAGCATGGACGTAAAAGTCGGAATTATTACCGTTCCCTGGCAAGCCGCGCAGGAAGTCGCCGATGTCCTGATAAAAGCGGGAATATGGGGAATATGGAATTTTTCCATGGTGAAATTAAAAACTCCGCCTGAAGTTGTCTGCCATAATGAAAATCTCTCCGGCGGCCTGGCGGTTTTTTCCGTTAAATTACAACAAAGACGGGAAGAACTGCTGTAGGCACAGTTTCCACGATGAACGATCTCCATGTAAAAAACATGTAAGGCCGTTTTGTTTAATATTTAACCGCAACAGCAAAATTATCCGGTACTTTATGTTGAAAAATGAATTGCAGAAAATAATTGAATCAATAGTATGTGAGGAAAAAAGATACGGCAAAGACGCTTATAAATTTGTCAGTGCCGCGGTCAACTATACGGTCGCGGAGAAAAAGACCTATGGACACGTCAGCGCCCGCGAGCTCCTCACCGGCGTTTCTGAGTTCGCACTGAAGGAATATAGTATATTCTATGAGGATATTTTCAAATCCTGGGGCGTCAACACTGCCGGAGACATCGGCAATATCGTGTTTTTACTGATAAAGCAGAAGGCATTAGGCGCCAGTCCAAACGATTCCATTGAGGATTTCAATACGGATTTTGATCTGTTCGCGCTGGCGCGTTCAACAAAATCCGAACAGGGAGCACAAAAAATAAAGGTTCCGACAATTGACTAGACAAAACTCTAATCCGTTTAACGGCGATTATTTTTCCCGTGTCAATACTTTTTCGCTGGATAACGGCCTGCGTATTTTCGTCAATAACAAACACGACGCGCCTACGGTTTCGCTCCAGTGCTTCGTGGCTACCGGCAGCGTTCATGAAGCCGGCTTCCTGGGCTGCGGCCTGTCGCATTTCCTCGAACACATGCTGTTCCAGGGCTGCGAAGGCTACGGCGGACAGGCGGCGGCCGACACAGTTAATCGCCTGGGCGGCAGTGTAAACGCTTATACGACATACGATCACACCGTGTATTATTTGAATTTACCGTCCGGGCACACTGAAACCGGCATAGATATACTCGCCGGAATGCTTAGCGCTCCCGAATTTCCCGAAGCAAAATTTTTATCTGAAAAAGATGTAATCCTGCGCGAACGCGACATGGGGCGCGACCGTCCGGAATATATGCTGGGCGAAAAATTGTGGAAGACGGTTTTCCTGAAACACCCGGTGCGCCACCCGATTATCGGCTATCATGAGAAAATCGAACAAGTCAGCCGCGAGATAATGTTTCAATATTATCAGCGGCGTTATTCGCCTGAACGCACATTTTTCGTGATTTCCGGCGACGTCGAAACCCAAGCCGTGCTGGAAATGCTCGAAAAACGTCTTTCCTCCTGGCGGCACGGCAACATCTATGAAGCCCCGCTCCCCGAAGAGCCTCCGCAAATAGGATTACGCTCGAATAATTGTTTTTTCAAAGATCCCCTGGCAAGACTCGCGATCGCCTCCAGAATCCCGGCGGCGGCTCATCCGGACATCCCCGCGCTGGACTTGATCTCCGCGATACTCGGCCAGGGCAAAAGCGCCCGTTTGATCAAAACATTACAGCATGAAAAAGAATTAGCTCTCGGCGTGGGAGCATTTACCTACGCACCCAATTTCAGCGGGATTTCCGCGATTTCCGCCACCACAACTGCCGAAAAGCTCCCGGCACTGGAAACGGCTCTGCTTGATGAACTGCGGATACTTTGCAAAGACGGCGTTACAAGCGGGGAGCTTGAGCGCGAAAAAAACCAGCAAATGGCCGATTATATCCGGATTCTGAGGAGTAACAACGGTATCGCCGGCATTATCGGAGACGCCGTCCTGGCCTACGGCGACCCCGGAATGGCTGACCACTATATTCAATTGCTCAATCAGGTCAGCCGGGAAAATATCATAGAAACCGCCAATAAATATTTCGCTGAAACACAACTGAATGTTGTGCGGCAAATTTCTCCTGAAGACGCGGAAATAAAACATAAAAATAAACAAAAAACAAAACAAAAAAACGCGAAAAAATCTGTCTTGAAATCAAAAGCCAGACTGATAACTTTATCCGACAACAGTTTTCCATTAGTTGATATCTGCATAATATCGCTCGGCGGAAACATCGTCGAAACCCCGGAAAACGCGGGCATCTCACGGCTGACGGCAAAACTCCTGACTACCGGCACCCGAGACTGCGGTGAAGAAAAATTCAACGCGATCATCGATGATAACGCGATAGATTTCAGCATCAATGCCGGAACCAATACATTTTTCATAAAACTCAACTGTATGCGCGACAAACTCGATATCGCCGTAAAACTGCTTAATTCCGTACTCTCCGAACCGGCCTTCAAACAAAAACAATTCGCCCGTGAACAACACAATACTTTGCAAATGCTCAAAACCAGGGCCCAGGATCCGAGTGGCGCGGCAGTTGATAAAATGTACGAACTGCTTTACGCCGGGCATCCGCACGCCCTGCCCCGCGACGGAAACCTGAAGTCAATCAGTAAACTTACAAGCAAAAAACTGAAAGAATTCTACGGCAGACAATTTAACGCGGCGAAAACCATTATCGGCATCGCCGGCGATATCAGCACGAAAGACGCGCGAGCTGTTGCTGAAAGTATTGATAAAGCTATCCCATGGAACAGGAAAGCACCAGCAGAGCTGCCCGGAGCACCGGTATTCCCCAATAAAAACCGCAAAGCTGGAATTGAATTGCCGCGCGAACAAATCAAAGTTATTTACGCGGTTCCCACTTGCGATTATTTTTCCCCTGACCGCTTCGCTTTTGATATCCTGCAGCAAGCCCTCAATGGTTTATCCTCAAATCTGTTTAAAGATATTCGCGAAAGCAAAGGGCTGGCATACAGTACAGGCGCGATGTTCGGCAACGGGCTGTATCCCGGTTTTACCGCTTTTTACGCCGCCACAAGCAGCCGGTCGGTTCCACAAGTGATTGAGCTTTTGACCAAAGAACGCAAACGCCTTGCCGACAGCGGCCTGACCCGGGAGGAATTCGCTGCCGCCAAAGCCAGGGTACTGTTCAATTATTCATCATTAATGAGCAACAATAACGCCTTATTATTCAATTCCATGCTCGAAGAATTTTACGACAACGGTTATGAAAAACCGTGGCATATGCCGGAAATCATCCAAAATCTGACTTTGAAGCAGCTTAACGCCGTATTCAAAAAATACTTTTCCGCCGCAAAAGGAGTATATGTTACGGCTGGAGCATACAAAGTGAATAAAGAATCTTCCCCACAGGCGAATCTGTAGAAAATGTAGCACAAGCGTCTCGCTTGTGAATATTCTCAAGCGTCTCGCTTGAGCTGTATTTTACTTAATAAGAAAGGCGCCTGCGAAAATATCCGTGGATATTCCGGCAAGCGCCTCGAGGGGGATTCAATTAAAATCCAATTATTTCCCCGCCATCATGGCTTCGATGTCCGTCTTGACTTCGCCCGTAGGCTTGATGTCAAAATTATCAACCAGAACCTTGACGACGTTTGGAGAAAGAAATGCCGGAAGAGTCGGCCCAAGCCGAATGCCTTTTACGCCGAGATAAAGCAGTGCCAGCAATACGATGACCGCTTTCTGCTCGTACCAGCCAATGTCAAATGAAATCGGCAGCTCATTAATGTCTTCCAGTTCAAAGACTTCTTTCAATTTCAAGGCGATAAGCGCGAGCGAATAACAGTCATTGCATTGTCCGGCATCCAGAATACGCGGAATGCCGCCGATATCGCCAAGTTTCAGTTTATTATAGCGATATTTAGCGCAGCCCGCAGTCAAAATAATGGTGTCTTCGGGCAGTTGTCCGGCTACTTCAGTGAAATAGTCCCTGTCTCTATGACGTCCATCACAACCAGCCATAACAATAAAGCGTTTGACTGCGCCGGATTTAACCGCGGCAACAACTTTGTCCGCCAGGGCTAAAACCTGATTGTGAGCGAATCCGCCGACAATAGAACCGGTTTCGATTTCTGTTGGCGGCTGACAGGTTTGGGCCAGTGCGATGATTTCCCTGAAATCTTTAGTACCGCCTGCTTCACGGTCGGCAATGTGTGTTACTCCGGGATAACCCGCTGCTCCAGTGGTAAAGATTCTGTCTTTATAGTCATCTTTGACCGGCACAATACAGTTGGTCGTCATCAGAACAGGACCATTGAATGAAGTGAATTCCTCCCGTTGCTTCCACCAGGCATTACCATAGTTTCCAACCAGATTATCGTACTTCTTGAATGCCGGATAGTAGTTCGCCGGCAACATTTCGCAGTGAGTATAAACATCAACTCCAGTTCCTTCTGTCTGCTTGAGCAATTCTTCCATATCCTTGAGATCATGTCCGGAAATGAGAATACCAGGTTTGTTCCTGGTCCCGATATTGACTTCGGATATTTCAGGATTGCCGTAAGCTCCGGTATTAGCCGCGTCCAGCAGCGCCAGGGCGCTGACCCCGAACTCTCCGGCTTTAAGCACCAGGGCCACCAGCTCGTCGACCGACAAATCCTTGTCCAGAGCCGCGAGTCCTTCCACGAGGAAAGCATAAACGGCAGGATCTTCTTTGCCGAGTATTTCAGCGTGATGCGCGTAAGCGGCTATACCTTTCAAGCCGTAAGTAAGCAATGAACGCAATGAACGCAGGTCTTCGTTTTCTGTTGAGAGAACGCCCACACTGACGGCTTTCGCGGCGTATTCCGCCGGAGCGCCGTCCCAGGTGACGCAGTCCGGTAATGAACGGGTACAAGCCTTGCTTGCGTAATCACTGCACCTGATGCGGTTCCGCAAGGCTAATCCTTCGCTAATCAACGCTGTAACAGCCTCATTATCGAAGTTGGCGTTGGTGATGGTAACAAAAAGTGAACGGGTTATGAATTTGCCGATTTCCTTATCATCGGCTTTTTCGTTACACGCGGCAACCGCCGCGAGCCCTCTTAAAGTGAAGACCAGCAAATCCTGCAGATTAGCCGTATCTTCTTTTTTTCCACACATTCCTGCGACAGTACAAGCTGTATTTTTACAGGTTTCCTGACATTGATAACAAAACATACTCATGTTATTAGCTCCTTTTGAATGTTAAGTTATTTATTAGTTATCGATTTTGAGTGTGACCAATTCGGCATTTACACCTTTAATCAACTCAAGTTTACGTTTAAGTTCTTTAATCTGCGCGTCCTCTCCAACCAGTTCGCAAATGATCAATCCGTGTTCGGAACAATCTTCCTGGACTCCTTCATGCAGGCCTAACCTGGTTTTAATCAGGCATCCCCACGCGGTAAGGGTTTTCTGTACGCTTACTGCCGCGTCTTTACGATGGTCAACTAAAATCAATAATACATTTTTCATAATAATTTACTCCTTGATTATTTTATACGGGGTTTCCATGTTCATTTTTTCCGAATAAACCGAAATCTCCATCGCATTCCTCCGTGTTATTTAGTCGATTTTTTATTTTTAAGCGACTATCCCGCCGCTGAGTGATATGACATTCACGGTTGGAACCAAATTTTTCCCCGCCGCCTCCAAAGCCTTGCGCACGACCATTTCCGTGCCGCCGCAGCATGGAACTTCCATCCTGACAATGCTGACTGAATTGATGTCTTTCCGGCTGAATAATTCAGTCAATTTTTCCAGATAAACATCCATGGAATTATCCAGTTTCGGGCAGAATGTGATAACAATCCTGCCTTTCAGGTAATGCCGGTGAAAGTCTCCGAACGCGTAAGGTACGCAATCCGCCGATACCAGAAGGTCCGCATTGTCAAAATAAGCGGCCGCCGGATTTATCAGCTGCAGTTGAAGCGGCCATTGACGCAATTCAGATTCTACCGCTCCGGCGGCCGGGTTGGATTCAGCCGCCGCTTTGCGGCTCAGCAGTCCGGCCAAAGTCCCGGGGCAGCCGCCGCCGGATGACGCACAGCCGCCGCCCGTCAAATCCGGCACGTCAAGACCACTGCTCCGCAGGGTGTCAAGGGCAATCTGCAAAAGCTTAATCTCTTTATGATCCTTTAAATGCATCAAATGAGCCTTGATCGTGTTCGCGCCTTTGGGAATGATATTTTTGAGCATGACAGTTTTTTCATCATACGCTTCGGCTTCACGCTCAACAGTTTTTATCGCCCCCAGCGGGCATTCGCCGATGCAGGCTCCCAGTCCGTCGCAGAAAAGATCACTTATCAGGCGGGCCTTGCCGTCGATGACCTGTAACGCGCCTTCGGGACAATTGGGGATGCATTTGCCGCAGCCGTTGCACCTTTTTTCGTCTATTTGAATAATTTTTCTTTTATATGGATAGGACCGCCCATTACTGGGCGACCCTCCGACAGATCCCTGC
>CAZEXM010000096.1:0-11413 GCA_964515915.1 uncultured Victivallaceae bacterium
CACGGCTGTCTCTAGCCGTGTTTTTACTAACCTTTTGAATGCAAATTGGTATTACCAGCCTTCAGTAGTCTGCTGTATAATTCTGCGGGACAAATGCCATGCGCACTGTTCTATGCCGCGCTGCCGGTTGACAAAGAAGTCGGCCTGGACCTGGAAAATCGCATCCGCCATGACTTTTTGTTTTTTGATCAGCGGCTCTTTATTGCCTGGAATGATTACGGAAAATTCAACGGTCATCCAAATGCGCCATTCCGTCGGCCGGTAGGTAATTTCATCATCAAAAGTCGCGGGAGTCGTTTCACGGTAAGTAATCTTTATAACTCGCGCATAGAGAATACAATCCGCTTCCCGCAGGGACTTGACTTGAAGTGACCCGTCCCGCATAAAGGCTTCAGTCAGTCTATTTCTAAGTATAGCGGAAACATTATATGCCAAAGTTTCATTTGTTACCGGTGCGATAGCGATGGATTTCACCTGGGGATGCATGAGGGAACCGATATGATAACCACAGCCGCTGAGCAGTAAGGATAGCGTCACTCCCGAAAAGAGCAGTAAAAAGCTTAATTTAACTTTATTCATTTTTGTTTCCATTTTTGCTGTCTGGTTTTTTTATCCCCAAATCCCTGATCGGGAGAAGATATTTGCCGTTACTGTTTTCAGGCACCAGAATAATTCTGGAAGTCTGAGCCGGAATCGGAATGAGATCGTATTTTTGATAACGGCTTTCCAATGCCGGGCGAAATCCTTCCGGGGTATATGATTTATCTATTTTCGCAAGTATTTCTTCGGACATATCCGCGGATTTTGAATCAGGATATTTTACCAGAATATCGTTCAAATAGCGTTCCGCCGGAGCAATACGTCCAATTCTGTTATAGAACTTGGCAATTCCCAGTAAACGCTTCGCCTGAATATCCTTTGAACGGAGTAAACATTTTTCTATCCAGCCAAGCTCAGCTGCTTTAGGATAGGTTTTGATAAATTTTTCAAAAACACTTAGCGCTTCGCTATTATATTTACCGTCACCATCACCCGTTTTGGACAGCTCGAACAGAGCGTTCCCGAGTTCAAGGTAAGCAAATTTACAATATTTGGATTTAGGATAATCTTTAATCAGTTCACGTAATTGTTTGAGTCCGGCTTTGACTTTTCCGCCCTCCAGCTGCAAGACGGCAAGACGCAGTTTCGCCTGTGGAGCAGACTTGGCGAAAGGCGCGTGCTTCAATGCCTTGGCAAGCATTTCCTCGCTCCGGTCCGGGCCGACAAGCCAGGGTATCCAGCGTAATGACCAAAACTCAGGATCACGATGTCCTTTGTAGTATTTATCACAAATCTCATATTCGCGTTCAACCAGTTTGCCGAAATCAACCTCAGCCGGGTAGGAGTTCAAAAGTCTTTCAATAATCGTAAATTCTTTATACAGCAGATTAACTTTTCTATATGCTTTCATAGCTTCTTTCGCGGCCGCGGCCTTCATGCTTACATTTCGGGCCAGATATTCAGCGTCCAGGAATTTATCCGCGGCTTTGACATATTCACCGGCTTTTAACTTTTTCAAACCAGCCTGGAATTTTTCGCTGGATGCCGTATTTTCGGCGGTCAGACAAAATGAAAGGGATAAAAAAATACCTGTCAAAAAGTTTTGCCAAAAGCTGTAATTGTGTTTTTTAATCATATAATCGTTATAAATCTGCAAATTATTTATATTGAAAATCATTGAGTCACTAATTTACTCCTTTTTCCATAAATTCCAAATCAAATAATAAAAAAGCCGTTACATCCGGCTTTTTTAAGTTTTGCTGTTGACACACTTGCAAAAGTCACCATAATAGATTATTGTTATTGAGGTGGATTCGTGTAACATTTTAATAAAGTTTGGAAGATATGAATGCAGACAGTTATAAATACATAGACATAGACGGTGTGTCAATCGCCTACACTGATTCCGGTAGCGGACAAACTATATTACTGGTCCACGGCTTCGCATCTTTTTCCTTTACCTGGCAGAAAATGCTTGAGTTTTTCCCTGAAAATTTGCGGATTGTTACTATCGACCTCAAAGGATACGGCTATTCTGAAAAACTCTGCGATGATCATTTGTCGCCCTTTGACCAATCTCAAATCCTGGACAAATTTATTCAAAAACTTGATTTGCAGAATCTTTTTCTTATCGGACACTCCATGGGCGGCGCGATTTCCCTGCTGTGCTTGTTTAATCCCGACATTGAAAAGCGAGTCCGCAAACTGGTTTTGATTGATACCGCCGGATTATTTCAAAAAATACCGGACTTTATTGATGATTTAACTGTCATGTCGCCGCACAATCCGCTGCTGCGCCTGCCGAATGAGGATTTAATGGCTGGAATGGTTCTCGAACAAACATATTTTGACAAAACAAAAATCACCAAAGAAATCATCGGGGAATACGCTGCTGTCCTGCGCTTGAAAAAAGCCAAGGAATGCCTGGTCGGATCGGCTAAACAAATAGCCATCGCCAATATCCGGTCGTTTCACAAAAAAATGGCGGCGGTTAAGTTGCCGACATTGCTTATCTGGGGCGAAGAAGATAATATTATCGATCTTGAGGACGCTTTTCTGTTTTTTCACGATTTACCCGCCGCCAAACTGAAAATTATCCCGGACTGCGGACATTCCCCGCACGAAGAACGGCCTGATAAAACCGCCGAAATCATCGCTAAATTTCTCCGCATAAAACTTCGGGAACAAGTTCCCGAAAAGACAACACCGGAAGAAGAAAAGCCAAAACCGGAAGCAGCTGAAACTGCGGGAGCCGGTTCCGTTGCACACGCCTCCGAAAACTATATCCATAAATTGAGAATGCGCCGCTTATTTGACCACTGGAATCCGGGCACTGTTACTTTGATGGCATTTATAAAATGTCTGCAGTTGCTGAAAAAAATCGGCTTCAAAGCCGAAGAAAACGGCTGGCGTAAAGCAACCGGGATATTTCTGCGTAAAGAGCATACCAAATTTATCCTCGCGACCTTCAGATTGAATTATCTCAGCAAAACGAAAACATCTTCCGGTATAAAAATAGCCAGAGAAATTCTAATTAAGCGCCTGTCTGATTTTTTGCGCAAAACTCCAGCCAGTCATTGGACCAACGAAGCCGGACTATTTATGAACCGGCGCAAAAAAGTATTTTTCACCGACATAACTGAAGTTCAATTTTCCGCGGATGGAAAAATCCTGAAATTACTTCCTTACTTCGACTCGAGCCGTCCGACATTTGCCATGCTCACTGCGGAAATGAAGGAAAAAGCCTTAAAGCAGATAATCTTTTACTGCAATAAAACATGCAATCTCAGGGATCCCAAACGGGCGCGGAAAATCCATAAAAAATTATCTTTATGGGTAATGTTTCAAGGTAATTTATCCAAAACGGGGCAACACGAACTGCATTTGTTTGTCAACAGAATAATGAATGGGACTTTTATCCAGTTTGAAACTTTGACTGATAAACCGGAAGATTTTTTGCGGGAAAGATTTGCAACTCCAAACACGCAGTGCCGACGGCATCCCGGTTTCGGCCTGCTTAATATTTTCTGCCGTTTTACGAATGATTTGTCCGAAGCTGATTTATGGTTTCAATATCATCATGTGCCCGTCGACGGCATGCCGATGCAGGAGATGCTCGAAGAACTCAAAATGGAGTGGGGAAGCTGTGGCGCGGTCAAATATCCGGCACTCTCAAGCCCGGCCGCGGAAATGGAATTATACGACTTCGGGCATAACATATATAGAGCCAGAATATATGTATGTTTTGACGAATTCCTGAAACTCAGAAAAAAAATTAATGAAAAATATTATTCACAAATGGGTGGCCCGGCAACGGTTGCGAGCATGCTCATCTGGGGATTAGCGCAACATAAAGAACTCCGCCGCCGTAAATTTTTGTTCCCGGTAGATACATCACTACTGGTTGATTACCCACAGGACCGCAGTCTCAGCCTGGTCATTATCCGGCCGGGGAAATTCTTTGATCCCGAAAACCCGGCGAAGGGATTCATGTGTTACCAGCGGGAATTCAACCGCCATCTGTTCGCTACCCGGCTCGGCAAAAGCGAAACTTATGAATTACTTGAACTTTATGCCTTGATTCATCCGCTGTTTTATTATTTTGCCAGCAGAATAATGCCTAAAGCTATGGGTGAACTCATTGGCACCGCCGGCCTGACAGTACTTAGAGATGCCGAAATGTTTATCAGTCCGATGACCGATGTTCACTTCAATGGATTTGTTGCAATCGGCAACATGAAAATGCCGACCGAAGACGGCGGAAGCTCCTGCGCCATAAGTTTTTGCGGCAGCAGAAAGCGTATCTTTCAATACGTTGAAGCCATGCGGAATCTTTGCAAATACTGTGAAAATCTATTGGATGAACCAAGCGGAAAATAGAGTTTCAGCACAACTTGTCCTTATTTCAATTTAACGAACTCATCACACATGGCCTTGATTGCATCGGGAGAATGCCCGGCGCCGACCGGATCACCGTAATACCCGGCAATGAAGCCGCCTGCCGGAGTCGATAATTTATTGAACATCTCCCGAACGTAGGCGCGGATATCGTCCAGAGAACCTTTGCACATCATATTCTGTATATCCACCGGACACCAGAAGGTGATTCCGCCGCGGAAACGCCTGCTTAGCAAATCAAGTCCCATATTCTGCTGCTGATCCATTTGAATTACGTCCAGCCCGGCATCAATCAAGTCATCAAGGATTTCGACGATATGTCCGCAACTATGTAAAAGCGTCAACATCCCGGCATCATGAACGGCTTCATAAACTTTCCTGTAAGCCGGTTTCCAGAATTCGCACCACTTTTCAGGATTAATCATCAGTTTATCCTGCAAGCCCCAGTCGTCACAGAACATGTAGCCATCGGCACCGAGATGCTTGTAATGTTTAATCGCTTTCAAGTTCATATCAACTAACAGATCAATCAGCATTTTTAAATTATCAGCTTCCAGATAAATATCAGTCCAGGTATTTTCCAGGCCGCGAATAAAATGTATGCGTTCGTACAAGGAAACTCCTCCCGCTATTATAAATTTGTCTGATTGCAGGTTTCCCGGCAACTGCTTTTCGGCAGTTTCCCAGCGCTGCGGAGTATCGACATCCGGGATGTTCAGTTTGTCCCAGCCACTCCATTCTTTGAGCGGATAGTCTTTGACTTCACCCAGATTGCAAACGCCGATATTTTCCCAAACCGCACCCCATTCATCAGTATTAACGCCCTTTTTGCCGGGGCGGGCGTCAACCGAAGGATTCATACCGACGTTACCAAAATCACTGCCGTATTCAGGAGGAGTTGAACGTGCTGGGCGTTCCGGAAATTCAAACTTAATAGTACGTTTTACGATTTCTTTTGATGTCATTTTTGCTGTTTCCTGTAAAAAAATATTAAATGAGTGTATATTGTAAATATAGTGTTCTTTACGTATGAATGCTTTCAATGTCAAGGATAGCGGAATATTATACAAATGAGCGGAACAAGATATGATTTCAGAGGACTGGATATTGAATTGCCCTTAGTTTGCAGCGGCGGCTTTCATAATTTCAATTATTCTACGCAACTAAAAAAACACATCCACGAAGTTGGTCCCGAAATTACTTACCTTATGAAAGGGTTCGCGGAGTGGCAGCTGGACGACGGTTCCAAGCTCAAGCAGTCAGGTGGAACTTTGGCAATCATGCCACGTAATATCAGGCATCGCGGAGCAAAAGAAATTGTTACTCCGTGCTGGTTATTCTGGTATGTGCTTGATTTGCGGAATCTGGAAACAACTCGACGAAATACATCCTTTACTGATTCTGAAATGAGACTTATCTTTGATATGTTTTCTGTTAAATCCGGCCGGGTAGTTCCGGCGCTTAAAGGACTTGACAGGCATTTCGCCCGCTTGCTTGAGCTTTTTCGTCAAGGAAGCGCTAATACCTGGTGCGCTGCGGAGATGCGACTGGTTTTATGTCAAATAGTCTTGGATACGGGCAGAAGCTTAAACAAAGGCACGATGCTTGCCGACGATTCCATTGCTATGCGGGCACGCGAATATATGAAGAAAAATATTAGTGTCAATATATCCGTGGATAACATTGCCGCCGCCTGTGGTTTGAGTGAATCGCAGTTCGCGCGTCGTTTCAAACGCGCGGCGGGCATCACTCCAGCGGATTGCCTGCAGCGCATACGCATAGAAGAAGCCTGTCGTATATTGCGGGAAACAAACAACAGTATTACTGAAATCGCCTTCAAGCTGGGCTTTTCTTCCAGTCAATATTTTTCCGCAGTATTCAAACGCTACACCGGAATGTCCCCGTATAATTTTCGCAAATCCGGATAAATGCGGGTGCTTTGAAATGCGGCTTTTATTTTTTTCTGAAAAAAATTACAAACGGTGTTGACAATGGCGGTTTGAGCAACTAAAATGTTTAGTAAATATTTTAACAAGGAGCTGTTAAACATGAAAGAACTTACAGGCAAAGAAAGGATTTCCAGGATTTTGAGGCATGAACCGGTGGACCGGATTGGTTTATTTGAACATTTCTGGGGGGATACGCTTAAGAAATGGCAGGATGAAGGCCATATCAGAGAGAATGAGGATCTGGCTGATCATTTTAATTTTGATATGGCGGGCTCCCCCTGGTTTAACATGTGCGCCCGGGTCGGTTTTGTAAACGAAGTGATTGAGGAGGATGAAGAAACTATTCTGGAACGGGATGGAAACGGGGCGGTACTGAGGCGGCATAAACTGCATAACGCGACTCCCGAACATGTAGATTTTCTGGTTAAAGAGCGGAGCGCGTGGGAAGAACATATTAAACCGCGTTTGAAAGCGACCCGGGACAGGATTGATTTTGCCGGATACCGTGAAGAAAGAAGAAAAGCCGCTGAAAAAAATCGCTTTTACTTTCACGGTGGAACTAATGTTTTTGAGCTGATGCATCCGGTATGCGGACATGAACATATGCTTATGGGCATGGCGCTTGACCCGGACTGGATAAAAGATATGGTCGAGACTTATTCGGATATGATTGTCAGTCTTATGGAAATGGTTTTCGCGGAGGAAGGGAAACCGGACGGCATCTGGTTTTATGAGGACATGGGCTTCAAGGGACGGCCTTTCATGTCATTGGACATGTACCGGGATATTATTCTGCCGGGACATAAGAAAACCGTCGATTTCGCGCATTCGCTCGGGTTGCCGGTGATTATGCATTCCTGCGGTTTTGTTGAACCATTGGTGCCGGGAATCATTGAAGCCGGCGTGGACTGCCTGCAGGTGATCGAAGTCAAAGCGGGAATGGACCTGTTGAGACTAAAACATGATTTCGGCGACAAGCTGGCGCTTTTCGGGGGGATGGACGCCAGGAACCTGGTGGCTAACGACCTTGACGCAATCCGCGCTGAACTTGAAGAAAAGATTCCGCTGGTCAGGGAAGGTTCCGGTTATATACTCCATTCAGATCATTCCATTCCGACTGATTGCAAATATGAAACCTACCGCTATTTTGTGGATGAAGGTTTGAAACTTGGAAAATATTGAGGCCTTAGGAGCCGTCAAAAACGTAAAGGTTATTTTTAAACGGCTCCTTAGCTTAAATAATTCTTTCAGTAAGGCTGGTAATTCGGGGCTTTACGGGTATATTTTAAAGGAAACTGAGAATTGACCCGAAAACTAATTAAAAGAGTTAATAAAAATGAAGCTCCGTTTATTTTCTGCAATGTTAACAGCCTTATCGCTTATTATTGTTCTGAGTGCCTGCAGGTCCACCGATTATTACCGGGACCGGGCGGTACAGCGGGCACGGAAGTTTCTGCTTGAAGAAGACAGAACTTTGAATTTGGAACAACGCGAATATGTGAAATTCAACAAACCGGTCATTATGGCCGCGCCGATTTTTAATAAATTAGGCACAGATTCAGCAACCAGCGGTACACTTTCACATATTTGTATTGCCTGGGTTATTGAGGGGAAAAAAGATGCCTACGTGGTGTTCGGGGTAAGCGACAAGCGCCTGCACGACTGGACCCC
Source organism: uncultured Victivallaceae bacterium (assembly GCA_964515915.1). Taxonomy (GTDB): domain Bacteria; phylum Verrucomicrobiota; class Lentisphaeria; order Victivallales; family Victivallaceae; genus JAHOYW01. Next base: position 8,058 of record CAZEXM010000096.1, read on the forward strand.
GAATCGTTTAATCACCAAAAGATACGATATTCCAATCTACAACTACAATAAAGCCAACAAGTCCGCAATGAACTACGCGGTGAATAATTTTCTCTATCTGTCGAACAGGCAGCTTAACAAGGTTCGATTCGAAGTGCCGGAAACGATTATAACTGATTATGGATTCGGCAAAAAAACTTTAAAAGCAAAAGGAATATCGGAGGAAAGGCTTAAGTCATTGATGCAAATAACTTTCGTCTGGCCATCCGTTCGGCCTGGTCATAAAGTATTTGTTTGCGGCATTGGAGCTAAGGACTTAGAGGGATGGATACCGATGCTCGGCGGCGAGACGCCTGCGGCTGAATTGAAAAATCATTTCCTGAAAACAGTTTTCTTCGGACAATTCGGGGGAAAGATGAGGGGAATAAAAGAAGATAAAAAAGTTACGAAAGTAAAAAAAGACGGAAAATAAGTTTTCAGGAGTTTATCTTATGCGCAGTATGACAGGTTTTGGCAAAGGCTATGCCGTGAACGCGGAACTTGGAATTGCTTTCAGCGTCGAAATATCCAGCGTCAATCGTAAACAACTGGACATCCGCGTAAATATGCCCTATGAAGTTAGTGCTTTGGAATTACTTTTGCGGCAACTGGTTAAACAAAAAATTACTCGCGGCACAGTCATGGCGCGAGTAACGATGACCCTGGATGAAAAGCAAAATCTTTCCACGCTGAAAATTAATCATTCCCGGCTCGAACGCCTGGCGGAAGAATGCAGCGAACTGCAGAAGCGCTTTGCCGGCCGGGCATCCTGGTCAATTGCCGAATTAATGAATGTGCCGGGAGTTCTGGAGACCATTTCACCGGATGTGGAAAATATTGAAATCAAAACCCTTTTTACTCAGGCGGTAAAAGCGGCGGTAAATAAGCTTGTCGTGACGCGGGAGGCTGAAGGCCGGGCGTTATCCAGGGACTTGAAAACGCGCTGCGCGCTGCTGCTTGCGCTGACTGATAAGCTCGAACCCATGATTGCGAAAGTGCCCGAAGTGCTCAGGAAAAAGTTATTTGAGCGTCTGGAAAATGCGGATTTGCCGATTGACGTAAACGACGAGCGCATGTTGAAGGAATTAATTTTTTATGTTGACCGCTCGGACGTCAGCGAGGAACTCACTCGTTTACGCAGTCATTTTGCGCAGCTGGAACAGTTTTTGGGTGAAAAAGGCAAAGCGGTCGGACGCGGCATGGATTTTCTGCTGCAGGAAATATTTCGCGAGATCACGACCTTCGGCAACAAAGCGGCAAGTTGTGAAGTGACTCCGGTAATCGTCGAATTTAAAACCGGGCTGGAAAAAATTCGCGAACAAATTCAGAATGTTGAATAGACAGGTTTTTAAAATAATTTACTAAAACATTACAGAGGTGTAGATATGCAAAAAAACGCATGCAGTCCCGAAAATAGTAATTTGACCAGCGAATATCTTGATGATTTAGTCGGCAAAATCTGCGCCACCTATCAGGATACGAAAGGGATTAACCATATCGAAGGGCATAATCTGCCGCGGCAGCAGGAAATCCTTGATGTTCTCGCTAAGCTCATGGAAGTTGTTTTCCCCGGTTTCAGTGGTATGCGCAATTACAGCATCAAAACAATTGCCTATAATATCGGCGGTATTGTAACCGACATATATTGCGAATTGCTGGGCCAGGTCGTTCGCTCATTTCAATACCGTTGCGCAAATGACAATTGCGACGACTGTCAGGTTGTCATTCTCGCGGAAACGGCGGTCCGGGCTCTGCTTGACGCCATCCCCGGAATTCGCGAAACCATGAAACTGGATATCGCGGCGGCTTACGAGGGCGACCCCGCGGCTATGTCGGTTGATGAAATCGTGGTCAGCTACCCGGGAATCAAAGCTATTACCATTCAGCGTTTCGCGCATGTGCTTTACCAGCATGAAGTACCCCTGATACCACGGATGATGACCGAATACGCCCACGCGATTACCGGTATTGATATTCACCCCGGGGCTCAATTGAAAAAAGCTATTTTAATTGACCACGGCACCGGCGTGGTAATCGGCGAAACCGCGATTATCGGCAATAATGTCAAGATTTACCAGGGTGTAACCCTGGGGGCTTTGAGTTTTCCGCTCGATGAGTCAGGCAAAATTATTCGCGGCAGCAAACGCCATCCCACGCTTGAGGACGAGGTTACGGTTTATTCCGGGGCTTCGGTTTTAGGTGATATTGTAATCGGGAAAGGTTCGGTTATCGGCGGCAATGCCTGGGTAATTTCAGATGTTGCCCCGAACAGCCAAATCACGCTCCGGACCCCGGAACACAGAATCAGGAACAAATCATAAAAGCGCCGGTAAAGAGTATGAAATATATTCAGGAAAATCTCGCGAAAGTGCGGGAAAGAATTGCCGTTGCCGCCGGAAGAGCCGGCCGCGCTCCTGAAAGCGTGAAATTAATAGCCGTCAGTAAAACTTTCCCGGCGGAGGCCGTGCAAAGCGCCTACGCTGCCGGGCAAAGATTATTCGGCGAAAACAAAGTTCAGGACCTGGCCCTTAAAAACACCGCTTTGCCGAAAGATATACAATGGCATATGATTGGGCATTTACAGGGCAACAAAGTCAAATCCGCCATTGAGAACGCCGATTACATTCACGCGGCGGATTCAGTCAAACTGCTGCGGCGCATTGATCGTTTAGCCGGTGAACTCGGACGTTCTCCGAAGGTTCTGCTGGAAATAAATATCTCAGGTGAAGAGTCGAAGTTCGGTGCGGACGCGGAATTAGTAAAGGAATTGGCTCGAAACGCGGCCGAATGCGGAAATATAAGCGTAACAGGCTTGATGACGATGGCGCCTTTTGGGGTTTCCGAAAGCGGGCTGCGTTCTGTTTTCAGTTCCCTGCGCAAACTGCGCGATGCTTTAGAGCTTGAATTCGGCCTGGATTTGCCGGAGTTATCCATGGGCATGAGCGGTGATTTTGAAATAGCCATCGAAGAAGGCGCGACAATGGTTCGGATCGGGACTTCTATTTTCGGCGGACGTTAGAGACAATAAAATTTGAATGGCACAGTGTTAATGATATATTGCAATACACTGAAATATATGTAAGGGAAGCGATTGAACGTGGACTTACCGACAGCAAAGCAGGACAGACAAAAGACCTTGGTGAAATTCGTAAAAAATATGGACTCCCTGAATGAAAGTCCACCGGGTAAGTATTCTGACTTGAAAATGGTGAAGAATGATAAGTTTAAAGGAAAAGTTGAATAAATTGCCGCAGGATAAAATTGCTGACTTGGAATTGATTATTGATAAAATTATTGAAACAGGATTGGCGGAGATAATCATATTGTATGGTTCGCAT
>CAZEXM010000097.1:0-3291 GCA_964515915.1 uncultured Victivallaceae bacterium
GTTTGATCGTTCGTTTTTCGCTCAAATTTGAACTGCAAAACTTGAGTTATTTATATAAAGGAATGAAGAATAAAAGTTAAAAAAAAGGAGAAATTAGTTATGAGAAAGTCAACAACAATGATCGCGGCAATAGCAATGGTGTTTTTGTTTGTTATGGGAACCGGGTTTGCTCAAGATCAAAAAAAAGCCGCTATGGGGTGTTGCCCCATGATGGGAAACAAGAAAAAAACATCAAAAATGCGATGTCCGATGAAGAAAGGTATGAGCAAAGTGGATATTCAGAAGATGATGCAAAACTGTCCGATGATAAAAAACATGTCTGTATTTTATTCCGTCTATTAACCATTCCTATGGGGGGCTAAACGCTAAACCTTCATTTTTAATTAAAATAATAAAGTTTAAAAAGGGAGAAACGCTTATGTGAATCTTATGTTAAAGTTAAATGTTTTGCGATTCAGGAAAATTTATACAGCTCTTGTCTTTCCGAAGTTGTAAAATTAATAAATCACACATATATTATTTTATAATGCCGTTATAATTTAATGTTTTAATCCATGTATTAAGGAGAAATGAATTATGAAAAGATCAACAACAACAGTTGCGGCAATGGTAATGGCGTTTTTGTTTATTATGGTAACCGGGCCTGCTCAAGCACAAAAAAAAGCTGCTGCGGGCTGTTGTTCTAAAATGGAAAACATGAAGAAAACATCAGGAACGCAATGTCCGACGAAGAAAGGTATGAGCAAGGCGGATATTCAGAAGATGATGCAAAACTGTCCGATGATGAAAAACATGTCTGCTGATAAAAAAAAGGCCATGATGGCAAACTGTCCGCTAATGAAATATCTGTCCAAGAACGGAAATACAAAAAACCTTTCAAAAGCAGATATGCTGAAAATGATGCAGAATTGTCCGATGATGAAAAAGTTGTCAAAGGATGAAAAAAAGAAAATGATGCAGAATTGTTCGATGATGAAAAAGTTGTCAAAGGATGAAAAAAAGAAAATGATGCAGAATTGTTCGATGATGAAAAAGTTGTCAAAGGATGAAAAAAAGAAAATGATGCAGAATTGTCCGATGATGAAAAAGTTGTCAAAGGATAAAAAGAAATGACGCTGATATTGTAATTATACAGGCGCTCGACCGGGTAAAAGAAAAAGCGCTGATGAAGCAGGGGAAAAGAAGATAAGTTTGGCTGAAATTATTGAGTTAAATACAGAAATAAAGGAATACGTGATATGAAAGTTTATGAGAATATTTCGTATGCGGTTGGAAAAACTCCACTGCTGAGGTATCGCGGCGGCCTGGATGACAATGCGGCGAGAATTTACGCGAAAATGGAATTCTACAACCCGACGTCCAGTGTCAAGGACAGGATCGCGGTGGGCATGATTGAAGCGGCGGAACGGGCCGGCAAACTGCGTCCGGGATGCCTGATTATCGAACCGACCAGCGGCAATACGGGGCTGGGCCTGGCCATGGCCGCGGCGGCCAGGGGATATAAATTGATCATAACAATGCCCGAATCAATGTCCCGGGAACGCCGGGATCTTTTGCGGCATTTGGGAGCGGAAATAATTCTGACCCCGGCCGCGATGGGCATGCAGGGAGCTATTGACCGGGCCGGTGAGCTGGTGAAAGAGAACGAAGGTGCATTCATGCCGCAGCAGTTCGAGAATCCGGCTAATGTCCGGGCGCATTACGAAACGACCGCGCCGGAGATATGGAATGACCTTGACGGCGAAATTGATATTTTTGTGGCGGGAGTCGGAACCGGCGGAACCCTGACCGGGGTTGGGCACTTTCTCAAGGAAAAAAATCCCGACATCAAACTGGTCGCCGTTGAACCGGAATCATCCCCGGTACTTTCCGGGGGGGAATCGGGCAAACACGGCATTCAGGGAATAGGAGCCGGGTTCATTCCCAAAATTTTTGAGGCGGAACTCGTTGACGAAATAATCACGGTAAGCGACGAGGATGCCGTTAAATACGCTCAACAGGCGGCGCGTGAAGAAGGCATTCTTTGCGGCATCAGTTCCGGAGCCGCGGCCTGTGCCGCGCTTACTCTGGCGAAACGCGAAGAAAACCGGGGCAGGACTATCGTAGTGGTTTTCCCCGATACGGCGGAAAGATATTTATCAACAGCATTATTTTTAAAGAAGTAATCAGTGGTCAGTAAAAAAAAAGAAAAATACCGGTTTGGCGGTCAGCGCTCCCGGCGAAGAAAAAAACTGATAACTGATAACTGATAACTGATAACTTTGAACAAGGAGAAGTAGAAATGAACGAAAACGGAGCTGCAACTTTAGCTTTGCATGCGGGTTTTGAAAGAGACCCGGTAACCGGCGCCTGCGCGGTGCCGATATATCAAACAACAAGTTACGTGTTTGAATCATCCCAGGAGGCGGAGGATTTATTCGCACTCAGGAAATTCGGCAATATTTATACCCGCCTGATGAATCCGACAGCGGATGTGCTCGAAAAGAGACTGGCCGCCATGGAAGGCGGAACCGCCGGCTTATCCACCTCAAGCGGGATGGCCGCCATTTTTCTGGCGGTTACGAATATCGCGGCGGCCGGGGACCATATCATCAGTTCGGCCTCATTATACGGCGGGACGCAAACGCTGTTCACCTATACGCTTCCCCGTTTCGGGATAGAAGTTACTTTTGTCGACGAGCTCACTCCTGAGTCGATAAATGCGAACGTGCGCCCGAATACGAAGCTGGTTTACGGTGAAACCATCGGCAATCCCAAAGGCGATGTACCGGATTTTAAAGTTATAACGGACGCGGCGCATGAAAACGGCCTGCCGGTAATCATCGACAATACTTTTGCGTCGGTGATTTGCAAACCTTTCGAGCACGGAGTGGATATCGTTGTTTACTCCTGCACGAAATGGATCGGCGGACATGGCAATTCCATCGGCGGAATGATTATTGACGGCGGTAAATTCGACTGGGCAAACGGACGTTTCCCGGAGTTTACCGAGCCTGATCCAAGTTACCACGGCGTAGTCTACCTGGAAGCCTTCGGTAATATTGCCTACGCGCTCAAGGCGCGGGTCCAGGGAATGCGCAATATCGGGACTTGCCCGAGCCCGCTGAACCAGTTCCTGCTGCTGCAGGGAGTGGATACCCTGCCCATGCGGATAAAGGAGCACTGCCGCAACGCGGAAATTCTGGCGGCGGCCCTGAAAAAGCATCCGCTGGTTGAATGGGTGAATTACCTGGGGCTGGAAGATCATCCCTCGCATGGACTTGCCGCGAAATACCTTAACGGCGGTTTCGG
>CAZEXM010000097.1:3301-11352 GCA_964515915.1 uncultured Victivallaceae bacterium
GGGATAAACGGCGGCGAAAAGGCGGCCCGCAAATTCATCGATTCAGTCAAGCTGGCGAAACATCTGGCGAATGTCGGAGACGCCCGGACGCTGGTTATTCATCCGTGGACGACCACTCATCAGCAATTGTCTGACGAAGCCAAGGCGGCGGCAGGCATCAACCCTGAATTCATCCGGGTTTCCGCCGGTATTGAAGACGTCGCTGATATTATTGCTGATTTTGATCAGGCTTTGACTGCCGCGCAGAAATAAAATCCAGCCTTACGCGCGGCGGAAAGGAGCGGCCTTATGAAAAAGATTTATCTTGATTATAATGCCACTACTCCGGTTCTGCCGGAAGTATTGGACGCGATGATGCCGTTTTTCCGGGATAAATTCGGAAATCCGGCCAGCGGCCATTTTTTCGGCTTGGAAGCCGCTTCTGCGGTGAAACTCGCGGCTGAGCAAATCGCAACTTTAATTGGCGCGGCCGGACGTGAAATTATTTTTACCAGCGGTGGTACGGAGGCTAATAATTTAGCGATAAGCGGTTTCGTGCGCGGCCGGAAAGAGAAGAAAAAAACGCGGGTCATATCTACACAAGTTGAGCACGGTTCGGTTTATGAAACGTGTAAAAATCTGGAAAAAGACGGTTTTGGAGTAACTTACCTTGACGTCAATCGTGACGGCTTAATCGATGTGGAGGCGCTGGACCAGGCGCTTGACAACGATGCGGCGCTGGTTTCCTTATTGCTGGTCAATAACGAAACCGGAGTCATTCAGGATTTTAAAAGCATCCGGAAAGTTGTCGAAAAACATGCTGTGCCGCTGCATTATGACGCGGTTCAGGCATTAGGGAAAATGCCGCTTGACATTGAACAGCTGGGAGCGTCTTTACTGTCGCTTTCCGCCCATAAGATTTACGGCCCCAAAGGGGCGGGGGCGCTTTATGTGCGTTCCGGGCTTACACTTGAACCGCTTCTTTTCGGTGAAGGCCTGACGAAAGTTTTGCGGCCGGGAACTTATAATGTCCCGGGAATAGTCGGTTTCGGCGCCGCCTGCGGGATAGCGCGCGGTAAACTGCCCGCTTATATGGAGCATTGCGGAAAGATGCGGGACTGTCTGGAACACGGAATTATCGCGGCTTATCCGGCGGCGCGGGTCAACGGCAGTCGCGAACAGCGGATATGCAATACGACAAATATCAGTTTCCCGGGATTTTACGCCAACAAGCTGTTGAAAAAACTTGACCGGCGCGGAATCGCGGTTTCGACCGCCGCCGCCTGCAGTACTGGAAAGGACGAAGCTTCCCGGGTGCTGAAGGCCATGAAAGTGCCGCCGCTGGAACTTTTCGGTGCTCTGCGTTTTTCCGTCGGGGAATACAGTTGTGAAGCTGATCTTGATTATGTGATGGAACAACTTGTGGAAATTCTGCGGGAACAGTCTGAAACTCCCGGCGACTCCGAAATTATTAACTTACAGGAATATTTTTCGTTATGACGGAATTAAATCAACAGGAAATTATAGAACGCATAAACAAATTGCGCAAAAAATGTAATGCGGTTATTCTGGCGCATAACTACCAATTGGGCGAAGTACAGGACATTGCTGATTACGTGGGGGATTCTCTGGGTTTGAGTATTAAGGCAAAAGAGACTCAGTGCGAAGTCATAGTTTTCTGTGGAGTCAGGTTCATGGCGGAAACCGCTAAAATACTCTCGCCGGACAAAACTGTTCTGCTGCCGGTTGCCGAGGCCGGCTGCCCGATGGCCGACATGGCTACTGCTGAGCAGTTGCGCAAATTCAAACAACAGCATCCGGATGTTGTTTCCGTAGCTTACGTCAACAGTACCGCCGAGCTGAAAACCGAGGTTGATATATGCTGTACTTCCGCGAATGCCGCGAAGATAGTGGCTTCAATTCCGGAAGATAAAGAAATAATTTTCCTGCCGGATAAAAACCTGGGAGCCAATGTCGCTCGTGAATTGGGGCGTAAACTCCTCTTGTGGCCGGGCTTTTGTCCAACGCACATGCGAATAAGCAAAGAAATGATTAGTCGGCGAAAACAGGAATTCCCGGATGCGGTGGTCATGGTGCATCCTGAGTGTGAACCGGAAGTCGTGGAGATGGCTGATGTTGCTCTCAGTACCGGTGGTATGTTGAAGTTTGCCGCTGAAAGCGATGCGAAACAGATAATAGTCGGCACCGAACTTGGCATTATACACCGCTTGAAAATAGAAAATCCGGACAAAATATTTATCCCGGTTTCAGAACAGGCGGTCTGTCCGAATATGAAGCTCATCGAACTCCACAATATATTGTCTTCTCTTGAAAATATGGAAACTGAGATAATTCTTGAGCCCGGAATCATTGCCAAAGCCAAGGCGTCTATCATCAAAATGATAGAAATATCCTGACGCGTTCAAGGAAGATATACCCGGGTAAATTTATTTTTTATAGTTTTTTATCGAATTTATCCTTGAAAAAGTGTGTTTTCGCAATAGCTTTAGCAATATGAAGACGCATATGCAAAAAATAAACCAAAACCTGCTTTTTGTGCTGTTGTTCCTGCTTTTTATGGGTGCTTTCAGCTTTTTTCGGCCCGTAATTGCAAATTATGCCGCAGGGCTGCTGGGTATGACTCATGAGATTTCGCTTTCCAGGGAACAAGGGGGAAGCGGGGCGCCTCGTTCTATACAAATCGTCAGCGATGACAAACTTGCGTCAGGCAACTCCTGGCTGCGAAAAAAAGCAAAGCGCAAAACAAAAGTTGACGCCAGATATAAAAAGCCGCTTACCGCTAATCTACCTAAAACCAAAACTCCGGAGATATCTTTTAAAAATGAATTCCCCGACTGGAATGATTCCGGCCTGACTCTTTTTGCCCCGCTCCGGAAGTATGACGGTACTGCGTGGAATAAAGAAAAAACAGAAATAAAGTGCAGCACGGACGGCCGGAAACTTTATATCATCTGCCGTTTTTACGATAAAAACCCGGATGATGCGGTTACTGAATTTACTGATGGAAAAAGTGGAAAAAATGCGTGGAAGGATGACAGCATTGAGGTTTTCCTCATGAAAGACAGGAAAAGTACGTTTTATTGTCAATATATTGTTTCTGTGACCGGTAAGGGATGCGTTTTTTATCTTGAAAATAATAAAGTACCTAACAGCGCGAAACGAGAGGATATACCGAAAGACTTTGTGAAGCCGCGCTATAGTGTGGATGATTTTGCCGGCGGTTTTGAAATTGAAATGTCAATAACTTTGAGTAATATCGGCATTAAAAAACTTAAGCCGGGCGACTCTCTGTTGATGCAGATCGTAAGGAATTATCGTGGTCAGGGAGTGAAAGGTTCAGTAACATTGCACCTTTTCCCTACTTATATATATGCGGACAAGCGCTTTGGACTAAATAATCATGATCGGAGAGCGTTTCAGAAAATTGTGGTCAAACAAAGGAAATAAACCTTATCTTAATTTATATAGTGAAGGATTTGTAATGGAAAATGTAATAGAAATAAAAAGTCTTACGAAATACTATGGAAGTTTTTTCTGGAAGAAGCCGGTGCCTGCGTTGTGTGATCTTACACTTAATATTCCACGGGGAGCCGTTTTCGGTTTTTTAGGGCCGAACGGAGCCGGTAAGACCACTACTATAAAGCTCCTGATGGATTTGATAAAACCATCAGGCGGTGAAGCAACTATTCTCGGATGCCCTCCCGATAATGTCGAAATAAAAAAGCAAATAGGCTTTCTCCCGGATGAGCCGGTTTTCAGTACATATCTTTCCGCTAATGAATTTCTCAATATCTGTGCTAGATTATTGGGGGTGCCGTCTAATGAACGCAAGGACCGGATAGCGGAAGTACTTAAAATTGTAAAAATGACCAGACACGCGAAGTCCAAACTTGGAAGTTTTTCGCGGGGAATGGTACAGAGAATAGGAATTGCGCAGGCAATTATTAATCGGCCGAAGTTGTTAATTCTTGATGAGCCGCTGGTGGGGCTTGATCCGCATGGACGTCAGGAGTTAAAAGATATAATTTTGCGGCAGAAAGCGAGTGGAACCAGTGTGTTCTTCTGCAGTCACATATTGTCGGATGTCGAAACAATATGTGATTACCTGGGTATCCTCAACGAAGGCAAGTTGTTATGTGCCGGGAAGTTGGATGATTTGCTCCAGGATACTGGATTGAGGCTTCATCTCAAACCGGGATATGATGAGATTGCCAAAACTCTACTTTCGGACGCAAGTGAAACGGTAAAGCTGCCGGATGGCGGCTGGGATTTAACTTTTTTAAACAAAAAGGAGGTTAAGCAGACTCTTTTAGGAATTAAAGAGAAACACAAGGACGCAGTTATAATGATTCCGGCTAAAGAAAATTTAGAAAAATTTTTCTTCAGGAAAATTGCGGATGTGACAAAAACAAACTAAAAAAGGGTTAAACTTAACCCCGGTAACAGGAGGAAAGGAAAGTGAAAGGAATGAATGAAATCGCAGCGGTAGCCAGTGGAACATGGCACCGGATATTGCGGATGCGGGTAGTCTACATCCTTATCGTTTGTGTTCTGGTTTTAATCGGGAGTGCGTACAGATATGACATTCTATCGCTTGGCCAGCACGAAGCATTGATGGTGGATGTATCGTTATTACTGAATACAATAGCGGCAATTCTTGTGGCAATCTCTATCACTTTTGAGATATCCCGGGAACTAAGGGAAGGAGTCGCCACCACCTTATTATCGAAGTCCCTCGGCCGGACTCAATACCTTGTCGGCAAGCTTATCGGCATCTCTATTGCCGGCCTGGTCATCACCGGCCTTATCGCTATTGGTTTCGGACTTATTTTCAATTTGGCTTTTGATAAAGTCTCTCAAGCAATGCTGATAGGGCACCTGCTGGTTATGGCAAGCATTATTCCGATGTCCGCGCTGGCAATTCTTTTTGCTGTTATCCTGCCGGAATCAGTTGCCGCCATCATTACGGCTATTGTTATCTGGTTTGCGTATTCCACGCCATCGCTCACCAGGCTTAAAATACTTTATGGAGGAGTTCTTCCCGACTTGAACCTTTTCAACTTGAAGGCCGCATACAGTTATGTCGGCGGAGCAAATTGGGTGTATCTGGTTCTTGTTCTCTTATGGGGAATTGTCTATAGTGTATTCATAACGTCATTGGCCGGTATAATATTTGGCAATAAAGACTTGAAATAATAAATAAGGGAAGAAAATAACATGAAAAAGTCTCTTGTAACTCATATTGTGGTCATGATTATCGCTGTGGTGCTGGGCTCGTATTTAGCCTCGCGGCTCACCGTTAAGCGGGCTGACATAGTTAAGGTTAAAGTTTCAAAAGCACCGATGGGTGGATTCAATAAATTCGCTTCTGACGTTCAATGGATGCTGTTTATTAATTATTGCGGCGGACTTGAATCAGTCAAAAAAGAAAACGTTGAAGAAATCTATTCACGCCTGAAAGGAATTCTCGCTAACGATCCTAATCATAAAGCCGCTTACGAGTTAGGCGGAATGATGTTCTCGGTAAGGGATCCCAAAAAAGCCGTGGAAATTTTCACACAAGGTGCATATAATCCTAACTTGAAAGACAGTTGGCGACTTCCTTTTTACGCGGGATTCGTGTTGACTCAACACATGACCGATAAAGATGACCCGAAACGCCTCAAAAAAGCGGAAGATATGTTCCGTATGGCAATATCCCGCAATAGTTCAATGTCATACATTTTTTCGGCATTGATTAGAACCCGGGCAAAACGCCTGATGAAAAGAAAAAACTGGAAAGGTATTCCGATTGTTAATGCCAAGCATGCGTATCTGTGCGCCTTGTTTGACGAATGGCGGAAAGGCGGCGGAGCTTTCGGCGAATCTGAAACTACTGTTGCTGATTTCAGATCCAGACTCCTTACGGCTGCCCAGAAAGCGAAAGCTTCAGCTCCAAAGAATAAATACGTTCTCAAGACTATTGATAAAGTGTTGAAAAAAGTACTGAAAGACGACCATCTTTGCGTTAAATGTCTTAGTGCTTATGCGCCTGGCGACAGATTTTGTTCGAACTGCGGAGTGAGAGTCGCGACCTATGGAATTTGTCTGAGATGTAGAGCTGTAACAAAAGGCAAATACTGTTCCAGATGCGGCAGCACTAAAGAAAAAGCTCTGAAAAACCTTAAAGAACGTGCTAAAAGACGCAGTGCATGGCGTGCCAAGCGTGCCAGGCGTGCCAAGATACTGGCTAAAGCCACGGCCAAAGCCAAAGCTGTAGCCACGGCCAAAGCTGTAGCCAAAGCCAAAGCTGTAGCCACGGCCAAAGCTGTAGCCAAAGCCAAAGCCAAAGCCAAAGCTGTAGCCACGGCCAAAGCCAAGAAAAGCGTTAGTAAAAGTAAATAATTCGGAGCTAGTAATTTGAACCGGCAAAAACAATACGGGCACTTAAAAATTGCGTTGCCCATTGGTATCGCGGTTTTTTTCTGTTATTTTTTTTCAGAAGCTGTCTTAAGGCAGTTTGTGCTTTATCGTGCCGGTACTCAATCAATAAGTCTCAGTAGTATTCTCGGGAAACTTCCTCCTGGAATAAGGGATGAAGTTACCCGGAGAATAACTATTGCCGAGCTCAGGGATGAGCTGAAAGCGGCTAAAACTATTGGGAAGAAAATTAACGTTTCCATTATGCTTGCCGGTGTTTTGTCACCGGAAAAACTGCAGGAAAAATATGCCGAAATAATTGATAAATATCCAAGCGCACCGGAATCCCTGCCGGCGTTTACAAATTTTTTGATGGCACCTGAAAGTGCTTTGAAATCAATTTCTATAAGCAGGTATCATGAGTTCATTAAACTCCTTACTAAGCAGCGGAGGCTTTGGGCATGGAGTTCCGGTTTCGCAAAATTGAAAAGTCTGAACGTCCCGCCACAGGAACTGATTAGCTTTTTGTTACCGTTGCTGAATATCAAGCCGGATTGCCGTGAATATCAGCAATTTTACGTCGAACTGACGGAATTGGCCTTCCAGGAGGATAAGCAGGCGGTCGAGCTGAAGGCGAAGAAGCTTGACGAAATGTGCGATAAGCTTCCATTTTTTGATGAACAACTTGAGAAAAAAGCCAAGGCGAAAGCTAAAAAACTGGCTGCAGCAAAAGCTAAGAAGCAAGCTGAAAAAACAAATAAATCAAGCGAGAGAAAAAAATGATGGTAAAGATTTTTGCCATATTTGAATTAACTGTAAAGAAAGTGAAAGAACCGGCGTTTTCGTTGTTGTTTGTTATTGCCGCGTTGATAGGTTATTCCGTTTCAGAAATGGGACAGTTGGCATTCGGGCAGGATAACGATGTACTTTTCGGTTTGATATCTCTGGAGCAGGGGGCTCCTTTGCTGGTCGGGTTCATTGTAATACTTTTCATGACATTAATTGTCGCGGCTTTTGGCGGAGCAACTGATATTCCGAAAGATATTGATTCCAGGATGATTATGCTCATACTGGGTAAACCGGTGAAAAGAGTTGAGTATTTATTAGGTAAGTATCTTGGCGTGCTCGTGATATGTCTGGTATTTTTCCTGATCGCGGCAGTTGCCGCTTTTATTGCTCATTTAATAAAAACCGGTGAACTGTTTGCTCTTTCCCTGATGCTCAGGCAGTTTTTTTTAATGTTGGTGATTTTTCCTTTTATCGCGATGACGATGATGATTTCCGCTTATCTTTCCGATATCAGCGCAATGATTGTTACGGTAGTGTATGTTATATTTTCGGTGTGCATAAGCGCCATTTCCATATTTATTGACATGCTACCCAAAAGCCTTGAGGTTGTGTCGATAATCCATACTGTATCTTATCTGGTTCCTAACTATTTTTACTTCTTCAGCTCTTTCAAATATTGTGGAGTTGTCGTAATCGCGCTTATCGTCTACGCTCTTTCCATGACCGTGATTTTCCTGTCGATAGCAGCATACCGCCTGAACCATCGGGATATGCTTTAATACTTTTGCAATTAGCTCATTTATACTTCCTAGTGTCTAGTCAAGCTTGTATTTGTTACAAAACATGCTATATTGCTCCAACCG
>CAZEXM010000098.1:0-11322 GCA_964515915.1 uncultured Victivallaceae bacterium
GGATAGGAAGGCGGTAGTTATTATGCCGCAGAACAGATTTTTGTGAAGAACCAATATTTAAATCGGTGTTATGCATTAGTTTTATGGCTATTTTCAGGTTAAATTTTTAAAAATATAAAAATTCTGTGTTTTAATTTTAAATTTTTTGATAGCGGAAAATACTGAGTCGAGAGGCATTTCGCCTGACGGAGCCATACATTAACGCCAAGTAGCATGTAGTATACACTATACAACTTAAATGTTCGCATTGTAATAAAAAATGTAGCTCAAGCGTCTCGCTTGAGTATCTTCACAACCGAGACGCTTGTGCTACATTAATTTGTGAAAAAATACGAAGTTGTAAATTTTACAGTGTAGTAGTTTACAATTAAAGAATTATGACTTTCAGGCTTGCAAAAACAGGCTCTTAGAGCTATTTTATTTGGTATTTTTATAAAAATCATCATTTTTGAGGTGAAATAATGCCCAGGCGCATTAGAAATTTTGTTGATGGCTGGAGAAACAATCCAGTAAAACAAGTAAGTCAAAATCAAGGATGTATCCCGCCGCTGATGAAGTTTTTATGCTAGCATAAATTTATAAATACTTAAAAATAAACACAATAAATAAGAGGATTTGTTCATGTATGGCTCCGTTGGTTGGCTCCGTTGGTTACTTTTATGAAACTGCTGATTTGTCCACGAATGCAATGTAGCTCACTTTGCGAAGGCTGAGACTGAGCGCAGCGAAAGTCAAGCGTCCCGCTTGAGAATATTCACAAGCGGGACGCTTGTGCTACATTATAAAAATGCCGAACTGGCGTTCAGCGCTCCCGGCTAAGAAAAAAACATGGTGCAGGCGTTTGCGCCTGCTGCCGCCTGCATAAGGCGCGGGGGGAGTTTGAGGGGCGAAGCGCCCCTCAACAACTCACAACTCACAACTTTTCTAAGTATGGTATTCCGCGTTGATTTTCACGTATTCGTAAGAAAGATCACAGGTCCAAACCCAATATTTAGCCTTACCGGCATTCATGTTTACCGTGATTGAAAACTCCCGGTTTTGCAGAACCTTGACCAGCTTTTCTTCCGGAGTTCCCGCGTTTCCGCCATTGACGACTACCGCTTGATCATTGTAATAGACGTTTACCAGCTCAGGATCGAAATCAACACCCGAATAACCTAATGCCGCGACGATTCTGCCCCAGTTGGGGTCTGAACCAAACCAGGCGGTTTTGCACAATAAGGAATTGGCAACGGCTTCCGCGCAGGCTTTGGCGGAAACGGTGTCTTTGGCGTTCACAAGGTAAATGGTTACAAATTTGGTCGCGCCTTCGCCGTCCATGACCATTTCGCGCGCGAGCTGCTGCAACAGCGTCTGCAGGGCGTGATAAAATATTTCCGCGTCTTTTGAACCGGCTTTAACTTCGACTTTTGAAAGGCCGTTAGCCATCATGACAGTTGTGTCATTAGTGCTCATATCGCCGTCAACCGTGATGCGGTTGAATGAATTTTCAACTCCCCGCCCGAGAAAATCCTTGAGCAGCGAATTGTCGATTAGCGCGTCGGTGGTGATGTAGCAAAGCATTGTCGCATGCGGAACGCGGATTTCAGGATTAATCATACCAACGCCTTTAGCCATTGCGCCAAGCGTTACTTTGCCGGAACTTAATTCGATACTTAACGCCGCTTGTTTGGGGACGGTGTCGGTTGTCATTATCGCTGCCGCCGCCGCCGCGCCGGAAGCGCTGTCCAATGCCGCCGCCGCTTTTTTAATGCCTTTGGAGATTATTTCCATCGGCAGTTGAACGCCGATCCTGCCGGTTGAAGAAACGATTACTTCTTCGGGCCGAATGGATAACTCCTGTGCCGCCAATTCGCACATCTTATGAGCGTTGTCCATACCGGTTCGGCCCGTGCAGGCGTTGGCGTTGCCGCTGTTTACAACTATGGCGCGAAGCGTTTTCCCGGCGCGCGTGCGCTCTCGCCCCAGGCGAACCGGCGCCGCGGCGAACACGGATGAGGTGAACGCCGCTGAAAAATTTGCGGGTACATCCGAATAAATCATTGCCAGATCAGGGGCGGCGCTGATTTTCAAACCGGCGGCGATTCCGGCGGCCTTAAAGCCCGCCGGAGAAGTTACCGAGCCGTTTTCTATGAAAGAATAATGTTTATTCATCGATTTTTCCTCCGTATGCGGCTTTAACGTTTATGGCGATTCCACCGCGGGGACGGAACTTTCCGGTCACTTCAGCTTGACGCGGGGCGCATGCTTCCACCAGCGCGTCAAGGATACGGTTTACGGATTCTTCGTGAAAAGTATTGTGATTGCGGAATGAAAACAGGAAAAGCTTGAGGGATTTGCTTTCAATACATTTCCTGTCCGGGACATAACGAATTATGATATGTCCGAAATCGGGCTGATTTGTTACCGGGCAAAGTGAAGTATATTCCGGACAATCGAAAGTAATAACATAATCCCTGTCCGGATAGATGTTCTCGAAAGCCTCTAATTTCGCGTCATCCGGCGAGTTCGGATATTTGTTTTCCGAGCCGCTTAATATGCTGAGATCAGAAAATCTTTGTTTTTTATTCACAATAAAATCCTCATATTAAAATTTTATAATTAAAAATTTCTTGATTTTTTTAAAATACCGCTTATATTTTCAAAGGTCAAGGTTTAAATCATATAAAATGTGCCTGGCCTTTAATTAATTTTGCAACTGTTAATATATTGGCAAAGGTGACTTGAATGAAATTCTTTAAAAAATATCTGTTTCTACTGTTTGTCTTCTCTTTTTTGAGCATTGCGCCTCAATGTTTCGCAGAAAGCGGCCCTCTGGAAAAATTAGGCCGGGGCGTTGTAAATATTGCTTTCGGCCCCCTGGAACTGATCCAGCAGCCTTTGGATGTTGCTCAGGAAAAAGGAAATCTTGCCGCTCTTTCTTACGGGGTACTCCGAGGAGTCGGAATGACCGTGGCCCGTGCGGTTGTCGGAACAATCGACATTGTTACATTTCTGATGCCTTTACCGGGCTGCCCTGATGACCCGGAAGGTATCGGCTGGGGTTACGGCCCGATGATGCGTCCGGCCTGGGTCATTGATCGTGAGCATAACGCTTACAACTTCTTCTATGACGATAATGCCTTGTCCGAAAAAATGTAATTTCGTGCTTAAAAATATTTGGGGCCCGTCTTTGGACGGGCTCTTTTTGCTTAATAACTGTAGCATCTTATAAAAAAAATAAGCTTGGCCGCTTACAATTTCAGGAAATTTTAAATAATGAGTTTTTCATGTGGTTTTGTCGGATTGCCCAATGTGGGGAAATCCACTTTGTTTAACGCTTTAAGCGGCGGCGGCGCCGAAGCGGCGAATTTTCCGTTCTGCACGATTGAGCCGAATACCGGCATTGCGGTGGTGCCGGATGAACGCATGCAGGTTTTGGGGAAACTGGAAAAATCAGCCAAGCTGATTCCTTCGACATTGAAATTCATTGACATTGCCGGTTTGGTCAAGGGCGCCAGTGAGGGCCAGGGCCTGGGAAATCAGTTTCTGGGCCACATTCGTTCACTTGACGCGATTGCCCATGTGGTGAGAGTGTTTACCGATTCCGGCGTGGTGCATGTTGACGGTGAAATCAATCCGGTACATGATCTTGAAGTCATTATGACTGAGTTAATGCTGGCTGACCTGGAGATGCTTGAGCGCAAACTGGAAAAATCAAAAAAACTTATGCGTTCGGGGGATGCCGAAGTCAAAGCTGAATTAGAATTGGCGATGAAATTCAAAGCGCAGCTTTCCGCTGGTAAACGCCCTGAATATGAGGAGAAAGACCCGGTTGAAACTAAAATAGCCAATAGTCTCGGGCTTTTAACAATTATGCCGGCTTTCATCTGCGCGAACGTCGATGAAGATAATTTTCGTGAATTCGGCAAAAACGACACGACTAAAAAAATGATCGAGTACGGGAAAGAACATAATATGGAAGTTATTCCGGTTTGCGCGAAGCTGGAAGAGGAAATGCGCCAGCTTGACCCGGAAGACGCGGCGATGTTTTTGGAAGACCTGGGGGTAACTGAAACAGGTTTGACGCGGGTAATTCATACCGGGTATCGTTTATTGAAACATATCACCTTTTTCACCGCCGGTCCGATGGAAACAAGGGCGTGGACAATCGTCAAAGGCACAGCCGCGCCGGAAGCCGCCGGCAAAATCCATACTGACATGTGTCGCGGATTCATTCGTATGGAAGTGGTCAGTTATGACGCGATGCTTGAATATCAGGGCTGGAACAATGCCAAAGCCGCCGGTAAACTGCGGATTGAGGGAAAAGATTACATAGTGCAGGATGGAGATGTTATCCACGTGCGTTTTTCGGTCTAGTACACTATACAGCTTAAATGTTCGCATTATATATAAAAAATGTAGCTCACTTTGCGAAGGCTGAGACTGAGCACAGCGAAAGTCAACCGTCTCGCTTGAATATCTTCACAACCGAGACGCTTGTGCTACATTAATTTGTGAAAAAAAAACAATCGCACCGAGGCGTCCGAGGACGCCGTCTCCCTCGTGAGCGTTAGTCAGCCAGTGAGCGCTCAATCACCCTTGACATTAAACAAGCAGGCACTATATTTGTAAAATTATCGAAAATTCCGCTTTAATACAGGGTTTTCAATATAAAAATAGCCTATTGAGTTAAAAATAAGAATAGAAATAAAAGCGAAGCAGGATATTTATCATCATGAAACAGACACTTGAGCACTTACCGGAATTCAAAAGAGATGAGTTAAAGCGGATAGTCACAGTTATTTATGATAAGTGCAATTTTGACCTGGAGATGATTATCCTTTTCGGCTCGTACGCGCGTGGTGACTATAAGGTCGAAGCCGACCTCAAACCCAATCGTAGATCAGGGCATCCGTCGGATTATGATATTCTGGCCGTTACCAGACACAAAGGAACCGCTGACAACAGCAAGCTCTGGCATGAAATAACTAAAGCATGTAATGCCCTGAAACTAAGTGCTCATCCAAGAATCATTGCTCACGATATTCACTCCTTAAACAGGCAGCTTTCTGATGATCAATATTTCTTTTCTGATATTAAGAAAGATGGCCGTATACTTTTTGATTCCGGTGAATTTGAACTTGCGAATAAACGCGAACTGACATCTGAAGAAAAACAGCGCATTGCCCGTGAACGCTTTGAAGATTGGTTTGAAAGCGCAGAAGGTTTCTATAATGGTTATTTGGATGCGATGAAACGCAAGAATTATAAGTTAGCCGCATTTCTTCTCCATCAGGCCGCGGAACATTCTTACAAAGCAGTTCTTCTCGTATTCACAAACTACATCCCCAATGAACATTGGCTTATTGTACTAAGTGATCTGGTCGTGGCGGAAAACAGTTCTTTTGCTGACCTTTTCCCGCACGAGACAAAAGAAGAGCAAAACCGTTTTAATCTATTAGACTATGCTTATATCAGTGCCCGCTATACTCCGAGATATCGAATCTCAAAAGAGGATTTGGAAATTCTCGCGGTTTATGTAAAGAAACTAGTCCATCTTGCAGAGAAAGTTTGTAAACAGAAAATCAGAAGTTTTACGATATAAAAAACAGAAGTATTGGCAAAATAGATATGGATTATTTTCTATTTGTTCGTAGTTCCGCCTTCAGGCGGTGTATTGGGAAGCTTTAGCGACTAAGCAACTGGAGTGTGTAGCTCAAGCATATTCACAACCGGGACGGTTGTGCTACATTACTTGAAATATGAATGCGAGGCTACGGCGGGTAATCCCCCTGGGGCTTTAAAATATTCGATGGTGTGCTCAAATGGAAAAGATTGACTTGTGAAAGCTCGAACGCTCGCGTCTTTAAAAAAGCCGGACATCGGCCTTGTTATATTTAAAAAACTAAAACACAGGTTTGCCAATGAGAGAATCGGGCAGGGGAATTTTAAAAAGCTCTTCAGCAATAGCGCTGGCGACTTTGTTGAGCCGGGTGCTTGGTTTATTCCGGGTAATTCTTGAAGCCGGCGTTTTGGGCGGCGGTGTTTTAGCGTCGGCGTGGCAGTTGGCTTTTATGGTGCCTAATATGTTCCGGCGTTTTTTAGGCGAAGGCGCTTTGGGAACGGCAATGGTTCCACTGGTGTCGCATGCTTTGGAAAAAGACGGCCGCAGCGGAACCCGACGGCAGCTTGGCGCAATTTTTCTTTCCCTGGGAGTTGTCCTGGCAATATTAATCATGATTATTGCCGGTATCGCGATTTTATTACGCTTCTGGGTGACAGTCGATTATGGACAACTTGCTTTAGAATTGATTCCTTTATTAATGCCTTACGCGTTTTTTATGTGTTTTGTCGGGGTGATAAGCTCGGTTTTAAACAGCGTAAAAGTTTTTTTCCTGCCGGCTCTGGGGGCTCTGCTGTTAAATATTTCGCTGATTAGTTGTTTATTGTTTGTTATCCCCGCTTCAGCCGGTGATTTTCATTCTGTTTTACGCTCTTTGTCGTATGCGGTGCTGCTTGCCGGTGTGGTGCAGCTGGGATTAATGCTGCTGCTTTTGCGGCATCACGGCATGTTCCCCATGAAAATGGAATCTTTTCACCGGGGTTTTAAGGCCGTCAAAGAACTTTCATGTTTAGTGCTTCCCGGCTTAATCGGAGCGTCGGCACTGCAGTTCAGTTTACTTACTGATCGTTTAATCGCCGCTTTTATAAGTCCCTACGCGGTGCCGGCATTAACTTACAGCGACCGCATTGTTTACTTGCCAATCAGTATTTTCGCATTATCCATGGGGGCGGTGCTTCTGCCTGACATGTCGCGGGCGGCGGCGCGGGATGATTTTGAAGAATTATTTACAAGTTTGCGTTTAGCTTTGCGTTGTTTATTGTATTTATGCATTCCAGTCGCCGTTTTCGCGGTTCTGTTTCGAGTCCCCCTGCTGCGCCTGTTGTATATGCGGGGGGCGTTCACCGAAGTTTCCTTGCGGGAAACGGCCTGGGCGATGTTATTTTACGGCTGTGGAATACCGTTTTTTGCCACGAGCAAAATACTTATCCCGGCATTTTACGCGCGCAAAGACATGACTACTCCTTTAAAAATATCGGTTTTTTGTATTTTTGTAAATTTAGTTTTGAGTCTGAGTTTAATGATTTGGCTGCGTCAGGGCGGAATAGCTTTAGCTACGGTGATTGCGTCTTTACTGAATAATTCATTATTATTATGGGCGCTGCACAGAAAATTTAAAAATTACGATTTAAAACTAAAAACTTTACTGCCGGAATTATTTCGTGGAGTCATGGTGAGCGGAGTCCTGACTTTATTGTTATTATTCACTTATCCGTTCCTGCTGGCCCGGCTGAAAATTTCCTGGCTGCCCAATGACCTTCTGCCCTTGCTGATAAGCGGCGGCGCATTTTGCGGCTTATATTTTGTGCTTACTTTGCTTAGCGGCAGCAAAACGCCCCGTATCCTGTTGAAGCTTTTTAAATAAAAATCTGCTGTGGAGACTTTTGCAATTGCCTCCTCTAAGCAAAAATTTCCTCAATCTCACTCCAGCGGAAAGTTAACGGAAAGCTGTCTTTTTCATTTGTAAAAAGCATAGCCGTAAACTAGTTTATTCATTACGGGTGTTTAAAAATAATTACTTAAGCAATAATAAAAATGTATATTAAAAAAATAAGAATCCTGTTAGCGGCCTGTATCGTTGCCGGCGCGGGCGTCGTACTGATTCCCGGCTGCGGCCAATCTCAAGCTTTGCCTACCCGGGCCCTGATGAATAATGCCCTGGGCGACGCGAGCAAAGGCGAATGGAAAAAAGCTTTGCGATGTCTTAACATCGTAATAAACCGTGAACCGCATAATACCGCCGCCCTTATCTTTAAGGCCATCGCCTATGAAGGCTGCGGCAAAGCCGATTTGGCCTTGAATGCCGCCCGCCGGGCAGTCAAAAACGCTCCTGATGATTTTTGGGCACAATATACGCTCGGACGGCTTTATTCCAAAGATCAGCAAAAGATGCAGGACGCCATTACTCCTTTATTGCGTGCTTTGCAAATAAAACCCGATGACAATAATACCTTGTTGCTGCTTGGACGTTGCGCCGCGACGCTCAAACTCGATAGCGCGATCAAATATTACAAACTGTTGACAAAAAAGAAAGAATTCAAAAAACGCGCGGAATTATGGAACGAAATGGGAATTTATTACGCGGAACGAAAACAAATCCGCAAAGCCGCCGCCTGTTTTGTGAAAGCTTACCAACTGGCTCCTTCAAAACCGCTTATAGTTCTTAATTTTGCCACTTTCATAGATAAATATGTTGGAGAATCCAAACGGGCCCTGGGCTTTTACAAAAAATATCTCAGAATAACAGTTCCGTCGCCGGGTTTTGAAACGCAGCGCAGAAGAGTGGAAGGCCGCATCAAAAAAATTAAAGCCGGGTTTTAATGGATTAACATCATAGTGAGGCGTTTGAATATCCAATATCCAACAAGGAATGTTCAATGATGAAGGAAATACAACAAAGCGATGAACATAAAGAGAAAGATTGACTTGCAAGGTTGTTCCATAGATTATAAAGTATGAATACTTAACGACGGAAGCATTTATATTATTGAAAAAAAGGAGTGATAGCGACTAAAAACTTGGATATTGGATATTCCTTGTTGGATATTGGATATTCGTATTTTTGTCCTCATCCGTAAAAACACCGAAAGAACCAAAAATTAAAGCGAATGGATAAATTATGAATAGAGCAGTACCCGAAGAAATTATTGAAGAAATTCGTTCCCGCTGCAATATCGCAGACGTCATTCGCGCTTATATTCCAATTAAAAAGGCCGGCGGCGGAACCTGGAAAGCTTTGTGCCCGTTTCATAATGAGAAAACTCCGTCTTTCACCATCTCCGAACAACGAGGGCGTTATCACTGTTTCGGCTGCGGGGCGGGAGGAGACTCCTTCAAATTCGTTATGGAATGGGAAAAAGTGGATTTCCCGAACGCGATTCATCTTCTCGCCTCAAAATGCGGCGTAATTATTCCTGAAAAAACTTATTCCAGCCCCCGGGAACAGCAACAGGCGCAACAACGTGCCGGACGGCGTGAACGCCTTTACCGGATAAACACGGAATTTGCCGAATGGTATGCGCTTCTGCTCAAAAATAATCCTGAATGGCCGGTTAGTCAATATTTGACGAATCGTGGTATCCCTCCTGAAATAGCGCAAAAATTTCAGTTAGGCGCCACGCCGGATTCCTGGGACGCCTCACTCATTCACGGTAAGGAACGGGGTTTTTCCGACGCCGAACTGCTCGAATCAGGCATAAGCATCAAAAATGAAAACAGCAATCGCATCTATGACCGCTTCCGTAATCGTTTAATTTTTCCAATCTGGAACGAACAAGGCCGGGTTGTCGGCTTCAGCGCCAGAAGCATCGAAAAAGAATCGCCAGGCGCGAAATACCTTAACAGCCCCGAAACTCCGGTATTCAAAAAAAGTAATATACTTTATGCCCTGCCGCTTGCGCGGAAAGCGATTCAAGCACGCAATATGGCCATACTCTGCGAGGGGCAGCTCGACACGATCGCCATGCACCGGGCGGGACTGGAATGTACCGTCGCCCCTCAGGGAACGGCTTTTACCGACGAACAGGCACGTATTTTAAAACGCTATACGGACCGGGTATATCTGGCTTTTGACAGCGACAGCGCCGGGCGGAAAGCCACGGCGCGGGCGCTGGAACTGCTTTTGCCGCTGGATTTTGAAATAAAGATAATACCTTTCCCGGGGGGAAAAGACCCGGACGAAATATTTAAGGATTCCGGTAAAGCCGGCCTCAATAAAATAGTTGATGAAGCTATCGATATGCTGGATTTTCTCTGCGAAATAATTTTCCCGGAACATGAGCTTAATACGCCTTTTGGCAAAAGCCGGATTATCGGCGAAATGCTGGGGTATTTTCGTAAAATATCCAAACCAGTTGCCCGCGAGATGTATATTCAGGAATTGAGTTCGCGCCTCGGCGTCAAGCCGGAAACGATTTTCAGTGAATACAACAAAGAAAGCCAGGCCAAAGCGAACACATTCAAATTCAAGCGCCGCCCGGAACTCGAAGAAGCGGATTTCAATAACGAATCAATTATGCAAGCAAATATCCCGGAGCCGCCGGCAGGCATCAGGCATGCCGAAAAAACCTTACTTGAACTTGCTTTGGCCTCTGAAGAAACGGCCAATCATTTAGCGGCCGAACTACCGCCGGAAAAATTGACGCAAACGCTTACGGGCAGGGCGCTCAACGAGTTAATTAATTGTACTTTGAACGGGGAATGGGAGCATGTCAGAACTCATTTATCGGATTTCGAGCGGGAGAACCCGTCGCCGGAATTAAGTAGGATTCTGCTTCAGGAAACCCTCTACAAAAGCAAGCAGGCCGCAAAAGCTGTGGAAGACTGCTTAGTTGCGATCAGCGACCATTATAAAAAGTTAAAATTAGCCGAATTAATGCAGAAATTACGTTCCGCCACCCCCGAAGAAAAAATAACCCTAATGAAAAAACTTCAAGAATTAAGCGCAAAATCCTAGTACTCAGTAAAGTTTAAAGGTTTGTGGTAAATAAACAAGAATGTAGCTCAAGCGTCTCGCTTGAGTATATTCACAACCGAGACGGTTGTGCTACATTATAGTCGAAGCAAATACGAATTTTTAAGATATACAATACACTAGCGTTTCTTTAAGTGTCGTAATTTTTCAGAATTTGCCCTCGCTTGTAATTATTAAAAAATGGAGGTTAAGATGAAAATGAGTTTGAGATTGTGTATTGTATTTGCAGGGTTTCTATTTTTTGGGAATTATAATCTAATGAATCACGAGTTGACACGGATAAAGATGGTATTCCGGACAAAGCTGAAAAAATTCTTGGAACGGATCCGCTTAATCAGGACACAGATGGAGATGGCATCAATGACAAAGCAGATAAAAATCCTGTAAACGTCGATAAGAAAATTCTCGAATCTAAAGGAACTGACGACTTATTTATTAAAAAAATACTTGTAGAAAATAATTATGATCCGGCAATTCGAAAAGACGCACCGGATTATCTTGAAATTCTTTTACAAAACACCGGAGTGAACGAGATTGATAATTGTCAGTTATTTTACATAATAACTGATTTGAAAACTCACCGGAAACAATCATATATAGTAAATCTTGCGGGTTTTAAACTCAAAAAATCCGAATCAAAAAGAATACACATTGATACAAGTGGAAAAAAAGGGCATCTTCTGCACTTTATGACATAAAATCCCAGCTTGCTCGTTGCGCCTCTAGCAGCCTGTCGGACTTATGG
>CAZEXM010000099.1:0-11265 GCA_964515915.1 uncultured Victivallaceae bacterium
AATTGCATCATAATATCAAGCAGAAAAACGAACTGCAAAACTTAAGTTATTAATTTACTTATGGAATTAAATATGCGAGTTAGTCAATACATATTACCTGATAAAATATCACGGAGTATAGCAACTCCGGTTTACAGTCAGATTTACAGTCAGTTAAAAAAAGAACTGGCTCTGGGCGGGTATACTCCCGGACAACGCTTTTTTTCCTATCGTAAACTAAAAAGTATTTATGGTGTTGAGCTGCGAACAGTTGGTGCGGCAATTAATCTATTGCTGGAAGATAAACTGCTTGTGAAAAAAGCCGCTAGTGGCATTTATGTAGCAGATATGACAAAACTAAAAGAAAATATCTCGGAAGTCGGCAATATATGGTATGTGGTTGTTGGCGAACAGCTCTCTCATCCATTCTATTTTAATATACTTCAGGGGCTTGAGGAAGAAGCAAACAAATACGGCTTAAAAATAATCGTCGGTATAAAGAAAGGTATTAATGAGTTTCTACAATGGTTTCAGCCGCAACCCGGCGAAGGACTTATTATTGCTGGAGAGTTGACACGTAAAATGCTCGTCGAGGCGGGTAAAAGGAGTAATGACAATATTGTTGTAGTAGGCAATTGTGATTTTGACGGCAACTTCGGAACAGTTTCCACAAACTATTATGGAGCCTTGAATAGCAGTATGAAAATGGCTGTTGAACATGGCTGTCAGCGTATAGCTGTTATAAGCGGACCTATGAACCGTTTGGTTTCCAGAGATCTGCTGCATGCGGCGGAAGACTGCAAAGTACACTATCCTGAAAAAGTAAAATCAGTGATCAGCTATGCTAACATTGATGAAGATGGCTTTAGGGCAATGAACAAACTCTCAAAACATAAGCCGGATTGCGTACTTGTTACTGAACCCGGATTTCCCGGCGTATGGGAATATATGATGAAAAATAATCTAAAATGCCCTGAGGATATTTTTATAATCCGTCACGGCAAAGAAGAAAAAGGACGCTGGTATCCAAATATTGCCGCTGTAAATCTGGAAAGCGATAGTGCGGAACACGGTAAAGCGGCCTTGCAAATGCTTTTAAAAAACTCCAAAAATGTGGAGAAAATTGAACTAAAAGCAATAATCCCAGAGGCTAGATAATAGGATTTTTATATGCCTGATCCAGTGCAACATAGCAAGCTTACCAAAGCAGTAATAGATTTTTTGACTCCTTATTTTCAACTGCCGGAGAATGCATCAAAATCATTAATTGAAAAATATTGTTGTTACCCTGATGATTTTCTCAGTCAGGATAAAAACGTTTATGAAAGTATAGTTCCTTATATGTTTATAAAGAATGGAATCCAATTCCATTACCTCCCGGATACTCCGTTTAATGAATTATATCGCTACTGGCTACCTAAGCTGGAAGAACAGCGATTAGAAAAACCCAAACAATTCCATAACAACAATTTTGAACATGCAAAAGGAGGATTTGAATTTTATCTAAACAGTATAGTTAAATGCTTCAGTGAAGATAATTATACAGAAGGAGCAAAATTCGCGGGCTGTCTGTTACATATGCTGGAAGACTCATCTTTCGGAGCACATTCACTCGAGGGCCCATACGGCACTGATCTTTTCGTACTGGAAAGATTATTTGAGGAGCAAGACGATCTAAGCAAGACTCCGCTTTGTATTTTAACAGCACTAGATTGCAGCAAAATTAAGTCTTTTGAATATGTTCCTAAATTGCTTGGTGAAAGCGTGCAGGAAATAGTAATGCATCTTTATGCTGCTTACGTGAAAACCGTATCAAGATCAAGACGCATCTGTTTCAAGATAGTCCAGAATGTTTACAATGGTAATGAAAACGAAAATCCTGCTCTTGTCCAGGAAATGTTTGCAAATACCATAAAATTTTGTACAGATATGCTTTTTTCTGTATGGGCTATAGCAAATCAGAAATTTAAAGATTCTAAACATTTAAAGAAAATCTCTCTCTCTAAACTGGAACCTTTCGAATTTCCACTTAGCGGTTCCGGCGGGTACCGTTTTCTTTCCTACCTGAAAGATATTGCAGTCAACAGCGATATAAAAAAAATCCCCTTGCAACTAAAATTGGATAATAAAATAATTTCTTTTGACAAAGGAATAAGCCTAGGCAGTCACTATGAAGCATTACTTTATTACTGGATACCAAAGGGGTTGTATTTAACTTTTGAAGCGTCTATCGGCTTGCATCCCGATTCTTTAAATCAAAAATCAGGCGTAAAAATACAACTCATCAACGATGGGAAAACGGTTCAGGAATTTGATTTTAACGAAGAAAATTCATCAGTCATAATCAAAATAAAAAAACCTCAAGGAAATTTTGGTTTCAAAATTTCCTATACCTCAGGCTATCCCCATCAAGCCAACATAATAGCAATAGGCAATCCGATCTTACAAAAATAAATAAGCTTGCGTAATATCATTTTTTTTTCATAAAATATGTAAAAAGTAGTTTTAAACTAGTTTTTATTCCACAGCCATCCCATAAAAATCTAAAAACTTGAAAAAGAAACGGATCCATGGCACCTTTATTTTCTCGAAAAAGAAAGGAGCATCCATGAATCCGTGACGTTCGAATCAAACTCAGTAATACGACCAGTTTTGAGAACTATCCCCAGGAACTCCGCCTGGTGGAAGCCGAGGTAGAAGTTAAAAATAAAATGGTTCGCATGACTCATCTTCTACAGTTTGGCGTGAAAATGAAGGTGTTTTGAGGTTGGCGATCGGGTCGAAAGTCGAAATGTGGTGCCAATAATCTGTTAATTATTTTTGTTTTATCTATTGAAATTAGTTTTTTTCACCTATAAGTTAGTGGTGTCAACTTATGGAGGTGCCGATGTTTTTTAGAAAAAAACGAACCGGAAAATACGAATACCTTCAAATTGTCGAGAACTACCGCGATGAACGTGGTAAAACCCGGCAAAAAGTTTTGCTGACGCTTGGCAACTTTGAACAACTGCGTTCCAGTGGCAGACTGGACTCGCTGCTTGAATCAGGTGCTCGATTCAGTGAGAAGCTTGCTTTGCTGACCGCACATAAAGCCGGCAGGAGCAAGCCGGTAAAATGTTTGCGTATCGTCCTGAAGCGGTGTTCGGACGGCTCTGGAAGGATATCGGCATTGGCCAGGCGATAAATCAGTGTGTTAGTGCTCGCCGTTATCAATTTGATGTCGAACGGGCAATTTACCACACGGTTATTCACCGTATTTTCGAGTCTGGCAGTGATCGTTCTTCACTGGTTTGGCGCGAAGATTTTAATTTGCCGGGAACTGAAGGTCTTGAGCTCCAGCATTTGTATCGAGCCATGGGGTTTTTGGGAGAACCCCATCCTGAACAGACTGGATGCGTCAAATTCGTTTCGCGCTGTAATAAAGACATAATCGAAGAGTTGCTTTTTGACCGTCGCCGCGATTTATTCACCCAGGTTGACATGGTATTTTTCGACACTACCAGCATCTATTTCGAAGGCGAAGGCGGTAAAAGTGTCGGCCAGTATGGAAACAGCAAAGATCACAGACCCGACCGCAAACAGATGGTTGTCGGAGTCGTACTTGATAATGAAGGTATTCCATTGTGTTGTGAGATGTGGCCGGGAAATGTCACTGATGTTACGACGCTGAAAGAAATAGTGAAGCGTTTTCAGCATTGTTTCGGGATCAGGGATGTATGCGTTGTCGCGGATCGCGGCATGATAAGCAAAGCGATGACTGATTTCCTTGAATCGGAAGAAAGTTCTTTTTCGTATATACTCGGAGTGCGGCTCCGTAAAGTCAAGGCTGTCAGAGAACAGGTTCTTGCCCGAGGTGGACGCTACCGTATGGTTGAACCGGGAAACGACCGTAAATCAGCATTGAAAGTCAAAGAAGTTGAGTTTGAAGGACGACGTTACATTATCTGTCTGAATGAGGTTCAGGCCAGAAAAGACGCGCATGACCGCGAGGCGATAGTCGAAGCTCTACGGAAAAAGCTAAAACAGGGCGACAAGTCTCTTGTCGGCAACAAAGGATTTCGCAAATATGTGAAAACACCCGAAAACAGTCGATTCAGTATCGACGAAAAGAAAATTCATGCGGAATCCAGATTCGATGGGAAATGGGTTTTAACCACGGATAAGGAAAATATATCAGCTGAAGATGTAGCGAAACAATATAAACTTTTATGGATGGTGGAAAATATATTCCGTACAATGAAGTCCGGGCTTGACACCAGGCCGATTTATCACAAACTCGATGACACGATTCGAGGGCACGTATTTTGCAGTTTTCTGGCGATTTTACTGCGCCGGGAATTGGAGCGCCGCCTGGAAAAACGCGGTCTTCTACTGGAATGGTATGATATCCTGCGCGATATCGCCGCCGTAGAGGAAGTGACAGCCGAAATATCCGACAAAAGAATAATTTTCAGAAGCGAATTGAAAGGTTGCGCCGGAAAAGTCTTTCAGGCTGCCGGAGCGGCGATCCCGCCGGCGGTCAGATTTGCCGACTGAGTAATTTTTGAAAAATCGGTTTTTGTGGTGCCAACAACTTTTTGAGTGTGCTTAAGTCATTTATAATCAACAATGTCATTTTTCAAACTGTAGAAGATGAGCATGACATTTATCACCAACAACTTTACATGGTCAGCCGTAACCATATGCGAACTTTACCGGGCGAGATGGGGAGTTGAGGTTTTCTTCAAGGAAATAAAGCAGACCTTGCAACTTGCCGACTTTATGAGGCACAATGAAAACGCGGTTCGCTGGCAGGTGTGGATCGCCTTGTTGACCTACCTTCTGTTGCGTTTTGTGGCGTGTAAAAATGTTTGGAAACATTCATTCAGCAGGCTTTTTACTCTGATCCGCGGAGTCATATGGAATTATTTTGACCTTCAGATATATTGGCACGTTGCGATACCATGGGTAAACGTATGAAAGCCAGGGCATCACCTGAGTGCTGCTATCAAATAAATTTTGAAGTTACCTGACATTCGTGCTCAATAAAGCGCATATGACAAAAGGGGTCTAGCGAAACTCGCATACTTCACGCTCAAATATTGTCATAAAACGCTGCTTTTAAAATTTTACGGGATGACTGTGTTTTTATTCTGACATTTTACCTCAAATAAATCTTTTTGTCCGATTATAAATTTTGAGAAAGTCTTTTGTTGATTTTCTGTGTTGTAGTTCGTATAATACCGGTTTGCAAAAGGTTAGTAACAATCCAATTAAAACCTGAAAAACTTTTAACTTTGAGTATCCTGATTGGATTAAGAGTTCTCGGTAGAAAAAGTAGAGTGCTAGTTATGAGAGTGCCAAGCAAAGCTGGTGCAAATAAGTTGGACAATCCAACTCGGGTAATGCCTAACCAGCAGCCCGAAACTGAACCTCACGTATGGCAAGGTAACGAACCATGCGAAGCTGAGGAAAGGGCAGTCGGTCAGCCGCAATGCGAAAGCGTGAAGGTATTGAGCCCCGAAATAGCACATGTCTCAAGGGACCAAGGTTTTCATAAACTGGAAGTCAACATCGATATGGACGTAAAAGGTGAGTGCATATCGGCATGGCGGGGTCTGAGTCCGTGGCGGGTCGACGAAAATGTTTGTATCGGAACTTGGGAGAGCCAGAGGATTTCAAAGAAGCTGCGTAAGAACGGACAAAACGTAATGACGCAGTACGCTTCTCTGGTAGTCGGACTAAGTCATAGTAGAGGTGTAGACAGGGTAATGCCTGTTGAGAACAATTTGGTTCACTCGAAGGGCGCAATTTAACGCAAAGGGTAAGTATAACTATGCCATACACGGAAATGGGTAAAACAGAAATTAAACTTGCTCTTATAGCGGAACACGCTAAAAGGGAGCCCGACATGCAGTTTATAAGCTTAGTTCATCTACTGAACGCGGACTTTCTCAAGCAATGCTTTTACGGTCTTGACAGAAACAAGGCTGTAGGTTTAGACAATGTGAGTTGGTGTGAATACGAGGTGAATCTGGATAAAAATCTGGATAACTTAGTAGATAGGCTAAAGAGAAAGAAATTTAAACCTGTACCGGCACGTCGGGTATACATACCCAAAGCCGACGGCGGACAACGTCCGCTGGGCATTTCAAGTATCGAAAACAAGATAGTTGAAAAAGCCATAGCAAAGATACTTCAAAGTATCTACGAACAGGATTTTATGGATTTTTCTTATGGTTTTCGCCCCCAGCGGAACTGTCATCAAGCACTGAAAGAACTGCAAAATCAGATTTATCAAAATCCGATAAATCATGTGGTGGAAGCGGACATTAAAGGTTTTTTCGATAATGTATCACATAAGTTGCTAATGGAATTTATGCGGAACAGAATCAAAGACAGTTCGTTACTGTACCTAATTGAAAAGTTCTTGAAAGCCGGATACGTGGACAGCGACCAGCTGGTTACCACGGAAACTGGCACGCCGCAGGGCAGTATTTTAAGTCCGTTGCTGGCGAATGTGTTTCTTCACTACGTGTTGGACGAATGGTTCGATAACGTCGTTAAAACGGCGATCAAGGGATACTGCGCGATGGTGCGATATGCCGATGACTTCATTTGTGTGGTTCAATATGCCAATGATGCACAACGAATTGAACGGGCTTTACAAAACCGGTTCAATAAATATGAACTGGAACTGCACTCTGAAAAGAGCCGCAGAATCAGCTTTGGCCAATTTGAACTGGAAAATTCCCGTAATCAGGGGCGTCCGGCGAACACGTTCAACTTCCTTGGGTTCACGCACTATTGCACGAAAACAAGGAAAGGACGGTTTAAACTTGGGCGCAAAACCAACCGAAAGAGGTTCAATCGTAAGTGCAAGGAAATGACAGACTGGTTGAAAGGGATACGCAATCTCAAGAGACCGAAGGAATGGTGGGATACTCTGAAAGCAAAACTTCGCGGACATTATCAGTATTACGGAGTAAGCGAAAACATGCGCGGTATAAAAGCGTATTATGCTCATACTTTGAGAATGCTGTATAAATGGCTAAATAAACGAAGTCAAAAGAAGAGTATGAACTGGCAGGGATTTGACCACTATATAAAGTGTTACCCATTGCCGTTGCCGAAAATAACACATAATTTTTACACATTGTCAAGTGTAACGTGAGTTAAGTTGAAGAGCCGGATGTGGGAAAACTACAAGGCCGGTTCTGTGAGGGGTGTTGATGTTCATCACATGGTTTAAATAATGTGACACTCTACAACCGAAAGGGTAGAGAAACAGGGAAAACAAATGAAACCTAAAATTAGGAACTATACTATGCCTACTCGACAGAAAAATGGCATCTTTAAAAAGCTCTTTGACGCATTATTAACGTCTCGGCATCTTGGTGCGAAGCCCACAAGTAAAGTTGTTACTTGATGTATCCCCGGATTGTCTGAGACATTTATGTTTGGCAAAACGCCTTCAACTTCATGCACAATTCTGGTATATTCACTGAACGGATATTTAATCGACTTCGCTGCCGACCAGGCAATGGAGGAAAATAATAAAACTATAAGTAATTTATTTCCCATTAGAATTAAGCAAATGTAAACTTAGCGACACTTACAGTGATTTCCAGTAGCCAAACTTGCTATCCTTTTTTATAATTTTTTTGCTGCTTTAGTCAATACTTCAGTACCATTATCGGTGACAACAACATTATCTTCAAGTCGAATACCGCCCCATTTATGATCATACAAACCGGGTTCGACAGAAAAAACGTGCCCTACTTTGAGAACTATGTCATTGCCTTCAATTAGAAACGGCTCCGGTTCGTGATAGCTGAAACCTATGCCGTGCCCTGTAAGGTGAACAATATTTTTCTCAAAACCTGATTCAATAAGTATTTTTCTGGCAATAATATCCGGTGTTGAAGCTTTGACACCCTGCTTAATGCATTCAATCACAGCAGCCTGGGCAGCCTTGACTGCTGCAAAGGCTTTTTCCTGTATCGCAGATGCTTTTCCAGCGACTTTTACGCGCGTCACATCGGCCCAAAAACCATCAACGCAGACAGCCAGTTCAAGAACGGCTAATTCTCCATCATTTAATCGACGCTTGCCGGTAGTAGCGATTGGCCTCCAGGCACGATATGAATTAGGCCCGCTGGAAATCTGGGGATAGACATTAATATGCTTGACGCCATCCAGCTCCACGCCTTTTGTCAGGCATTCGGTGTAAACAATTGCTGCCAATTCAGCTTCACTGACACCCGTCCGTACTGATGTCATGAACTTTTCAAGTCCGAAGTCGGCCACTCTATGACAAATTCTCAGTTTTGCTATTTCCGCATCCGTTTTTATTGCCCGCTGAGAATTGAGCAAATTACTTGCGTCCGACCATTCAGCAGCGGGAAGTATTGATTTCAAATACGCAATCGAACTTTCACAGGGAACCATTGACTCTCCTGCATTGTGTGATGGAGCAACCGCTTCAAAACTGCCTTCATAGCCGATGCGCGCACTTGCAAACTTATGCTTTCTGGCAATATCCTGAATTTCTTTGCGGATAACTTCCAGCGGATCCGGCATATTCAAACGCGGCCAGGTAAAGAATCGCGTATCATCCGCCCAGCAATCGCCCATTTCCTGATCTTCGCACGAAGGCGCAATTAATGCGACAGGTCCACCCTCTGCGGTGAAAACCGCATAGGAAAATCCGACCATCGGCCAGACCCCAAAGCTCATCACAATGTTTTCCGGTAGACGAAGAATAAGTGCGTCAAGCTCTGCCTGTTCAAGTGCTGCTTTCAGCCGTTCAATTCTTTGTTTATCAATACTCATACAGTTTTTCCTCCTGTAACACTTTTTACCAACCCAATTTTCTGAACGCTGCCAGCGGGCAGGAAACACTGGTCAGGTAAACCGGATTTTGTTTGTAGTCTCCATCTGGATGTATACACTCCCAAGGTGAGTCGAATTCGGCTCCTTTTCGAAAATCCCCTTCCCGGAGTTCCTCGATGTATTCTCCAGCAAGTTGTGCCGCAAGCGGCTCATTGACTTTGGCTATTGCATAACACACCCAGCCGGTCGGAGTGTTCCAGTATGCACCGTTCTGATAACGGTTTTTTACAAATTGTTTCTGATTTACGGTCAGCTCCCAGGCGGTGTCTTTACTGAAATCATCAGTAGTAAGCACATGCCGGATATTCCCGCGAAAAGAAAGTGTTCCACTGCTGTATGCAGCTGCCAGCATTTTCCCTATAGCGTGAGCAGCTTTTTCTTCGACTGCATCAACATATACCGCAAAAGCCGAACCCCAGGCATCAGGCTGGGAGCTGGTGCCGGTACTGGCCCGCAGCAGTCCTTGTTCAGGGTGAAAAGTCGCGGCAATATTTTTCTTGAGGCAGGAAGCTGTTTCAGCATATTTTTTGCTTGCGGCATAATTATCCAGATGATTATATAATTCAGCCATTTGACGCGCGGCCCGGTATTTCAAAATAGAACAGAACAGCAGTTTGCCGGTCTGCACGATTGAATCACAAAATCCGAACGAAACGCCGCGATTTTCATTATTACAGCAGACAAGATGTGAATCCTCACAAGCAGGTGGAACCGCAAAAGCCAGGTCCAGCCGGTCAATCAATTTTCTTTCTTTTATTTCCCGGTTAAGGATATCAACATCCTTTGTCGCCTGTATATAATACCATACCATATGGACAAAGTAGTAATGATCGTCATAACAAGGAGTTTTACCAAATATCCCGCCCTGTGCCCGATAATCATCTATGGTTCCCGGGAAAAAGATTGCTATACCGTCAAAACTGATATGGTCCGCAATCGAGCCGTGCGGAACGATACTTCCGCTTTGTGTCAACATTTCCCCTTCCTGCTGTTTTTGTGCAGTGTAAAGCAGTGCGTGTTTTTGTTCTTCGATAGTGATTAATCCGCTTTCAAGGGACATTGCAAAATCTCGAATCCAAAAAGCAGGATAACAGTCCCTGCCGCCCGGTCTTATTAAAGTCCCCCCAGAAGAATTGGGTCCAAAATTGTCAACCATTTCATTAGGTCTTACACGTGCCATCTCTACGACATCTCTAGTGATGCCTTCAAGAAAAGACAAATCTTGGTTACGTAATTTTACATTTGTGTCTAGTTTTTTCATCTATCCTGTCCTAAGATGTTATTATTCCTAATTATATTTCAGGAATCCTATGATCCAGTTTGCTTGCTACTCCCAGTATTTTGCGCCTGGTAATGAACCGTCCATGACATAGCCACCATCCATGACTAACACCGAGCCGACCATATAGCGAGAATCTTCAGAAGCAAGGAATGTTACTCCCTTGGCAATCCATTCCGGCTGGGCAATTTCCTTAATCGGAACTCGCTCAAACAAAGCTTTCTTAACGCTGTCGGTATACATTGGTGTAGTCAATTCCGAATACGTAGCTCCCGGCTGGATACAATTAACGTTGATTTTATGTGGAGCAAGCTCTGTTGCAAGCGTCCGACTGAAGGCTTCCATTCCACCTTTGGCGGCAGTGTACGCGGAACACGATGGCTCAGAAAGAGTGGCATGAATTGAGGAAATGTTGATTATTTTACCACCTTTATTCTGCTTTATCATCTGTTTGCCCGCCGCCTTGCAGCACAGAAAACAGCTTTTGAGATTATTGCGGATTACTCGATCCCAATCTTCTTCATCGGTATCGACCACCGCTGCCTGATGTATAATTGCGGCGTTGTTTACTATTATATTGACCTCACCAAAAGCCTTGAGAGTTTCTTCGAAAATTCTATCGACATCCTCCGCAATACCAACATCCGCCGAAACTGCGATAGCGGGAGTCCCGCCTTTTAATATTTCCTCAGCTACTGCTTGCGCTTTGGCTTTACGTCGCCCGACGATAACGACCTTTGCTCCTTCGCTGGCAAAATCCCTGGCTATCGCCTCACCGATACCTGCGCTGCCACCCGTAATGATTGCAACCTTGTCTTTCAGTTTCATAGTATGACTCCTATGGTTAATTAATTATGCTTGTTGACGAAACTCGATTACTTCGTTGTCCGGGCCACGGAAATATGCCACCCATACGCCGGGACGAAATTCAACCGGCTTTCCAAGAAATTCTATTTTTCGTGCGAGCAATTGCTCAATATGCTTATGAAATTCATCGACTTCAAAGCCAATATGTGTTAACCCTTGATCGAATTGTTGAATTTTTGCTGCTAAATTACTCCCATCAGGCTGAGTATACTTAAATCTCAAGTTTTGCAGTTCAAATTTGAGCGAAAAACGAACGATCAAACATT
>CAZEXM010000100.1:0-11096 GCA_964515915.1 uncultured Victivallaceae bacterium
TTGGCGGTTACAGCCTTTTAATGCCATCACTTGTGCTCCGACACCACCGCCAAAAGCAAAAGCACGAGTGGCGTGCAGTTCGGCTTTGACGATGGGGCCGACACCAACGCTCACGGTGAAAATATCTATGGCATCCATGACGCGATTGGGAATATAAAGAGCTATTTTACTCCAAACCTCATCTGCTCTCGTGTTAAATCCGGCAGTTCCCAGCATTATCATACAAATAAAAAGAAAAGTTATTTTTTTCATGTTTGTCAGTTCCTCTGCTTATTGATTCTTTTGTGAAATGTACTTATCTCTAAAATAATCAAATATTGCCAATATGCAAATCAAAAATACTATTATTTTAAATAAATAAATAAAATCCGGCAGGCACACAGCCTGTAAATTCATCCCCGGCTATAAAAAGACAGACAGAAAAAACAACCGGACAAGGCAGCCTTGCATTGCGGCAAATACTGGTGTATGGACACGGTTAAGCCGATATATTTTTTATCGTTGTACGGGGTGAAGTTTCATTTCGTCCAGGATATCCTGGAAATCTTCGGGCAGCGGGGATTCAAAACTCATTAATTCACCGGTAGCGGGATTGGGGATTTTTAACTGCCAGGCGTGCAGCATTTGACGTTTTATGTGAAGCAGCCGTTTGTTGCCGTAGGTCTTATCCCCGATTATCGAGTGCCCTATTGAAGCTAAATGAACCCGGATCTGATGTGTGCGCCCGGTTAAAATATTGACACTCAACAAACTTACCAGAACCCCTTGATAAAAACCTGACCGCAATGTGTTGTAAATGGTAACCGCTTCTTTGCCGTTACGGGAGACTATCGCCATTTTTTTGCGGTTCACCGGATGTCGGCCAAGCATGTTGATTAATTGTCCGGTAGCTTCCCTGGGCACGCCTAAAACAATAGCTAAGTAAGTTTTCGCAACTTTGCGGTCGGCAAAAAACCTTGACAGACGAAATTGCGCTTCCGGGGTTTTCGCGGCGAGTAAAATGCCGGTAGTGTCTTTGTCGAGACGATGCACGATGCCCGGGCGTCCGCCGGAGGTGTACATCGTATCAGACATATAAGGATAACGCGCCAACAAGGCGTTGACTATCGTCCCGGTGAGATTACCTTCCGCCGGATGAACTACCATATCCCAGGGTTTATCTATAACCAGCATATTGTCGTCTTCATATAGAACCGGTAAATCAATTTGTTCCGCGATTGGCATGGTATCTTCAGGTTCTTCAATTTCGATTTCCAACTTCATGCCGGCTGAAACCCGGAAGCGCTGCTTAGTGCAAACTTCGCCGTCGATGCGGGCTTTGCCGCTTTTGATGTGCGCCTGCAGAAAAGAACGTGAACATTCAGGAATCAGGCTTGCCAGGCAGCGGTCAAAACGGGAACCGTCGCTGGCTTTATTGATGGTTAATTTGATTATCTTGCTTGCCATGCTTTCTCAAAAAATAAATTAAAGTGAAAATACCTGCCGGAATTAAGAATAAGCCAATCGTTTGAGCCGGCGTAAGCCATCCAAACCAAAGTTCATTGTAGCTGTAGTCACCCCGGAAAAATTCGTCTGAAAAACGTAAAATTCCATATAAAATTATATACGAAGCCATTGTAATGCCGCGTTTTGTCCGGCGCAGCAGGATAAACAAAAATACCGCCAGCAGAATATTGCCGCAGACTTCATACAACTGCACCGGATGTACGGGCGCGCCGGAAAATTTCATCGCCGGTGCTGATTCCGCCGGATAATACACCCCCAGCCAGGAATAAGTAACTTTCCCGAAACAGCAGCCGTTTAAGAAACAACCTATCCGCCCCATCGCGTGGCCCAGCGCCAGGCCCGGACAGAAAACATCCATTACTCGAATCGTATCCAGTTTTGCCCTGCGGCAATAGATAATAATACCGGCACCTGCCAGGAAAAAACCGCCGTAAAAAACCAGGCCGCCATGATCCACGCGAAAAATTTCAAGGAAATTAGCGCTGAACTGTGATGACCAGTTTTGAATTACATAAAATATCCGCGCCCCGGCAATACCGCCGATGATGGCGATAAAAAGTAAGTTCGAAACCTGATTGTCGTTCATGCCCGCGCGTTTGCGGTTGAGGCTTATCAACAGCGTGGCCAGCAGAAAACCAGTTGCCGCCATAATCCCGTACCAGCGAATAGTCAATGGGCCTAAATGTAAAAATATTGGATGCATTAGTCAAGTTCCTCCTGTTTGACGGCAAAATGTTCCATCACAAACACGATGCCGAAACCAATAATTACTAAAGCAAGTGCGAAGAAAAACATTTTATCCAGACTCGCGGGCAAAACGTTTTGGTCAACAAGAATTTTTATTTTATCACCGCTGGCTTGATATTGTTCAATCTCCGCTGCCTTCACCGTTAAAACATCAGTTTCAGTTCTCACCGAATACGCTAAAATAATTTTCCACGGCCATAATTTCCACAAAGACCCGACCATAAAACCAATTAATGCAGCAACCGTTAAATCATGAAATTTTTTGAACAGATAATTAAGCAAGTGGACGAAAGATCCAAGCCCGACGACACAACCGGCACCAAGAAAAACAACTGTTTTAACTGCGTCGATAAGCACTTCAGTTGAAACGCCTTTGCCGAATGAGAACAAAATCGCGACCGAACCCCAGACATATTTGAATTGTCCCATCACTAAAAGCAGGAAAGAACCGGAAATCCCCGGCAAAATCATTGCGCAGATTACAATCATTCCAGCAAGAAAAGAAAGCCACCAGACATTAGGAGTCGCCACGGGAACTAAAGTTACAATCAAAAAGGCGGCTCCTCCCCCGAGAATAAACATTACAAAGCGGCTTAAACTCCATTTTTTTACTTTTTTGAGCACCACCAGAACCGAGGCCGCCACCAAACCGAAGAAAAACGCGAAAGTCAGGGCGGGATATTCAGTCAAGAGGTAAGTAAAGAGTTTTGCACACGAACCAAGGGCAATGAGTATACCTGTGCCCAGAGCGAAAAAGAATTTCCACGGCAGGGTATTGAGCAGCTTTTTTATTTTAAAGGTAAAAACATTTTTAATGGTTTCCATAGACGCGACTTTACGGATGGAGTCGATCAATTCTTCATATATTCCCAGGAGAAAAGCCATGGTTCCACCGGATACTCCGGGGATAACATTTGCCACTCCCATAGCAAATCCTGAAAGTGACAATTTCACATAAGCCGTAAGAGATCGTTTACCCGTATTAGTATCATTTCTATCCAAATCACTCATATTGTTCCTCGTATAATGTTAACAAACAAGCCTAAATATAGCTCCTTTTCAGGAAAAATCATATTTTTTTCATTTTTTGTGTGGATTTTTAGAAAAAAAGCAGTACAGTTTAAGCTTTTACCAACGCAACCCCGTGGTGTAATGGTAGCACAAGTGGTTTTGGTCCACTTAGTCCAGGTTCGAATCCTAGCGGGGTTGCCACTTTAGCCTAAAAAATGCAGGTTTTCAAGAATTTTTCTCATCCGTTCTCATCCTTTCTTCTGCCCTGACCGTAACTATATAAATCACCAGGAAAATAGATATGAACGGGTTCGAAAAAAGTTAAAGAATTCCATGACATCTCTCAGGAAAAAAATCTCTAAAATGTGTTTTTTATAAAATTCCGGAAAATCGGGAAATATTTCTGTATGGAATAATTTTCAGAGGCCTTGCGGGTATTTTCCGCCATATTGGAATATAAGTCCTTGTCATTAATAAGTTTGCCCAAAGCTTCCAGCCATTCATCCGGAGAGTCGGCCGGGAAACCAGTTTGCCCGCTGTCAATCACTTTTATATTTTCGCCAACCGGACTGGCGATGACCGGCAAGCCGGCCGCTGAATATTGAATCAACTTAAACGCTGACTTGCCGCGCGAAAACTCGTCATCCGACAAAGGCATTATCCCGACATGACTACGGACAAGCAATTCGCTTTCGCTTTCCTGAGACCAGTTTTCAAAACGCATATTCATGCCTTCAATGCGGCGTTTTTCAAGGGATTTCCGGGCGACGACCAATAGTTCAAAATCATATTTTTCAGCCATCCGGCGCAATGCCGCGGCGTGTTTTTCCAGATACATGTAAGTAACCGGAGTTCCAATCCATACCAGGGTGAATTTATCAAATTTGCTTTTGTCGAGCTGGTACAAATCCAGATCAACAACCGTCGGGATTTTTATTACATTGTTATTGAGTTTACTCACTTTTTCATAGAGAAAATCGTTGGCGGCAATAATGCCGGCAGCATTGCGCACCAAAGTATCATATTTGCCTGACAAAAATATTTTGCCCTTATATTTTTCCCAGACATTGTCGTCAAAGTTCAAAATGTATTTGCGCCGCGCTAAAAATACCCGTTCCACCCAATAGGGCAGAAACGGGAATAGTTCATATTCAATTAGTAGATTATCACCAGCATGTAAAAGTGATTTAAAGCGCCGCCGGTACGCTTTCAATATATTCAAAAAGCCAGCCCCGTCCCCGTGATACAAGCGCCGCAGGTATTTGTCGTCAAAAAAATGACAAATGTCAACCTGCTCACCGGCATCGCGCAAACGAGCCGCGTACATGTAATAGCGGTAGCGGCTGGACGCGGCAAGCGAACTATATCTGCTGAACATCGTTAATTTCATCGAAATAAATTCCTTAATATCCGAGGACTGTTCTTAATAATTTTGAGCAGAAAAACAGGATACGCAGCGGTCATATATTTTTTTGGGGCAGAACATAGACGGATGCGGGGCAAATGCACCGCGGGTAACATTCCAGTCACACCAGCCGGACACCCGTTTGTCACCATACATAATATCGCCCCAGAAAATATTATCATCAAGACTTTTATTCTCAAACGCCGCCGCATCTTTTTACGCCGGAAATAACAACAACCAGCGACGTAGAGATATATTCATCCAGTTGTA
Source organism: uncultured Victivallaceae bacterium (assembly GCA_964515915.1). GTDB lineage: Bacteria > Verrucomicrobiota > Lentisphaeria > Victivallales > Victivallaceae > JAHOYW01. The sequence continues at coordinate 4,940 of CAZEXM010000100.1, forward strand.
TTGTTCTTTCAATACACCTGCTTTTGTTATTAAAATCCTCTTCTTGATCAAATAAAATCTCTTTTAAATTTTCTCTATTCATAAATCAAGCATTTGTTAGATCTTTTATTGGCAATGAACAAATATAGCATAAATCTTTCTTTTTAAAAAGAAAAATTGCGTAAAAATATTCCGCGCTGTTATAACAAACCGTAATTATAGATATTTAAAAAGATTTTTTCATTATAACTCTTCGTTAATAAACATTAACGCTCGATGATATTTTCCGGCATGAAATTTTCATCCATCTGCTTCTCCGGGGCATAGGTGCATACCCGAAGGTATGTAACGAATCGACAAACACAAAGGCATCCGGGAGAATTGCGGAGATGTAAAGCTTATTTTTGAACGGCTCCTTAGCTTAAAGACAGCACAAAAAATGTTAGAATTGAACAGCTATGACTATTATATCTGGAATCCGCCTTGTTCATAGAGGCAGTTAAAGGCTACGGCGGCTCCGGCGTAATAGCCGATTTCCCGACGTAATCCGCCGGGTACGATTTCACACACTTCGTAAGTTTCTTTCCAGGCAAAACGCTGAACGTGTTTCAGTACCGGTTCCATGAAAAGATCCCCGGCGGCCCAGGCAATTGTACCAAGAATGATTTTTTCCGGATTCAGCATATTCATTAACATACCGTAAGCCTGAGCGTTGCGCAGACAAATTTCATCCCAGAGCGCGACCGCATAATCGTTGCCGGCCCTCAGCGCTTTTTCGATCGCGATTAAATCGACATCTTCAAGTTTCCCGCCCGCGAACTTAATAATCGGATGGTCGGGTTGGCCGGCGATTTCGCGCTGGACGCGTCTGGCGACGGCGGCCCCGCCGCAATAAGCTTCGTAGCAGCCTTTAAGTCCGCAGAGACAATCCGGCCCGTCAACAGTCAATACCATATGTCCGATTTCGCCGGCGTGATAACTCGCGCCCCGGACAAGTTTTCCGTTAGCGATGATGCCGCCGCCGATGCCGGTGCTCATAGTTAAATAAATTATATTTTCCGCGCCTTTGCCCGCACCGAAAAACCATTCGGCTAAAACACCGGCGTTGGCGTCATTGTCAAAATACGTTTCTATTCCGAATTGTTCCGCGAGATATTGCTTGACCGGGACATTGCGCCAATTCTGATTGTTGGTTGGAGCGGTCAGGATTCCGTTTGGAATGTCAGCGGGAGACGGTGCGGAAACTCCAATCGCGCGGACATTTTCTTTGCTCAGACCATTTTCAGCGATTAGCTTCAAACCGGTTTCAAGCATTTGCGGTAAAATATCTTCCGGTTTGGTGTCCTTGTTTTCGATACGTGCCTGCCCAAGTAATTTACCATCGCTGCGAACCAGCCCGACCCCCAATTTGGTGCCGCCGATATCGTAACCCAGTACCGTAAAAATATCTTTCATTAAAGTTTCTCTTTTTTGCATATAATATTTGTAATATTCGCTTAATGAATATACTCTGATAATATGAATATTAAAGTGCGCTTTCGCAAAAATATGGAGGTAAATGAATGTTAGTAAGCATTAATTCCGTAATTGCGGCTCAAGGTGTGAGCTATGCTTTTTCCAGGAGTGATATTGTCGGGCAGTCTATCGTGGTTTTCCTCTTGTTCGGTTCGATTCTGACCTGGACAATCATGCTTGACAAAGGATTAGCTCTGCACCGCGCCGTAAAACTTTCAGAATATTTGATTTCAGTCACGCGAAACAGCAAAACTATTTTCGGCTTGTTCCGGAACGCGAAGGACAATCCTTCGCCGGTTGCGCAAGTTTACATGGCGGGAATTTACAGGTTAATGGAATTTCAATCTCTCACCCCCGAACAAGTTTCAATAATGCAGTCTCAAGGCTCCCTGGCGCACATAAAACTTACCCCCGCCCAAATCGACGCCATTCAAACCGCGCTCGAACGCGAAGTCGCCGACCAGATTATGCTTCTGGAAAAACGCATCGGCATACTTGGCACCGCAGTGAGCGTCAGTCCATTTTTAGGTTTATTCGGAACGGTCTGGGGGATAATGATAGCTTTCACCGGCATTGCCACCCAGGGCAACGCCAATATCGGAGCCCTGGCACCCGGGGTGAGCGGAGCGCTGTTGACGACAGTCGTCGGGCTGGTTGTGGCAATACCCTCGCTTATCGGCTACAACCTTTTAACCATGACTATCCGCAAACTGACAGTTCATATGGATAATTTTACCGAAGAATTTATAGCTAAGGTCAAACTCGAACAACTCGAAATTGATAGGGATGCATAAGCTTAGAATACAAGAAAAAATAACATGGGAACCAGAAATGGCTACGTTTGTGACGCGGAATAGATTAAGTGAGGATAACTATGGTAAAAATCAAAATCAGTAGTGTTGGTAACGGCAAATTTTCTTGCATTATTTTAATTATTTTTGCGATATTGACGATTTTAAATATTGAATTGCCTGCACAAAATACAGATTTTTTAAAGCGTTGGGACTTCGTTTACAAAAAACTAAAGCAAGAGAATCCGCAGTGGTACGGATTTTACGCTTTTATAAAAGATAAATCCGGCAATATTGAAGGCATTGACTTTCTACAGAAAAGTAATTTAATTGTTTTTTCCCTGAAAAAAACAATTAAAAGTCCTAATGAAAACAATCTTATCAATATAAACGCGCTGAAAAATTTGCCTTTGAAAAGATTGGTGCTTTCAATGTCACAGGTAAAATCCATTGCTCCTCTAAAAAATATGCCGTTGATTTATCTGGACATCTCCCATACTCAAGTCAAAGATTTGTCTCCGATTGCAAATTCCTCCTTAAGCGAACTTAATATTTCATCGAGCAAGGTAAGCGATTTATCTAAACTGAGAAGCCTTAAGCTCAAATTTTTAAATGCCAGCTTTACTGTAATTAAAGACATCGCTGTTTTAAAAGGTATGCCGTTGATTTCTTTAAATATATCCGATACCGCGACACAAAATCTCACTCCAATCAATAATAGCCAATTGCGGGAAATTAATATCAGTAATATACCCGCATCAACGGAAAAATTATTTTTACCAGCATTAAAAAAGTTGAAGATGGATAGAAACAAAATAAAGTCACTTGACTTCCTTTCCGGCACAGGTGTTGAAGAATTATCATTGATGTACTGCAAATTGCCGAAAGATCTCTCTCCCCTGTTACGGATTCCACTCAAAAAATTAGATTTAAGCCGTACAGAAATAGACAATGTCTCACAATTGGAAAAATCTAATCTGGAAGATATCAATCTTGATTCAACTAAAATTAAAAAAGTCCCGCAATTTAAGAACCTGAAAAAATTATCAATTAAAAATACTGAAATTACAGAAATATCACATTTTCCCTCTTTGGAATATCTTGACATTTCAAATACTAAGATTACTTCATTAGCGTTCTTGCGGGATACTAAAATCAAAACCCTGATTGCGGTAAACGCCGGGATAAAAGATTTATCCCCGCTCGAAAATTGTAAGTTGAAAAAATTGAATATAAGCGGGACCAATGTTGAAAATATCAGTTGCCTGGCAAAAATGCCGATTGTTGAACTGATAGCAAGTAAGACAAAAATTTCTGAACTTAGCTCAATAGCTGATTGTCCGGTGAAATTACTTGAGATTAGCGAGACATCAGTTTCTTCTTTGGATAGCGTTAGGAACTGTCCTTTGGAGTTTCTTAATATATCTCATACTAAAATTAAGACCTTACCAATTTTTACAAAAAACAAATTATATTCGTTAGGAGCTTGGCGTTCTGAGCTGAATTCTATATCCAGTTTAACTAACAACCAATCTTTAGCACGTTTGGATATTTCTGACACAGCTGTAAAAGATTTTTCAGTTTTAAAAAACCTAAAACTTTCCGTATTACGTGTTTCCAATACACCATTTAATAATTGTAATTTATTGAAGAATATGCCATTGAAGGAGTTGGTAATTGCTGGAACCAAAGTGGACAGCCTATCCGGGTTATCTTCTTTAAAACTAACTATGTTAAATATCTGTAGAACTAAAATCAAAAGTTTGTCCTCCTTAAAAAATATGCCTATTATATCTCTTTTTGCTGCTACTACCGATATTGACAGTATATTGCCACTACAAAAAGCTCCGATTATTTTTCTTTTTATAGCATCTACAAAAGTGGCAGATTTGCGCCCCCTTATTGGTAAAAAACTAATGCTCTTAGATATTAGAGATACGCCAGCCGCCAAGAAACCACTCCCCAAAGGGGTGCAAGCCGAAACGTTGTTATATAAACATGAAGATGGATTCTGATTTTTCTAGAATAACAGATAAAAGTAAGAAAGCACTTGTGCTTGGGGATTGAAGCAGTGAAACGAAGAAAAAGAAGATCACAATTAGAAACCATTGATGAAATCAATATGACCCCCTTGATGGATTTGACTTTTCTGCTGCTGATTATTTTTATGATCGCCACGCCGCTGCTGGAATATTCCATCGACGTTTCACCGCCGGAAATGAATGCGGACAGCCTGAAAGACAAAAATTCGCAAACCATTAATCTGCTGGTAAACGGCCGGATTAATTATAAAGGGCAAATAATCACCCGGGATAATTTGTTTGAAATTTTAAAAAATTTGAAAACGGCAGCTCCTGAGACAATGCTTTTTTTGCGTGCGGACGGTGATATTTCTTATCGTAAAGTCATTGATTTGATGAAGGAAATCAAGAATTCCGGTTTTTCAAATATTTCACTGATAACGGTTGCGGAAAGCAAATAAAATATGACGAGGAAAATTTACAAACAAAGTGAAGATAAAAAAGTTCTGGTTGATTCACGTACGCGCAGGAAAATTTTTCATTCGGTAGTGATAGTGCATGTCGTAATAATCTCAACCATTCTGCTGTGGTATCTCGTGGTTGATTTTTTCAGACCCGAACCCCCGCAAATAATCACCGTATCGCTTTACACTCCGCCGGTAAATCCGGGGCCGCCGGCCTACACCCCGCCCATGCCAAAGCCAAAAACAACAACAAAACGTCCTGAAAAAAAGAAAAAGCCGAAGAAAAAGTGGAAGCCGGCCAAAAAGATAAAGGTTTCCAGAGAGCTTGTCTACGTCAAACCGAAAATAAGCTCAAAACCGCGGCCGTTGGTAAAGCCGATGAGCAAACAAAAATTATTGGCTTTTCTTAATCAAAACCGCGTAAAAATACGTTCCAACACGAGAAGTACAGGTATTATCCAGAGCTATGAAAACAGTGTCGGCGCATATCTTTATCAACTTTGGGATACCCCCGACAAAAGTGTTTTAGGCAATCGCCGCCCTGAGGTGAAAATAATGTTGAACATCGCTGCCGACGGGCGGCTTTTGAATGCGAAAATATTGAAATCCAGCGGCGTAGCCGCAATGGATAAATCAGTCAAAAAACTCCTCCGGAAAATAAAATATTTACCAGCTTCAGGCAGCGGAAGCAGAAAAATAACATTAATTTTAGAAGTTACCGAATAAGGCGAACGTTGTCCCCGGTATTAAATTAATCTTCCAGCCGCTATCTATCACATCGGGACCTTGATAAACTGCTGCATAATCTTACACCTGCCGGGAGCGCTGGTCGCCAGACCGGCACAAATAGATTCATCACTTTTCATTTTTGCTTTCTCTAAAAAAGCAAGGTCTTGGCGCTCTCAAAAATTTGACTTTGATTTCTACTTATCTCATTAATTGTTAACTGTTTATATAATTTTCTCAGTTTTCCCCCTAAAGTAGAGTTATACATAGGGCGCACTTTGACGAGAATGGGCCACAGCCCAGAGCTCGTCGGAGTCAAAGTGCGAACTGTGGGTAACTCGGCTATTAACCCAAAAGCTCGAACGTTCGCATCTTTAAAAAAGCTTGCTTTTCGCTTCGCTCAAGCTCGTTTTTTAAAGCCTCGCTTTTCGAGTCTTTTTCAAATCTTCAAGAATTTCTTTCTTGTTTTCTTAAACCTTCGCTTGCGAACCTCGCACTGTTTATATATATGAAAAATTTGTATCAACTCAAGCTTGTGGTTGACAAATTTTATAATGATTAAGAGCATGCAATTAGGCCGTTCTGCAAAAATGGGGAAATATTTTGAATGCTTAATATTCAAACAGAAAACTTTCAGTTCAGTCCCGGTGTTGTCATGTAC
>CAZEXM010000101.1:0-10999 GCA_964515915.1 uncultured Victivallaceae bacterium
TGGATAGGAAGGCGGTAGTTATTATGCCGCAGAACAGATTTTTGTGAAGAACCGCCTCCGCTGTCCAGATTTTCCTGGCGAAAGTCAGGATACCGCCGACGGTTTCCCCGGAATCCTCGACCTTGTTTTTGAACTCCCAGTCGGCGTTCCATTTGAGGCCGTCCTTTTTGCTCTGGTCAATGAATCCCCCGGCCGGCCAACCCAGGAACTGATACCACTGCCCTCCCGGCGGCTGAAGCCATATTTCGACCGCTTCCGTCTGCTGGTTCCAACCCCCGTCCCGGGCGAACCTGCCCTTTCCGAACCGCCCCGTCGAGGAAGAGCGAAAGGCAAAATATAATTTTTTGTCATCGTAAGCCACATAGACAACTGTCTGCCGGGTGGCCAGTTCCCGGGTGTTTACCTGCGTGAAGCCCGTAACCGCGGCGGCCCGACTCCATTCCTCCGCGCTGATCTTCCCGTCTATTTTCGGCGGCTTTGACAATTTCCGGATACTCAGGAAAGGACGCAGGCCGCTATCTTTGCCTTTTCGCTTCCCGGCCTTCAGAAGTGCCTGCTTAAGCTCTTTGACCGGCACCACGGAACATTGGTCCAGGGATACTTTTCCCTTAACCACTATCCGGACACCGATGCTCACGGGTCTTTCCGGCTTAGCATCAATTTCGACCGACTCAGGAAGATCAAACTCGTAAGTGTAATTAACCCAGTCTTTGCTTTTCACGGTAAACTTGTTACTTGAGGGGCTGGCCAGAAACTTTATCTTTTTTAACCGCCAGTTTTTTCGCATCAGCGATATTGTGAAGTATATCCGGCCTTTTCCCTTTGCCCATACGCTCATCCGCAGTTTGCCGGAAGGCGTCCCCCGTAAACGGCCGTACAGGGCGCGCTGCTTATCCGGATGAAAGCTAATATAGATTGCCCCGTGTTTCGAAGCACCGGCGTCTGTGATGACAAAAAACCTGCCTTTCACTCCCCCGCCAACGCCCCAACGGGCCGGCAGTTCGCCGGTCTTGTCCATCTTTTCGAAACTGCCGTTGAGCAGAAGCTGCAGCCCCCGCGCATTAAGCTCGTCATAACTCAGCCGGGCCGCCCCGGCCACCGGACTCATACCCGCAAGCGTCATAAAACAAACCACCGCCACAACTCTGAAAAACAAAACCTTTTTCAATAATTTAGCCATTTTCTTTTTCCTTTTTATTTTTTTGTTAAAATTTTTGACCGTATTTTTGTTCTATTTTCATTCAGAGCAGTTTGTTTTAAATCCCGGAGGGATGATTTAAGCGTAGCCACGGGTTTGCACCGCGGCTACGCTTAAATCGCTCTTACAGTGCTCAGTCCGGCAATTCAACAAAGTCTCGCCCGCCAGATGAACCTGCGACTACTAAATACACTTTTCCGCTTATCGGACAACTTGAAAAAATAATAATTTTTTTCGGGAACTTACTTGTAAACCTGCTCCGGCTTTTACGGTGCACCCCACATATTATCCTTGTTGTTAATCCAGTCATAAAGCGATACCATCCTTGCCGAGCCGTCTGCAAAAAGAAAACCTGCTATTCCGCCCGCAGGAACCTTTCCATGCCTTTCAAAACTATGCATGTTGTACAAGTAGTTAGTGCCCACTTTATAGGAATCCTTTATTCCGTCCCCATCCTGGTCCACTCTCAGTCTAAAGAGGCCGGATGACGGAGAACCAACTCTCCAGATGTAGCTGTCAGCCATAAGGTAGCTTGTTGACTTTACCCTTACCAACCGCTTTGAGGGGGTCGCGGAGTTGCCCCAGCCAAAAACCCCGAACATCGATACTCCGTAACTGTAGTTATAAATGTCATCAGTAGGATTCCCGGGTTTAGACGGACACCTGAGGCTCCAAAAATTTTTCAGGTATGGATGAAGATAGTTATACCACATCTTACCTGAAGCATTAGTATCCCGGGCAGGCGGCAAAATGCCATCATAGTCATCAGCATACATCATAAACGCCACCCCGAACTGTTTCAGGTTGTCCAGGCAAACGGCTTGTTTCCCCCTTTCCCGGGCTTTATTCAGCGTCGGCAGCAGCATTGCGGCGAGGATCGCTATGATAGCGATCACGACGAGGAGTTCGATGAGTGTAAAAATTCTGCTTTTCCGTTTCATTTTTCCTGCCTCCGTTTTTTGGTCCACTGATTACACTAATTTTACTAATGTTTTTAAAAGTGTTGATTAGTGTCATTAACTGACTACCACGTTTTGCTTAATACCACCTTGCCGACAGACTGCTAGTGCACTTATGTTATTTTGGCAGACTTTTTTCTATTACCTGCGGCGGTATGTTTATTATTTTAGGGCAGTTCCGCGCTCTGCCGTTGACAATATCCAGAGCCTTAATTCCCATTTTTTCAAAATCAATCGAAACGGTACTGAAACCTTTATTCGCGCTTATATGCTTCAGTATGTTGTCATATCCGGCAACCCGGATATTTTTGATATTATTTTCTTTCAGCCAGTCGAATACTCCTTCCGCCATATTATCATTGACGCACATAACGGCATCGACTTTACTCCCGGATAAAAATAAGGACTCGGCAAGATTTCTCCCCAGTTCCTGAAGAGACCTTTTTCCTCTCATTCCGCCGGTCATAACCGTATCGGAATCCGGTTTAAAGCCATTGTCCTCCATCCCGGCAAGAAAGCCGTTCACCCGTCTTTTGTAGTTTTCACACGGAGCATCGAAGGTGAAAACTTTTAATGCCTTGCAGCCCTTGCTCAACAGCTGTGAAGACATCTGGTAGGCCCCGGAAAAATCATCATTGAAAACACCATATATGTTTTCAGGCGTTTGTTCAAAATCGTTAAGAAAATAATTCAGATAGACGAATTTCACTTGCGGAAAACGTTCCGCCAGAGCTATACCTTCTTCCAAATTATCCCAGGACAGCATAAGAATACCCGTCAAGTTCAACTCTTTTATTCCGCTGTAAAAATCAATGGTGCTCTCCGGATCGTTTGTAATGAAAAAAGTTTCAGTCCGGTATTTTTCAGAACCATCAGAAATTCCTTTGAATATAGCCTGCTGAATCAAACCACCGTCGTCATTATGATAATCCACACGCCGCCGGTCGAAAATGCCGCATATATTGCGCAAAGAGTGCCTTTTTCTGCGGTTTCTTACAAATACCCCGTTTTTCGGGCGTTTATAACAGATTCCCTCTTTTATTAACGCTTCCACTCCCAGATGAGCGGTTTGTAAACTTACCCCGGCGTTGGAAGCAATATTTTTGAGGCCCGGCAATCTATCACCTTCCTTCAGATTGTTATTCGTTATATGTTCTTTCAACTGCTCCTTGATCTGAAGGTATATGGATTCCGAACCGTTTCTATTTATCGCAATATTCATTTATTCTGCCTATTCTATCTGTTTTCACCTATTATACAACGGTTTTTATGAAATGTCAACAGGAGCGCTCCGGTTTCAGCAATAAAAAAGCAAAAATATTTTTTTACCCTCAATTATTTGTACTTGAAAATATTCGGGAAAACTTATCTCTTTCCGCCTTGATAAAATTATTCTTGTGGCGTATATTAGGAACTCACGCGATAGTAGTAGGCAGTCGCCCGTTTTCACGAACGGGAGGAAAGTCCGGACTACATAGAGCAGGGATTCCTTTTGTTAAAGAAGGATACTGTGGACTATATTCTGCAGGAAGGCTAGTGCAGCAGAAAATATACCGCCTGGAAACAGGTAAGGGTGAAATGGTGAGGTAAGAGCTCACCGGATGCTTGGCGAAAGCGGCATCGCAGGGTAAACCCATCCTGTTGCAAGACCAAATAGGGAACGATGTTGTTGCTCGCAGCGTTTGAGTTCCGGGTTCTGGTCGCTTAGACAGATGATTGCCGCCCCGCAAGGGGAACAGGATCCGGCTTATTCTGCTATCGTGTTTTAATCAGTGGAAATACTTGAAACGGAACAGGCAATACTATGAATACAGCGAAACTGAAAAAAGCCCTGAGAAGAATACCTGATTTTCCTAAAAAAGGGATTGTTTATATCGACATAACTCCTATTCTTCAGGATTCGGAACTTTTCCGGCTGGCGATTGATTTACTGGCGGAAAAACATATTGACAACCCACCTGATTATATTGCCGCTATCGACGCGCGTGGATTTATTTTCGGCGGAGCCCTGGCGGAAAAACTGGGATGTGGTTTTGTTCCAATAAGAAAAAAAGGCAAATTGCCTTATAAAACTTTCGAAGAGAAATATGACCTGGAATACGGTTCAGCCCGGCTTGAAATTCATATTGACGCTGTACCATGTGGTGCCAAAGTTTTATTAATGGACGATTTACTGGCAACCGGCGGCACTGCCGCGGCTGCCGTTAAATTGCTGGAACAACTTAAAGCTCAAATTATCGGAATTGAATTTGTTATCGAACTGGAATTTTTAAGCGGACGGCAGGTTCTAGATAATTATCCGGTAAATTCCCTCATTCTAGAAAAGTAATTTAAAGGATCGTGAGTACAGATGGCGAAATATGCGATTTTAAGTGACATACACGCGAACACAGATGCATTTAATGCGGTATTGGACAAATGCAAAGAAGAAGGCGTTGACAAATATATATGCCTTGGCGATACTGTCGGCTACAACGCGGAGCCGGGCGAGTGTGTTCGAATGCTACGCAATCTCAAGCCGATAGCCGCAGTCAAGGGAAATCACGATGAATACGCTTCCATTACCAACGGCTCTCTCGAAGGCTTCAATCCCCATGCAAAAAAGGCTGTGGTATGGACACAGCAGCAACTTTCGCAAAATGAACTGGACTGGTTGATAGCGCTTCCCTACCGCGCGACTGTACAAAGAACAAATATAACCATTGTTCACGCAACCCTGGATTCCCCTGACAACTGGGGATATATTTTTGATACCCACCACGCGACTGACAACTTCGCTTATCAATTTACCCAACTATGCTTCTGCGGTCATTCCCATGTGCCTATCGCTTTTTGCAAAAAGCCCATATCTTCGACGACCGAAAATCCTATTGATGAAATACCCGGCTGGGCTTACGATCCGGAAGAAGGGATTTTTCCAAAAGATGTAACTGCGGCAGACAGCTTAAGCGTTTCCATTCAGACCGGGTTTAAATATTTATTCAACATCGGCAGTATCGGTCAACCTCGTAATCGTGATCCGCGCGCCTCTTTCGCCATCTATGACTCCAAAGAAAAAAGCGTAACCAGATATCGCATACCTTATGATATCGCCGCGGCACAACGAAAAATTTTAGCGGCCGGTTTACCGGAGCGGCTCGCTTTACGCCTGGAAACAGGTAATTAAGCCCGTTCGCTTGGCTATATATATACATAAGCGCAAAAATACCTGAAGTATAAATCATGGATTTAAATTTAAAACAGCACGCAAAAAAAGATAAAGCACTTGTGCTTAATTATGATTGGTCACAAAAATAAAAATATCAATAAAATATTGATTGTCAAACCCAGCAGCCTGGGCGATATATTTCATTGTTTCGCGGCGGTTACGCTCTTACACAAAGCCTTCCCCGAGGCGCAGTTTGACTGGTTCGTGCGCCCCGAATTTGAAGAGGCGATTGCTTATTGCCCCGTAAAAATTAATCGCACGATCCGTTTTCCCCGCCGCCGTCTGAGTAAAGTTAAATCCTTCCTGCCGGCATTTCTCGAAGTAATAAATAATTTACGAAAGGAAAAATACGATCTGATCGTTGATTTTCAAGGTTTGCTGCGCAGCGCGATATTTACCTCGCTCGCCCGTTCGTCCCGGACCGTCGGGTTTGCGCTTCCCAAGGAAGCGGCAGCGCGTTTGGCATACGCCGAAAAAGTTCATATCCCCGCCGAATACATTCACGCTGTTGACCGCAATCTTGCTCTCGCGAAAGCCATAACCGGCTTAAAAGAGCCGAAACAAACACTATCTCTAACGAAAGTTGAAAAATTCAAAAAACGAATCCAAACGATTTTCGCGGGACACAATATCAGCCCGAATGACAAATTAATGGGCATGATTCCGGGAGCCCGCTGGGACAGTAAACGCTGGCCTCCGGATTTTTTCGCTGACATCGCCGATGGTTTTATCGCGAAAAACCCGGAGTACAAAGTGTTGATTATCGGCGCGCCGGAGGATCGTGTCCTGGGTGGACAAATCATTTCCGCCGCTGCAAATAAGCGCATTATCTCAATCGCGGGCGATACCAGTATTGGTGAGATGATTGAAGCAATCCGGAATTGCCGGTTTATTTTCAGCAATGACAGCGGCCCCATTCATATAGCCGCCGCGATGGAGAAAACAGTATTTGCCGTATTCGGACCGACCGCCCCTGACAAAACCGGGCCCTACGGGGATTTTCATCATATCTTTCAACGTAAACTGCAATGCATAAAATGCCTGAAAAGAACTTGTCCGAATGGTTCATATTCATGCCATAATCTTGACATTTCAAAACTTGTAAGTAAATTAGATAATTATATAAAAAAGTTGTGAGTTGTGAGCAAAAAAAGCTGGGAGCGCTGGTCGCCAGACCGGCATTCTTAACTGATAACTGATAACTGATAACTGATAACTGAAAACTGAAAACTGAAAAAAGTTGTCAGTTGTCGGAAGATTGAGTTTTTTTTCTTATTCTGAATTCTAATACATAAAAATCGGAGAATCTCATGAAAGTTAAGCTGAAAGTATTTTTATTATTAGCCATGTTGACCATAATTCCGGCTTTATGCCGGGCTCAACTTGCCATATCTCTAAAAATGAACCGCTCGCATTATCTGCAGTACGAAACCGTGTATGCCAAAATTTCCATTCGCAACAACAGCGGCCACGCGGTTATTTTCGGCAACGACAAACGCCTGCATGGTAAATTGCTTTTCAAAATTATTGACAGTCAACATGCCCTGGTGGCAAAAATCAGCAAAACCGCATATCCAATGGACGGCGTTATCATTGAAGCCGGCAAACGCAAGAATTTTGTTGTTCCGGTCAGTCGTTTCTATAAACTGAAAAAATGCGGCACCTACCGTTTATATGCCTTTGTGGAACACAATATGTTTAATGATACTTACCGTTCAAATGACACTATCTTTGAAATCAGCAAGGGGATTGTCGCGTGGAAACAAACTGTTGGAATACCGGAATTCATGCTTCCCCGTAAAAAACAAAAAGTTGTAAACCGCACATATAAAATGGTACGCTTACTTGAGGGCAGTAAGAAAAGCAATTATCTGGTCATTGAAGATAAGAGACGCATTTACAGTGTTATTTTTCTCAGCTATGAGCTTGGCGATGAACGCATTGCCCATGAAATTGATAGTCTAAGCCGTTTACATCTCCTGATTCCGATGTCTCCAAAAATATTTGTTTATTTAATTATAGATATCAACGGCAAAATAGATGAAGAGTCTGTCTATAAACGCACCAAAACGGTTCCGGCTATGGTCAGGGTGCCCAGCTCCGGAAAAGTATATATAACCGGCGGCGCCAGGGCTGATAGAAAAACGGATTACCGCTCTAAATAACGGAGGATTTCATGCTTGACCCGGTAAGCTGGCAAAGCACTGACGGCAAAATAGTCAGAAACTACACTCCCGGCCTTGCCGGGCAAGGCGGAAAGCTGCGCCTGATTGACCAAACTCTTCTGCCGGGACAATTAAAATATGTCGAACTGGATGATACTGAAAGTATTTTCGACGCGATCAAAAGGCTGGTCGTCCGCGGCGCCCCGGCAATCGGCTGCGCCGCCGCGCTCGGCCTGGCGGCAATAGTCCGCCGGCTCAAATTCGACTCCTCAACTGAACTCTTGAATTTTGCTGAAAAAAGCGCGGATCGGCTGGCTGAATCCCGTCCTACCGCGGTAAACTTATTTTGGGCCCTTGACCGTTGTACTGCAGGAATAAGGGAAAATATCACCAGCGCTCCACCCGGACTCAAAAATTTTTTACTGAAAACCGCCCTGGACATTCTTGATGAGGACATTCAAATGTGCCGTTCGATCGGCATACACGGCAAAACTCTTATCAAGGATGGAATGGGAATTTTGACCCATTGTAACGCCGGGGCCTTGGCGACGGGAGATTACGGCACTGCGCTTTCGCCAATGTATGCCGCGCACGAGGCCGGAATGAAAATAAAAGTTTATGCCGACGAAACCCGCCCTCTCCTGCAGGGTTCGCGCCTGACCGCGTGGGAATTGAACCGGGCAGGCGTTAACGTGATTACTATTTGCGACAACATGGCCGCCCAGGTAATGAAAGAAGGCAAAATAGATTTAGTATTAGTCGGCGCCGACCGCATTGCCGCCAATGGCGACGCGGCAAATAAAATAGGTACTTATGGAGTCGCGATTTTAGCAATGTACCATAATATCCCGTTTTATGTTGCCGCCCCCTGCACTACTTTTGATTTAAGCCTGGCCGACGGTAATGAGATTCCAATAGAACAACGCCGGGCGGATGAAATCGCCAACGGTTTCGGGCGCCGGACCGCCCCGGAAGGCGTAGAGTTTTACAATCCGGCGTTTGACGTAACCCCGAACGAATTAATCACCGGCATCATCAGCGAAAAAGGCATAATCAAAGCCCCGTTTGCTCCCCGGATAATAGAAATTTAAAAAAAATCCCGCAGATCAATATCCCTGATGCCGATGAAATGTTATACCAATTTGCATTCAAAAGGTTATTAATCAATAGAATGTGGCGTTACGCGCTTCAGGTATTGCGTAGGTGAAATTCCCAGAATGTTTTTGAATGTCCTTGAAAAAGAATATACGGAAGAAAAATTGAGCTGTTCCGCTGCCTCGGAGACGTTCATATTCCAATAAGCCAGCAACTCGCATGCTTTTCTGATTCGCACCTGCAACTGCATTGTTTTTGGAGAAACAGAGTGTACCTGGTGAAATAATCTTCTGAAATGAGATTCACTTAAGCCTGACTTTTTTGCCAGTTTTTTAATGTCGCCGGACAGTTCGGGATGATTTGTAATATAATTGCCGGCAGCAATTAATTTATCATAATTAAGTATTGTTTTTTCTTCATCCGTAAGAATCTGATCTCTTATCTCAGCTAAAAGCTCAAGCATTATTCCGGAAACGCGTAATGCGTTAGCCGCTCTGCCGCTAGTGTGCAGGGAACAGATTCTGAGCATCAAAGCCTCGACTGCGTTCGGATTAACCAGTCGAAGCTTAGCCTTTAAATCTTTCCAGAATGAATTACTGATCTTTGGATGCATGAATTCTTTCAGCGCCGACAAGTCATGTGTCCCGGGAGGAATACACGCGTCCCAATGGCTTCGTTCGGGATCATAGATCAGGTCAAAGTGTAAATAGATACAATACATTTTTTCGGAAGTTCCATTCATTTCGTGAAGGGTGTCAGGCGGAATTAATACCGCGTCGCCGGAATTTAGCGGTAAAATTTCGCCGTCAAGAGTGAAAACGCCTTCTCCTGAGGCAATAAACACTAAAAGATAATCCAACAGCTTGCGGCTTTTAATCTGCCAGCGCGGACGCCACTGAGCTCCGCTTTGCCGCACATACGGAGAAAAACTGCTCAGCATCCAACTGTTGTTAAGATCCAGGGGCTCAGATTCCCTGAAACCGGGTATTTTTTCTCTTTTAATCATACGCAAAAGTCGTTTTTGATAAAGAATAATCAATAATGCTAAATACTTATGCTTAAATAAGCATTATTATATTATATAATATAGTCGTTTTTAACAAAAATCAATATTTTTAAGGAAATTAATTATGCGTAATCCTGACTTTGATAACATCAGAAGAATTTTAGATCGTTCCAAACCAACTCGTCCGACTCTGTTTGAATTTTTTCTGAATCAAGCACTTTACGAAAAACTGGCCGATGAATCCATGCCGGCAATTTCACAAGGCGAGGCAGAAAAAAACCGTTTCCTGATTAATGCTTTTCGCGCTGCGGGCTATGACTATGCGACCATTCATCCGCCTCAAGACATATACTTTGAGGTAAATGCAGGTGAATCCCGGGATACAATTTCTCTTAATGATTACAATAACATTAGTGACCGGGAAAGTTTTGACAATTACCAATGGCCCGATCCGGACAAATGTGACTATTCGATATATGACCGGCTGTCCGCTGATCTTCCCAGGGGAATGAAAGCAATTGTCTGTGGGCCCGGCGGCGTGCTGGAAAACGTCATCATGTTGGTGGGATACGATAATATGTGCATTATGACCATTGAAAATCCTGAACTTTTAAAAGACGTGTTCAGCAAGGTTGGTTCCGTATTGCTTCGTCATTATGAACTTGCCGCGCAATTCGATTCGGTCGGGGCGCTTATTTCAAATGATGACTGGGGATTCAATACCCAGACTATGCTTTCACCCGCCGACTTTGAAAAATACCTGTTTCCGTGGCATCGGAAAATCGCCGCCGCCTGCCATAAAGCCGGTAAACCGGTTATTCTTCATTCCTGCGGAAAACTCGAAGAAATTATGGATGTGATCATTGACGATATCGGCTATGACGGCAAACATTCTTATGAAGACAAAATAATCCCGATTGAAGAAGCTTATGAAATGTATCATTCCCGAATCGCTTTACTGGGTGGGATTGACCTTGATTTTGTCTGCCGCCACGCACCGGAGGAAGTTTATCAGCGTTCCGGAAAAATGATCGAACGCGCCGCGGAACGCGGTTCGTACGCTCTCGGTACGGGTAACAGCGTTCCCGAGTACACGCCTGACGAAAACTATTTCGCAATGACCAGGGCGGCCCTGGAAATAGACGCACCCGACAAAACTCGGTCTAACTTAAATTCTTGAAAAAAATAAAACTTTGCAGCAAAGCTCGAACGCTCACATCTTTTCAAAAAAATCGCCAGCTCTTTTTTGAAAAGCTTCGCTTTTCGAGGCGGAATTATTCAATTGCGCGACTTCGTCGCTTAAGTTTCGCCCGTTGGAGATGGGTCTTTGTTTGCCTCAAAATTCGCAAAAAGGGTGGCATTTAGTAC
>CAZEXM010000102.1:0-10993 GCA_964515915.1 uncultured Victivallaceae bacterium
AATTGCATCATAATATCAAGCAGAAAAACGAACTGCAAAACTTAAGTAATTTATTAACACTTTCAAAACTCTTATGAAAACTCAACAAAACGAGCAGGAGGAATACAGTCGCAAGTCCCAGAAACTCGCGATTCTTTCTGCTTGTTTCGGTTCCGTATCCGCAATAATGATTCAAGACAGCGCGGTAATAATTCTTTTTGCCGGGATGCTTGGAGCGGGCAGCATGTTGTCGATGATAACAACTTCCCTGTTCGGTGTAATGAACTGTTTTCTCTTACTCCCGGCAGCTTACCTTGTAGCGCGGATTGGTTACAAACGCTCAATCATCAACACAACGTATTGGGGAGTTTTTGCCTTGGTTTTATTAGCTTTCAGCCCGTTTCTGAAATCATTTGCCAAATACGGCATGATGGTCAGCTTAATATGTTTCGGGGTCACAATGACATTTTATGTAGCGGCATGGTTTCCATTTCTGGACGAGTTTTTACCTGAAAAAGACCGCAGCCGTTTTTTTGGAATGCTGCGTTTTTCGTGGCAGTCATGCTGCGCAGTATTTTTTCTTATCTGCGGTTTGCTCATGGGGAAAACTCCGGATTTGCGGGTATTACAAACGATAATCATAATCACCGCCATCGCGTTACTGGGTAGAGCATATTATGTAAGCAAAATAAAAGTCAGCGAATCGGACCGTAAACCGCTGAACTTCCGTTATGGCTTGGAATTAGTATTAACCAACAAACCTCTGGTGGGATTTTCAGTATATCTGGCATTTTTATACCTTGCGGCTCAAGGAACAGTGCCGCTGACTTATATTTACCTGAAAAACTATCTCCATACTCCGGATAACATCGTGGTAATAATTTCATCGCTGGCTCTGGGCGGTACAATAATCGGTTTCTTTTGTGCCGGTAGAATGATCAGCAAACTTGGGGTAAAAAAAATGTTACTGGCGGTTCATCTGGCATTCGCGGTAATCAATTTTATGTTGTTCGCGTTCAGCGGTTCCGGTATTATTCCGCTTATTTTAATCACGATACTATTGGTATGTTACGGGTTTTTCATAGCGATTTCCTCGGTCGCGGCCAGTTCCGAGATGATGGCTTTGGCAAATCCGGGCAACAAAGCACTGGCCATGGCGTTTTGCGTCACTATGTGTTCGGCAGGATTAGGCGGTGCCAGATTGTTATCCTCAGTAATAATAGGGTCTGGAATTTTAACTCCGGAATGGAGCATAGGAGCAAATAAATTCAGCATGTACCACACCATGTATCTGGGCTATGGCCTGGCAATTTTATTTGTCTGCATGCTGCTGGTAATTGTTCCGGCGATTTTTCCGAAAGGCGATTACCACTACATCCCTTAAAGGGGAAATTATGCATCTTCTTTCATTTGTCCGTGTCCATCCGTGTTCCCGTTTTTACATATTGCCGTGGTGATATGCCGGTAATCTTTTTAAAGCTGCGGCTGAAATGAAATTCGTCGGCAAAGCCTATGGCTGCGGCAATATCTGAATTACGCTCACCGGCTGCCAGCATTTCCTTGCTCAATTCAATCTTCCGCCGCATAAAAAAACGCATCGGCGTCTCACCGGAAACTTGCTTGAACAGACGACAGAAATAGGATTTTTCCAGCCCGACATAGCGACTTAATTTTTGCAGGGAAATTTTTTCAACAACATAATTGCGCATATAATTCCGCGCCTTTTCCACATAAAGATTGGACGCCGCAAGCTCCCCTGCCCCAATGGTTTCGAGGACGAAAGCCGTCAGCCGGTGTTCAGCCGCCGCCATAAGCAGCTTATTGCCGCTGTTCCAAAGACGTTCCACTTCGGCAAAAACAATCGCTCCTTTGCTGCTCTTTATTCCCTGCCGGAAATGACGGCGAAGCATAGAAACCAAGTTACAAGCATCACCTGTCAGCTCAAAAAAGATCATATATTGTGAAATAAACACACTATCTTTCGCGCTAATCAAACGGTGGATATCTTTCGGAAAACTAATGATAAAACTATTTTCACCCACCGGAAAAAGTTCACCGTTAACTTCCATATTCCCATGTCCCTGAGTAATCAGGTGCATTTCCATATTACGATGCCAATGAGGATAAATCGCGCCTCCGGCCCGATATTGCGCACTTACCCGATCTATTCGAATAAAGTCAATATTATCCATGTTTATATCAATATATTTCATTGTTAAGATCAACTGCGACAAGTATAATATAAACACAAAACAGAACAATTCAACTATTTAAGGGATACTGCAATGAAAGCAATAATGGTAATGTTTGACTCACTTAATCGTCATATGCTGGCAACTTACGGCGGAAATGAAGCCAAAACTCCGAATTTTGACCGTTTAGCGACAGAATCGGTAACTTTTGACTGCTGCTACGTCGGCAGCATGCCGTGTATGCCCGCCCGGCGCGAACTCAATACCGGCCGTTACAACTTCCTTCACCGCAGTTGGGGGCCGCTTGAACCGTTTGACGACTCCATGCCCGAAATCCTTAATGACAAGGGTATTTATTCGCATCTGATCAGCGACCATTACCATTACTGGGAAGAGGGCGGAGCCAATTATCATTCGAAATTCAGTTCGTGGAAAAATATCAGGGGACAGGAAGGCGACCCCTGGATTGCCGATGTGAACGAAATGAACCGCGTCAGCATGGCCGGCCGCAATCGCCGGGAATCGGACAAAATCAACCGTAAATACATGACCAAAGAGCAAGACTTTCCAATGCCGCGGACTTTTGCGGCGGGGCTGGAGTTTCTTGAACGCAACCACCAGGCGGACCAGTGGTATTTACAACTGGAAACCTTTGATCCGCACGAACCATATTTTCTGCCGGAAAAATATCTGCAGATGTTTGATATAGACCTGACGGAACACAACGACTGGCCGCCCTACTCCAAAACAAGAGATTCTGCACAAACCAAAACCTATCGTAAGCTCAACGCCGCACTGGTTAGCATGTGTGATGACTACCTCGGCCGAATATTGGATTTTATGGACAAACACGACATGTGGAAGGATACTATGCTGATTGTTAATACCGATCACGGATTTCTTCTTGGAGAACACGATTGGTGGGGTAAGTGCCGAATGCCCTTTTATAGTGAAATCGCCCGGACTCCCTTATTCATCCGGGATCCGAGAAGCGGTATAAAAGACGAGCGGCGCGGCAGTCTGGTTCAGACAATCGACCTGCCGGCCACAGTGCTGAGTTACTTCGATCTTGAGCTGCCGAAGGACATGCAGGGAGTTGACCTGGCACCGGTAATAGAAAACGATACGCCCGTCCGGGAAGGCGCGTTGTTTGGTTGTCACGGCGGACACGTGAACTGCACTGACGGCCGTTATGTTTACATGCGCGCTCCGGTTTCCGCGGATAACACTCCCTTGTTTAACTACACTCAAATGCCGGCACACATGTGCAGGCCGTTCAGCCTGGAAGAAATGCGCTCAATGCAGCGGCATCCGGGGTTCTCATTTACCAAAGACACGCCGGTCATGCAAATCCAAACCGACACGTTCCGGGGAAATACCGCACACGAATTCGGCACCATGCTGTTTGACCTTGAAGCCGACCCGCAGCAGAAAACCCCTCTCAACGATCCTGGTAAAGAAGCCGGAATGACTGAACTGTTAACCAGGCTGATGCGCGAAAACGACGCCCCCGAAGAACAATTTGAAAGACTGGGATTGGAGATTTAATTAAATTTATCGCTTAATTCCTGTGCCTGCGCGGCGCTTAGTTCAGAACTGTCCGCGGCTAAAACCCCCTGGCAGATTAAAGTGGTTCTGGCGGCGTTTTCCAGCACTTCCAAACGATCAAAAGCTTGCAGTAAATTATTCCCCAATGCTATAACCCCATGATTTTGCATGACAATACAATTGGCGTTTTCAGCAGCGTCGCCGACGATTTGCGCCAGTTTCACGCTTCCCATGCAGGCATAAGGCGCGTAAGTTATTTCTCCAAGAACAACAAAAGCTTCCGCGAGGTATTTTGTTGAAATATGGCGCTTCGAGGCGGAGAAAGCTCCGGCAGTTAGCGGGTGGGCGTGAACGACCGCCTGGACATCCGGGCGGCGCTGGTAAATCTCCACATGCATTTGTGATTCAATAGTCGGTTTGAAACTTTTGCCGATAATATTGCAATCCATATCCAGAACCCCGATTTGCCCGGCAGTCATCCGGGCTTTATCGGTCGCCGACGGAGTAATCAGGACTTTATCGCCGCAGCGCGCTGAAATATTGCCGCCCGAAGTCGTTGTCAAGCCGCATTTATATAAACGACCCATAAAATAAGCGATTTCCCCGCTTAAAAATTTAATTTTATCCATTTTTTTATCCCGGATTTATGATTCTGCCTTGTTTTACTTATCTGTTAATATATTTTATTACCTGACAATAACAATAATAATCGGAAATAATTTTATGAAACTTGGCATAATCGGCGGCAGCGGACTGGATCAGATCGAAGAAATACAAAATATCACAAAACAAAAAATAAGCACTCCTTTCGGGGAGCCGTCAGACTCATTTACCGGTGGTACCCTTCACGGCCGGGAAATAGTATTCCTGCCGCGTCACGGCAAAGGACACACAATCGCCCCGGGAGAAATCAGGCACCGCGCCAATATTTTCGCCATGAAAAAACTTGGCGTAACGCATATTTTGAGCATTTCCGCGGTCGGCAGCCTCAAGAATGAAATGAAACCGCGCGATGTGGTTATCGTCGACCAATATTTTGACCGTACTAAAAACAACACCGAGCATACGTTTTTCGGCAATGGAATCGTCGCGCATATCTCTTTCGCGCAGCCGGTTTGTCCGCAAATGGCCGGGCTCGCCGCCAAGGCCGCGGAGCTGGCAATAAGAGATTCGTCCGATACTTCGCGAAAAGTACACCGGGGCGGTACTTATGTCAATATGGAGGGCCCGGCTTTTTCGACCCGTGCTGAATCCAATGTCTACCGCTCAATGGGCATGTCGGTAATCGGCATGACCAACCTGCCGGAAGCCAAACTTGCCCGCGAAGCCGAAATCTGCTATACAAGCGTCGCGATGGTTACGGATTACGACTGCTGGCATCCGGAAGCCGACCATGTTACTGTTGACATGGTAATCGGTCATTTAATCGCGAACTCCGGTTTAGCTAAAGACATTATCCGCTTGGTCATCGACGCGATGAACATGCTTGAAGTTTCCTGTACTTGTTCTCAAGCCCTGCAAAACGCCATCATCACCAGTCCCGAAGCAATACCGCAGAAAACCAAAGCCGGACTTCAAGCCGTCATCGGGAAATACATCAAATGAATTATTCAACAATGCAGCACACTTTGCGGAGGCTGAGACTGAGCATAGCGAAAGTCAAGCGTCCCGCTTGAGAATATTCACATGTAAAAAGCTTTTTCTTTTTTTTAATCAGCGCTAATTGAAATAGTGGTAAAAGACATTATTTTATCTTATGACAAATTAAAATTTTAACTGCAAAAACTCCAGAGGGAGCAGCATGAAGCATTTGAATATACCTCCAGTAAATCATGTCCCGGTTCTCGGCGGCCAGGGCTGGGTCGGCCTGATCAATCATCTCGGTGATGAAACTACTATCGTTAACGCCGCCCGCGTTTCCTTCGGCAAACTCAAGGAAACAATGGATGAGCGGGACATAACTTTACTCGAATATTTGATAGAAAACCGCCACACCAGCCCGCTTGAACATCTGGTTTTTACTTTCAGCATCCACTGCCCCTTGTTTGTGCGCGGCCAATGGCACCGCCACCGCACCTGGAGCTATAACGAAATTTCACGCCGCTATACCGAAGTTGATATGGAATTCTATACGCCCCCTGAATTGCGCTGTCAAGCGAAAAACGATCGTCAGGCATCCTTCGTCGATCCTGATTTCGATGACCGCGTCCTGCGCAAAATGATTTCCGACCACAACCTTTCATCTTTCAGGCTTTTCGAAGATTTACTGGCCAAAGGTGTTTGCCGCGAACAGGCCCGCGGCGTACTTCCGCAAAATATGATGGTTACATTCTGGGGAACCGTTAATCTCGGCAATCTGCTGCACTTCCTGGAGTTGCGCGACAGCGAACACGCTCAATGGGAGATTCGCGAATACGCTGTCGCCATCAAAAAATTAATCAAACCGTTCATCCCGAATGTCGCTAAATATTTCGCAAAGCAGGGACAAGCCTGGTAGGCAGCTCTAAATGTTTCAACTATTAACGAAGCTGTCAGTGCTTATTCGCAGTAATAATTTGACATCCGCAAACAAATGTAGTACATTATTACGTACCATTGAAAATAAAAACAGGAGTTACAGATGACAACACTTACAGCAACTGATGCAAGAAAGCAGTTCTTTTCGCTTATTGATGATGTCGCAGAATCGCATGAGCCGATTCAGATTGCCGGTAAACGTCATTCCGCGGTGCTTATTTCTGAAGAGGATTGGCGCGCTATTCAGGAAACTCTGTATCTTGAATCATTTCCAAAACTTCGGGAATCCATAGTTGAAGGACTAAAAACACCTGTAGACGAATGCAGTTCGGAGCCCGGCTGGTGAACTGGAAACTCATTTATACAT
Source organism: uncultured Victivallaceae bacterium (assembly GCA_964515915.1). Lineage (GTDB taxonomy): Bacteria > Verrucomicrobiota > Lentisphaeria > Victivallales > Victivallaceae > JAHOYW01. Next base: position 6,604 of record CAZEXM010000102.1, read on the forward strand.
CACAAGCGAAAAAAGATGCTAAAAAAATTTCCCGTTCAGGTTTAAAAGCTCAAGCGGAGCGTATTCCTGCCATCCTTGAGGATAATCCTTATAAAACTCCGCCGCCGTATGAAAAATTAGTTGGAAACTTAAATGGAGCATGTTCCAGAAGGATTAACCTGCAGCATCGACTTGTTTATCAGATATTAGACGACATAAAAACAGTTAAAGTTATTCGAATGTGGACGCACTACAAATAATAATATGGTGCGGAACTGGATATTCATTTTTGTGTATTTACCGACTGACAACGAGAAAGAATCATGAAAAAAATACGCATAGCCCTGACCATGGGGGACCCGGCGGGCATTGGCCCGGAGATCGCGGTCAAGGCTGCGGCTGATAAAGAATTATGCCGCTCGGTTGAGATAATTTTGTACGGCTGCCCGGATATCATAAACGAAGCGGCAAAACGCTTTGCGCCCGATGCGGAATTAGACATAAGAACAAGCGGCGATTTGCGTTTCAGCGAAGTGCCAATCGCCACAGTCGACGCCGCCTGCGGGCTCGCCGCCCACAATGCGGTAATCGTCGCGACTCACGATGCCCTTACGCGGGAAGTCGACGCAATCGTTACCGCCCCGATGAATAAAGCTTCGGTAAATTCAGCAGGTATTCCATTCTCCGGACATACTGAATTAATCGCGGAACTTTGCAAATGCCATCATTTCGCGATGATGCAGTCCGATGGTGATTTACGGGTGGCTTTTGTTACAACTCATATTCCTTTGAGCGCGGTTACCGGAAAAATTAGCGGAGAACGTATCATCGAAGTCGCCCGCCTGCTCGAAAACGCCATCAAAGCTGAAGGAATCAAACAGCCCAAACTCGCCGCCGCCGCCATTAATCCGCACGCCGGGGAAAATGGTTACATGGGAACGCGCGATGAAGAAATCGTTAAACCGGCTTTAGAAAAACTACGCGCTGAAGGCATGCTTATTGACGGCCCGTTTCCGCCGGATACGCTTTTTATTGAGGATACCCGTTCGCGTTACGACGGAATCCTGTCGATGTATCACGACCAGGGACATATCCCGTTCAAAATGCTTGCTTTTAACCGTGGCGTGAATTCCACACTCGGCCTGCCGCTTATTCGAACCAGCGTGGACCACGGAACAGCTTTTGAAATAGCCTGGCAGGGAATCGCGGACACCGGCAGCCTGTACGCGGCGATAAAACTTGCGCTTACCCGCGCTTCAAACAAACGGATATAATGCAGATACTTAAATTTAAAACTATTTTATTTACTTTCGTGGGAATTTTTCTTTTCTTTTCCCACATAATGCTTTACCGCGAAATAACCGCAAGCAGTGCTTATCCGTTTTTCTCCGCAATTTTCTTTTTGCTGTTTCTGACCTTCTGGACGGGCATAGGAATATTACTGTCCCCATTCAAAAAAGCGGATAAACCTTATTTTTTGTTCCCCCTGCTTTGTATATCACCGGCGACCTTATTAAGCTTGACCGCAGTCAAATTGCTGACCGCCTGCTATCCGGTTGACAATTTCGCCAATCTGGCACTTGTCGCGCTTTTGGGCTGTTTCCCGCCGGGAGTAACTCTCGGGGTCATACTGGTCTCGTCAAAACGCTCAGTCTCAGCGCATTTACAAAAATATGCCGCGTTCTTCGGCGCAATCGGATATTTGCTTGGCGGCTTCGCTTTATATCCATTAGCTTTATTCAATGTCCTGACAAATCCATGGATTTATACTTTAAGCGCCAACGGCCTTATACTGTTCGTCGCGCTGGCGGCTTTCAGGGTTAAACGAATATACTCGATCAGATACTGGTTTTTGACTTTCGCCACGATTCTGATGGCGGTGAATTTCGCACTGCTGCAATTGGAAAGATACTCGACGCAAAACTTTTTCGCCACCCGCTACCCTGACTGGCAGCTGGTCAGGCCATATCAAACTCATTATGGCCGGGTTACTTTGCTGCGTCAGAGTACACATCGCTTCATGCTGCTCAAAAATACCCGGATTCAGCAGATTATCCCGGATGACAGTGAATTATACAAAACAACGGTGCTTCCTTTCAGCCTGCAGCCGGACAAAAAAGATTTACGCGCCCTCGTCATTGGCTCGCCGTTTTCCTATGTCCCGACAATACTGAGCTCCCTGCCCTACATTGAACACCTGACCCTGCTTACCGGCGGCAAAAGCACTATGCCGTTGACAATACTGCGTTCTTTTTCCCCCCCGCCTTCTCCGAAAATGAGCATATTCAACATGAACATCAATGAATATCTCAAAAAGAACAAAAATAAGTTTGATTTGATATTCTGGCTCTTCCCAAGCCGGTATTACTTGAATTTTGACACTATGGTAAAGCTTTGCGCTTTGAATTTAAAGGGAAACGGAGTCCTGGCGGTTCCCGCGAGTCTATTGATGGTAAACAACGCGCAAAGCACTTGGAAAAGTGTATTTAAGAACAAAATCAGTATTCCCGGAAAGTCTCTTGTTTACGCTTTCAGCAATGCTCCTTTGACTGCAAATTTGAAAGTTTTGGAAAAACGCCTGGACAAATTGGATGATAGAGAGATAAAAATGTTTCCGCCGGGGACTTTTTCGGTTATTTACTCTATTCCACATCAGACTCCTCCCGTCATCCTTGATACCAACAAAAGCAGTATTGAAAATCTTTTAATAAAGTCCTTCGCCTCCCTGAACTTCAATTCCCGGAATATATTAATAATACTCGCTTGGGCCGGCCTTTATTTCCTGACGCGTTTTTTCATTTTGCGCCGTAAAAGCCTGCAGGCGACAGCAGGGCTTTTTGAAAACGGCCTGTGTTTAATGTTATTGATGATGGCCTTAATGGCCCTGTTCGCGCGGCACGAGGGAGAATTTTATTATAATTTTGGAGTTATTTTGAGCACCATAAGCGGTATCCCCATGGGATTGTTCCTCAGCCAATTCAAATTGCGCCGCACAGCAGTGATTACATCGATTATTGTTATTCTCTTAAGCTCCTTGTGTTTCCGGGAATATTATTCAGGTTTAATACTGTGCACAGCCTATGTGAATTTTTTATGCGGCGGCATAATTATCGCTGATATATTCAAGCAGTGTCCGGATTTCAAGGTGAAATTACTGTCTGTTCATTTTCTGGCCGCTGCACTTGGCGCCGCAATAATGTTTACCCTGCTGATGGCGCATTTTAATCTTTTCGTCAGTCTTTTTATTATTATCCTGTTCAGGATTCCCTTGATGTTTTCAAAAATGGCGCTCGGAAAACCCGGTAACTCAGGAGCAGATTAATGCTGAAAATATTTCTTTTCTGTTTATGCGGTATTTTTATCCCAAAGCTGTGCGCTCAAGTTCCGCAAACTCCCTACCGGCTGCAAAAACCGACAGGCCCGCAAGTCGATTCCATTCTCGCTTCAGTCAACAGCAAGCCAATCAGCCTGCTGGACGTCATTTATGAAAGTTCCTACAGCGAAGCCCGCTTGTATGCGGTTTATTCCAGCAAGGATATTTTCCGGCAAATAGAGAAATTGCGCAAACGAATTCTTGATGAAATCATTGACCGCAAATTAATTATGCTTGATTACACGTCCAGAAAACCTTTTAAAATACCGCGCCAGTATGTTGAAAATCTAATTGACGAACTCGCGATGAATTTTGGCTGCACCGACCGCTCTGAATTGCGGGAAAAAGCCAAAGCAGCGGGAACCAGCCTGGAAGAATTGCGAAAAAAAGCCAAACTCAAGATAATCACGCAAATTATGATTTCCAATTATATTTATACCGCGGTTAATCTCACACCCCGCGAAATTTACGACTATTATCAGAAACACGTAAAAGATTTTTCCACTGCCCCCCAGGTTCGATTGCAGTTGCTCCTGCTCCCCACAGGCCGTAAAGATTTAAAACGAATAAAGCAGGAACTTCAGGAGGCGTTCAAAAAAACGGACAAAAAGATTTTTGCCGGTATGGTCCGGCTTTATTCCAGCGGCCCCGGGGCTTTACGGGGCGGTGATCTCGGCTGGATAGAATGTCCGGAACTCAGGCCGGAGTTCGCAAAAGAAATAAAAAACAAAAAAGCCGGTACAATTATCGGCCCGGTGGAAACTGATGAAGGAACTTATTTTATCAGGATAGACGACAGAAAAAAAGCAACGAAAGCGGCTTTCAGCAAGATGCTCCCGCAAATAAAAGACCAAATGGAGGCCAAACGCAGAAAAGCGGCTTACGATAAATATCTGGCTAAACTCCGCAAAAAATCCGTCATCCGATACTTTTTTTAATGTCCGTGTTCACAGGCAGAAAAGAAGATTGTACATACACAAACTAAGACTCGTGCGAAATAGGAAAAAATTGAATATCCAATAATGAACACGGAACCCC
>CAZEXM010000103.1:0-10504 GCA_964515915.1 uncultured Victivallaceae bacterium
TGCAAGAAATGCAAGTCTTTAACACTTAGTGTGTTTGGTTCTTGGCGCACCATAATTTAATCCTTTCTCATTTAAAAACTTTCGGTGCGGCGAAAACAGAATCCGGTATTTTCCGATTCAACATGATACTGACAAGTGTACTTATGGTAATATCATCATCAATTTTTGTAATAATTATCGTCGGCAGCAGGAAACCTTCAAGGAGTTTATAATTCTTGAAAAAAGTGACTACTGTGATAAACGTTTTTTCCACATCCTGTTTTTCAATAGTTTTTACAATCAGGTTTGATTTTTTTGTCACAAAAACCGTGATCGTTTGAGATTTGAAAACATCCGCCGGCTGGCAGGTCAGCTTCCAGCAATCCTGTCCGTCAATTTTAGCGCTGCCGGCAAGTTTAATGTCTTTAAATACTTTTTTGATGTTAATACTCGGCACAAGCAGAAAGGCCTGTAATCGCACTTCATCACGTTCCGCATCGGTCAAATAGCGCAGCCCTCTTGAATTGCTGTATTCCCAGGCTTTTTTACCATCAAAAGCACATTCCCGGAATTTTCTTCCCATCCTGTTTATAATTTTTAATTTACCGGGGCGTTTTAACAATATCATAATCTTCGCTTTTTCCGGCCCGTTCACGTAGTCATAACGCAAAACCGTGGTGTTGACAGTTTTAGATTTGTTTTGCGGATCGTTCTTCCGTTTGACTTTAGCGACAATTTCGTCAACATCCGGTTGACACTTCAACCAGACGCAGCCTGTAAAACCGGCCCCGATCAACAACAAAGCAAAAAACATCAGTACTTTTCGCATGGTTCCAACTCCATTTTAAATTGATATTCAGAGGGGAAATCAAAAATATTACAAAAAATTCCCTTCTATTGTGACTACTATAATTCAATTGTCCCCAAAAAACAACTCAAGCCTTCAACAATATTTGTTGAGGGGCGCTTCGCCCCTCAAACTTCCCCCGCGCCTTATGCAGGCCGCAGCAGGCGCAAACGCCAGTTCGGCATTTTTATAATGTAGCATAACCGTCCCGGTTGTGAATATTCTCAAGCGGGACGGTTGACTTTCGCTGCGCTCAGTCTCAGCCTTCGCAAAGTGAGCTACATTGTCGTTCGTAGCTAACGAAGTAGCGAAGTTGGAGTTCGGCATTCTTTAAAAAAACTGATAACTGATAACTGACTTCTCGCTTGCGAAACTTGTATTTCGCAAGAGTTTGGTTAACTTAAAGCCAAAGGGCTTAATTTTAACACAAATCTAACAATTATTTTATCTTAATTTAAACTTTAATTGCTATTCTTACTAAATAACTATCAATCGGGAATGAATATATGGCTAAAGAAAAAATATTGATAATTGAAGATGAAGAAGATATCCAGGAATTAATCCGCTATAACCTCAACAAAGAAGGTTTTCAAAATCTGCGGGTCGTTGACAGCGGCGAAAAAGCTCTCGCGGCACTGAAAAGTTTCTCTCCTGATGTGATTTTGCTGGACTTAATGCTTCCGGGCATGGACGGCCTGGCAGTCTGCCGTCATCTTAGAAGCGCTCAGGAAACCGCGACAATACCGATAATCATGCTCACCGCGAAAAGTGAGGAAACTGATATTATCATCGGTCTGGAAATGGGTGCTGATGATTATATAGCCAAGCCTTTCAGCAATAAAGTCCTCGTCGCCAGAATAAAATCAGTCCTCCGACGCAGTAAGCAAACTTTTAATGACGATGGTTCCGGCATTATTAGACGCGGCGGCCTGGTGATGAACCGGGGTAAACGCGAAGTAAACTTAAGCGGCAAAAGCATTACTATGACTTTTTCTGAATTTGAGATTCTGTATATGCTCGCCAAGCGGCCTGGCTGGGTATTCACCCGTAACCAGATAGTTAACGAAGTAAAAGGCGATGATTATCCCGTTACCGAGCGCGCCATTGATGTTCAAATCGTCGGGCTGCGCAAAAAACTTAAAGGCGCCGAAAATATGATCGAAACCGTGCGCGGCGTAGGTTATCGCTTTAAAAACGACTAGCCGGGAAGAAAACTATGAAAAATGATTCTTTACAATTTTTTCCATTACTGGTTTTGGGTTTAATCCTGACGCTTTTGGGATTTATCTGGTATCAGTCCAAGTCTTTTGAACAAGAATACCTGAAACACATAAAAAAAGAGCTGTTTATCCGGAATAAATTGTTAAAAGCGAAAATTGAGAATTTATTGACGAAAGGCGATTTCAAGGTTTTAAACAAGTTTTGTAAACTTGTCGACAAAAATATTAACACCAGAATTACGGTAATTGACCATAAAGGAAAAGTTTTGTGCGATTCCCGGGGCGAGGTCAATTCGATGGCTCCGCATTTGACCGCGGACCGCAAAGAAATCATTAACGCGTTTAAGGGGATAAGCTCAAGCTCCATACGCAACAGTTCAACACTTTCAACGAGAATGATTTACGCCGCGATTCCCGTCAAAACCAACTCTCAGGTTTATGCCCTGCGTACCGCTATGTCGATTGCGCAGATAGACAATATTTTAGCCAGGGCCAGGCGCGATATACTGGTTTTCGGCCTGCTCGTCGCCGTTGCCGCTTCAATTCTCAGTTATTTCATTGTCAGCAACATCAGCACCCCGATTAAAGATTTGCGCATAAACGCCGCCCGCATAGCCGCCGGCGACCTGGACACAACTCTGCCCGTCCCTCCCCAAGGTGCTATCCACGATTTGGCTTTGTCCCTGAACAATATGGCCGAACAACTCAAAAAACGCCTGGAACAGGTTTCTGTGGAAAAGAAAAAGCGCGATGCTATTTTCGCCAGTATGACCGAAGGGGTGATCGCATTGGATTTATCGGGCAATATTCTCGATATCAACCGCGCCGCGATTCAAATACTGGAGCTGCCAAGCAATGCGACCGGCTTGTCATTTTATTCTCTGGCACGCAATGACGCTTTGCAAAGCGTCGTCGAAAAAATTATCAAAGATAAAGAACTGGTGAAACGCGAATTGACTTTACATACTATCCAGGAGCGCCATGTCCGCGTATGCGGTACGGTTCTGTCCAGCAAGGGAACTATTTTCGGTGTGGTTATTGTCCTTTCTGATATAACCCAGGTCAAAAAACTCGAAAATTTCCGCCACGACTTTATAGCCGACGTCTCGCATGAGATAAAAACTCCTTTAACCGCTATCCGCGGCGCCGTCGAAACTCTTGCGGAAGGCGCCATCAAAGAACCTGAGAATGCTCCGAGATTCATGAAGATCATCACTAAACATTCAGATCGCCTGAACTCATTGGTGCATGATATCCTGAGCTTGTCGAGCCTGGAACTGAAAACCGGCGCCAACGAGCGCGACTTCGCGAATCTGAAAATTAGCTCCCTTATCAACACAGCTTGCGAGATATGCCAGGAACGTGCCAATAATAAAGATATTCAACTCAAAGTTTCACTCAAAAACAAGATTTATCAAATCAAAGGGGATTGCCAGTTACTGGAACAGGCGCTTATAAATTTGATTGACAATGCGATAAAATACAGCGAACAGGGCGGGCATATTGAAATCGCTGTTGTAAAAGAAGCTGATTATGTTATGATTAAAGTTAAAGATCACGGCATAGGAATCGCGACAAAACATTTAGCGCGTCTCTTCGAACGTTTTTACCGCGTTGACAAAGCGCGCAGCCGGAAACTCGGCGGTACCGGGCTCGGCCTGGCAATAGTCAAACACATTGCCCAGTTGCATAACGGAAGCATCAGTGTTGAAAGTGAACTTGGAAAAGGAAGTACGTTCACTTTGCGCCTCCCAATTACGTAACAGCACAAAAATGTCCGAATTTTAAAAAGCATTTGTATTCAGGAAATAAGAATGAATTACTCGAGAAGTATTTTAAGGGATTTTGAAAACATATTCTTAACTTATACGGAAACTTTTTTAAACGGCGACACTGAATTTGATAAAAATATTTTACTCAAAAAAAAGCATTCATTATTAGTGTGGCGAGAGTGCCGCCAATTGGCTGAAGCGGAAAATTTTTCCCGGCGCATGGCGGCAATAATAGAAATAGCGGGCTTGTTTCATGACATAGGCCGTTTCGCACAACTGCGTGGGTTCAACACTTTCGTTGATTGCAAATCCATAAACCATGGCGTTCTCGGGCGCGAAGTCCTGCTGAAAACAAAAATGCTTGCCGCTTTGCCGGAAAGAGACCGGAATATCGTTTTTACGGTCACGAAAATTCATAATGAACGTCTGTTGGCGGGCAATTTCGATGGGGAAACGCTATTGGTTGCCAAAGCCGTGCGCGACGCGGACAAGCTCGATATTATACGTGTCATGTTAACTGAGTATGCGAAAGGTAAACTTGATGGAACGGTTATTTTGCATCTCGAAGAATCAGACAATATTTCGCCTCGAGTCCTGGCACATCTGAAACAAGGCGAGAATCCCAGTATCGCGGATTTTAAAACGCTTACCGACTTTAAGCTTGCACAACTGGCGTGGATATACGATTTGAATTTCAAACATTCTCTGCGCGAATTCAAAAAACGTGAGTTTTACGAGCAAATCGCCAGCTATCTGCCGGACATTCCGCAAGTTAACGTGCTCTGCGGGCAAATGCTGGACTATTTAAACACCGGAACTGCGGATTAAGAAAGCATTTTGTAAATATTTATTATTTTCCAGCGGTTGAAAGCGTGGATCAGATAATGTATAAAGTTACAGTGTTTGCGGGCAATCACCAGCTCTTCGGTAAATTGTTGTTCGAAATTATTTTCACTGATGGAAGTTTCATGGCGGCGAAAAGAACTCAGGTTTTTCCTGAGATGAACGGGGCGTGATTTCTGTGCCATATTCAGCCACAACTCGTAATCCCAGGCGGCTTTGTATTCCGTATCCAGATGCTTTACTTCCTTCCAGAAATCAAGTTTCCAGAAAGTTGACGGCTGATTGATAAAATTTTCGCATAAAAGAACATTCCAACTGTAAAAAAAACCGATTAAATTTTTATAAAAGCTTACAAATTTACGGATTTTTCTGCCGTTTGAATCCATGATATGAGCTTTACCGTAAAGCCAGCGGCGTTCGGGGCATTTTTCAAAGGCTTTAACGACCATGTCTAAAGCGCCCGGCATAAAAATATCATCGGCATTCAACCAGCAGGCAATGTCCCCAGTGGCTGACTCCATACCATAATTTATCGCGTTTTGAGGAGAACCATCGTGGCGGGAAATGATTTTGCAGGAATCTTTGTATTCGTCAAGTATTTCCAAAGTCCGGTCAGTGGACCGGCCGTCACAAATGATGTACTCCAACTCAAAATCCCCTTTCTGAGAAAGTACACTTTCAACTGTTTCGCGGATGTATTCTTCGCCGTTATAAACCGCGGTAATTACTGATATTTTAGTCATCTTTCCTGTTTTTTTCTAATTTTGCGAGCCGTTCCTTGAGCAAGGCTGATTCCTGGCTGAGACTCTTGATTTTATCTGCCTGATTCGAAATAATAATTGAAAACTGAATCAAAATAAGCAGTACAGTGAGCAGTAAAACTAAAAACAGAGTTGCCGGAGCGTAATAAATTCCGATCAATTTTGAGACAAAACCAAGTCCATCCACCCAGCAGGCTAAAACCAGGAAAAAGATACTCATAATTATCCAGATCAGGGCATAGGCTTCTTTCAGCTTTTTGCGCCGGATCAGTTCCAGAATAAAAAGAGTGAAAACCAAACTTCCGATAATAGAAATAATTTGTATTCTCATAAGCTGAAATCCTTTTCTTTCGGGCGCAAAGCCACCATAAAAATAGCAAATCCCACTTTGAACATATAATATACCGCCCGGCATAATGAAATGGAAGACACGCCGCCCTGTCGTTCGCGCATCTCGGTAAAAACATCTTTAATCCGAAAGTTGTTTTTTTTCATCAATACTAATTCTTCAGGTTCCGGATAGTCAAAACTTGGATAATGACGGATCGCGAATTTCAAAGCGCGGCGGTTATAGGCGCGGAAACCGGACGTCGGATCGGAGGGAGTATAGCCGGAGAGGGATTTTATCAGAAAGCGGAAAAAATTTATTCCAACTCGGCGCAGGGAAGTGGATTTAAAGCCCTGTTTGTTATTGTCAACGAAACGTGAACCGACCGCAAAATCCGCCTGATCGTTTTTCAAAACTTCCAGAAGAGCGGGAATGTAATCCGCCCGGTGCTGGCCGTCCCCGTCAAATTTCAGGGCAAAATCAAAATCGTTTTCCCAGGCATATTTAAAGCCGGTTTGAACCGCCGCTCCAACGCCTGAATTACACGGCAGGTCTAAAATCACGGCCCGCCCGTCAGCTTGCAGTTCAGGCAGGGTTCCGTCCGTGGAACAATCATTCACCACAATCGGCAGCCAGTTTTCATTTCCGGGCATGTTCTTTAAAACGTCATCAATTACACTGATTATGTTATCCTGTTCATTAAAGCACGGAATAATAATAGCGACTTTTATTTTCATTTCCGTTTTCCTTTAGAACTTGCGAAAATGAGCACCTTCGGATGTTCCTGAGCCAATAATCTGAATTCTTTCTGCTGCTTGAGAATTTTTATTATGTCTTTCTGTTTGCTCTCAAGTACAACGAAATCAGCTTCTTTGATTTGCTCTAACTGTTCTGCGAATTGAATTTTATTTCCGGAAATGTTCATCCAGACAGCGTCCGCCCAGAACGGGTACTGGGGCTGGCTGGAAGCGACAATTATTCTGGAACCGGAAGTACGAAATTTATCCTTACTGGCTTTTATCCGGAAACCGGATTTGTATTCATAGTCATATTTGTGGCTGATTGCTTTTTTGGCGCCGTCGGCCACCTGTAATACAGCTATTACGGCCAGTCCCGTAATGAGCACGGGTTTTAAAAACTTTTTATAAGAGAGCAGAAAATCCCACAAAAACTTTATGCCGATGAAAGTGAAGGGCAAAAGCATGATTAAAGTAATGGTATAATACCTTACACTGTTGGAAATCGTGATAAGTACCGCCGTATTAATTACGATAATTGAAAACAGCATGAAAGCTTCCGCCCGGTCTTTTTTCTTTTTCCACCACAGATAAATTCCCAGCAGAGCCAGAATAAAATAAGGAGTATAAGCGCCGCGGGTAAAACATTCCACACCCTGCCAAGTCATCGCCCAGCCATGCTTGCTCTTAGTGTCCGGTATCCAGGTCTTGTATTGAGCGGCAATAAAAAGTCCGGGCTGATAAGCTCTTTGAGTGAAAGGCAATACTTTAGTTATATAGGAGGCCTGACGTATATCCAGAACCGGTACTCCAATACGCTTGTAAGTTTGATATAAACGCGGAGAAACGCAGATGAAGAACATCGTCGTTATAACAAAACAGTGCAGGAAAACCCGAAGTAAACGTTTTTTCAGTTCAACTTTTTCGTCTCTGAAGATAAAATACGCATAGCACAAAACCAGAAAAGGTAAAAATACTATCGTTTCGGCACGCGCCAGAGCCAAACCGGCAAGAACTATTCCCAGTAATAAAGAATTTGTCCATTTCAAGCGTTTGATCGAAGCTAATATCAAAGCAATTGCCGCGATAATGAAGAAATTTTTAGCGGGATTAAGCAGTCCCGTACAACTGAAACGAATTATTTTCGGCGCGATCACATACAACAGGCAGCCCCAGGCCGCGTAATCTTCACGTTTCAGGAAATATTTAAGGACATAATACAAAACCGGAATGGAAGCAATATAAAACAAGCAGGAAACTATGACTAAAGCTCTAAAAGGCCCTAAGCCTGAATAGCCCAGAATTCCAGCCAGGCTGGTGGAAAGTACTGGAACAGTGGGGACGAAAGCCTTATCCCAGTTAGCTTCGATGAAAGCTCGTGTCATTGGCGCGTACCATGCCGCGATGTCGTCATATACGTCAAAGCAAAAGAAAATATGCAGTGCGCTTATCAAGCACGCTAAAACTATTCCCAATCCTAATATTCTGTTTTTGTTTTCCAACATAAATTTTAACTGGGTAAAATCCATTTTTCGTTAATCCTATTCTTTTTTACTATAGGTTGGGATAAAAATTAATCAAACGAGCTAATTGCGAAAGTCCAATACAAACATGATTTTTAGTGTCTCAGGCGAGCAGATTTTAATTTTTGAGCGATTGAGCATACCGCAGCTATGTGAATGAGCTCAAAATCAAAAGATGCCGTATAAAATCAAAAATCTGTTGTGGAGACTTTTGCAATTGGCTCAAACAGGAACCATTGATAATGGTGGCAGAATATCAGGAAAAAAGACATTTAAAAAAACTTTTTTATTACCAATAATATCTTCAGGGTATATATTATGAGTAAAAAAGGATGGAAGAAATGGCCTTTGCTAATTATAATGACTGGGTAACTTTCACCCAGGAAGGGCGGACTCCGGCTGTACGCGCGCCGATTCTCGAAAGCTGGAAACGTTCACGCCAGGGCGGACTCAGTCCGCAAATGTTTCCGATCAAAAAAGTCACGCCGGCAATCGCGCCCCCTGACGAATTCTTCAGTCAAATAAATACTCTCTTGAATTTACTGTTGAAGCTGGTTGACAACACTACTCGCCTGGGTATAATCGTTTGCGGCAATTCCGGCGAAATTATTGATGTTCTGAGTATAGAACCAACGATTACCAAGTTACTGGATTCCCTGGGCCTGCATAAAGGCACTATCCTGAGCGAAGATTCCGCCGGCACCAACGCAATCAGCCTGGCAATGGTTCACAAAGGCGCGATTATTTGCTATGGAGCCGAACATTATCTGCAAAAACTTCATTCCCTCGGCGGCGTCGCCGCTCCCGTATATGATATCGACGGCACCCCAAAAGGCTTTATCGCGCTCTACTGCGTTTTGCCCGAAATGAATGTGAAAATCCTTAAAAGCCTGCTCGTTCTGCTTATTTACTTTTTTGACCAGCAAACCCGTTTGCAGCGCTCCAAATATCTCCACGATCAACTGAAAAAACAAATTACCCGCATGTTCAAAGAAGATCAAAAAGCGATGCTTCTGCTTACTCCCGCCGCTTATCTGCGGCAGATTAACCCGGCGGCGGTAAAACTTTTGGAAATATCGGAAAAGCAGCGCGATGAAAAAAGCCCCGATGCTTTAGCCAACTTTACCCCGTCAATAAAGGAAATTGCCAGAAGCGCTATTTCCTGCAAGGATATAGCATTGGAAATTCAATTAAGTAAAAAACGTTTAAAGGTAATATGTGAACGTATCCCTTTTTTCAGCGACCGGGACGAATTCCTCGGCAGTTTATTAATTTTCAATGAACAAACGGTAAAACACTCAAATAAAGAAGTTCCCAAGGCGCGTTTTAGTTTTGAAGACATTCTCGGCAACTCGCCGCTTTTGAAACACTCTAAAGAGTTAGCCGTAAAAGCGGCGGAAACCTCGGTCAACGTTTTTCTACACGGCCCCAGCGGTACCGGCAAGGAAATGTTCGCGCACAGCATCCATAATGCCAGCGAGCGCAAAGAACACCCCTTTGTCGCCATTAACTGCGCGGCAATCCCCCGGGAAATCGCGGAAAGTGAGTTGTTCGGTTATGCGCCCGGCGCTTTCACCGGCGCCAAAAAGGACGGAAATATCGGTAAACTCGAAGCAGCCGACAAGGGCACTATTTTTCTTGATGAGATAGGCGATATGCCGACGGAATTACAAGCTAAATTATTACGTTTACTCGAATCCCGCACGATTACCCGCATCGGTGACTCGCATGAACGTCCGATAAATATTCGCGTCATCGCCGCCAGCAACCGCGATATACCTGAGTTGATTGAAACTGAAAAATTCCGTGAGGATCTTTACTATCGCTTGAATGTGATTTCCCTCAACCTGCCGCTGTTGAGTGATTGCCGTGAAGATATTCCGGTACTGGTAGAAAGTTTTGTCAGTCATTTCAACGAGATCATGGGCAAAAAAGTTCCAGGGATAAAAGATGAAATCATGGAGCATTTTAAATCATATTCGTGGCCGGGAAATATACGTGAACTGAAAAACGCGGTTGAGTTCGGCGTCATGCTCAACTCCGGTGCGGACGCCATCGCCTGGAAAGACCTTCCCGGCAAACTGCGCACTGATTTGCTTTACCGCGAAATAAGCACTCCCGCAAGCGATCCGTTCGGACAGGAACGCCGTGAAATACAGAACAGTGAAAAAGCTCTGTATGAAAAAGCCGTTATTCTCGCGCAGAACAACATGTCAAAAGCCGCCGGGTATCTAAACATAAGCCGCAGCACTCTCTACCGGAAACTAAAGGCTTTCGAAATTCCTTATTAAGAACAGTTATCAGTTATCAGTTTTTTTTATTACACTGCGCAAAAGAATGCCGGGAGCGTCGAACGCCAGTTCGGCATTTTCATAATGTAGCATAACCGTCCCGGTTGTGAATATTCTCAAGCGGAACGCTTGAGTTAGCTTGAGTTACATCGGGAGTTTGAGGATTTTTTCATAATTTTGAGGGTAAAAGCATTTTTTTTGCC
>CAZEXM010000104.1:0-10371 GCA_964515915.1 uncultured Victivallaceae bacterium
ACTCTATCGCAGCTTGATATGGGTTTTGACCCAAAAGTCGACTGACCGATTACTGGGGAAATATAAAATCTTCATATTTCTTTCAATTTATGCTTGATTTTCAGCTTATGGGAGATTATATTTAGTTATGAAAAATAGTCTAAAAAGAACGTTTTAGAGAAGTGCCATTTGGTACCGTTTTAAGACTTAAAAGTACCGGAAAGTACCGTTTTTTGAAGATTATTTTTTGCGACAAAGATGTGTCAAATTAGATATTTTTGAGTTTAAAGAGTTACAAATAAAGATCTCTTGAGTGCAGGGCTATTAAAGACAGGAGCCCTTGCAGATGGACGACAAGCGTTCCGCCGCTTGACCGCGTCCGGCGACGCCCCGGTGCGATTATTATTTTAAGCCCCTAAAGTAAAGGCCTGCCGGTAGCGTCTCGGCGATAAACCGGTTATTTTCTTGAAACGCCGGGAAAAATGATATTGGTCAACATACCCGAGGCGCTTCGCTATTTCTGTAATCTTAAAACGATTTGATATCAGTAATTCACCGGCTTTTTGCATTTTCAGCCGGTCAACGTAAATTTTTGGCAGCATTCCTGTCCGCTTCAAAAACAAGCACCTGAACTGGTCATCGCTTAAATTGCAGACATCCGTCATTTCACTGACCGTCCACCAACGATTGATCTGCTCTTTGATGGTCGCAATAAGTTTATCGATCATAAAATCTGTCTGGATTATATTTTGCTGCTTGTTTTCATTGTAAATATCGACTAAAAGTTTTTGCAGCGCGATATTGGCGTTTATCTGCGAATCCACCGCCGGATCACTTACAAGTTTTATTATCGGCAGCAGACTGCGGGCTCTGCCCAACTCAAAAACGCCGTCTTTAATAATTCCGGCCTTGCGCATCATGTTCGCCACAGGCCCGGCAAAACGAATAGAATCCTCCACATAGGCTTGAGCGTTACAGCCACCGTAACGGTTCAAGGTTTCAGGACAAATTATAACACATTGCCCGGCTTTTACCGCAAATTCCTTGCCCGGCTCCAGCCATAAGCGCCCTGCCCCATCGTGCATGTGCGAAATAGAATAAAATTCAAAATAGCGTTTGGAACAAGTATAATAAGAATCTGCCGGCGCCTTGTTGCCGCCGCCAATTACCCATAAACCATAATCCTTATGTATTTGCTGAATACCTTTGGGTGCCGTATGTACATCATAAGGCTTGGATTTTATTGCCGGTTTTATTCTTTCAAGCATAATTGTTCACATAGTCCGTTAAAAAGTCATCATTTATGCGGTTTTTATCCATTTTTTTTATACTTTCAACATGTATAATATAGACACAACACTTATTTTAAACAAATAACGGAATAAAAAAATGTCAAAAAATAAAAAAACAATCAATGTAGCGGTTATCGCCGCTGGCGGCAGGGCTTGCGGCGTGACAAATAATTTACTGCGTGACTCAGGCGGTAATGTAAAGGTTCTATCACTTTTCGACCCGGACAAAAAACAATGCCGGAATGCTCTTGAATACTGGAATTCTCCGGATACAGCTATTTGCGATACTTATCAGGAAGCTGTCAATACTCCAGGAGTTGACTGGGTAATGGTATTTTCTCCAAATGCTCACCACAAAGAACACATCCTCGCTGGTTTTGCGGCCGGCAAAAATGTTTTTTCTGAAAAACCTCTGGCCACCCGTATTGACGACTGTCAGGAAATCTTCGAAGCACACCGGAAATCAGCTTTGACTTTCGCGACTGGATTTGTTCTGCGTTATTCTAAACTTTACCGCAAAGCAAAAGAACTTATCTCTTCCGGTAAATTAGGTAAAGTTCTCAGCATTGACGCTAACGAAAATATCGATCCTGCACACGGTGCCTACATAATGATGAACTGGCGCCGCTTAACGGAACTCGCCGGGCCTCACATCCTCGAAAAATGCTGCCATGACTTAGACCTTATCAACTGGTTCTGCGACAGCCTGCCGACTAAAATAGCTTCTTTCGGCGGACTCGATTATTTCGTCCCTGAAAATGAAAGATACATGAAGCAGCACGGTAAAGAAACTTTCCGCACCCGGCCTGACCCGCATGGTGAAGATTCACCTTTTACCGCCGACAAAGACCTCATGGACAACCAAGTGGGCATCATGCAGTACCGCAACGGCATCTGTGTAATGTTCCAGGCAACAATGTCCAACGCTATTCCTGAACGCCGTATGTATTTTTCCTGTACGGAAGGAACTATGGTTCTCGAATTATACTCCAGTACTTTGCGTTATAAACTCATTGGAGACGAAGGCGAAACAATCATTAATTTTGGAGCTGACGGTCATGGCGGCGGTGATGCATTTATCACGAAAGAATTATATAAAACCATGTCTGAAGGCGTCGAGCCCGAATGCAGCGGCGACGAAGGACTTGAAAGCGCGGTCGTCGCGATAGTCATGGATCAAGCCGCTCAAACTAATCAAATGATTGATCTCGAACCAATCTGGAAAAAACTAGGCAGATAAGCATGACTTTCAGTGGAGACGGATTCGGAATCCGTCTCCAAATACTATTTATTTATCATGTTTCCTGACGGACATTGAGAAAGATTTAAACTGATCTCTTATATACGCTAACAATGTATAGATAAAAAGCGCGATACCAAGCATTTCGAGCATTTCCTCAACGGTACTGAGAAGCATATAGGCAAGGTTGGCCTGGCCGTATAATCTATCCTGTATGCCGCCAAGTATTTCCATACCTATAGTTCCGCTAACATAAATCGCGGCTGAAGCGATAAACAGGAGCATTGTTTTCCGGGGAAGGTTCACTAAAAATTTAGCATAAACCATTGAAAATGCGATTAAAACTATTCCGTAGGGGATTACCCAGGCGTAAAAGAATATTTTTGCCAATGTAAATAATCCAGAGGTTTTTAATAATCTCAAAACCGGCGCCTCGAAACGCTCATGGATTGAACAGAATTCGTCCAACGATAAAAATAAAAATATAATCGCCAGCCCGGCCCACGGCCAATAAGAACTTTTTGCTTTCTTATGGCAAAATGCAATAGTCGCGAGCAGCACACTGGCAAACACGAGCGTAAGCGATGAATAAAAGGTAGGAACATTCATTTCGGAGTCAAGATCAAACATTGGAACTAATCCATAGCAATAATAATAACCGAAACAAAGCCTTAATATTATTGCGACAATATTCGCGAGCAGAAGAAAAGCGATACAATACAGCAGTTTAGCAAGTACGCCTTTGGGACAGAGCTCCATATTAATTGCTGTTTGATGAGCAAGTTCCGGTTCCGTCTTCGCAGCTTTTTTGATTGTTTTGGGATCTGAAGTCATAATTTCACCTTTTCCTTTTATTGCCGACCATTAAAAATACACCAACGCTCCGATTTAACCTACAGTTGATTTAACAGTTTACAAATATTATTGCAAAAAAAATACACATCGGGGCTCCGGCTTGTAATGTGCAGGCAATGTCATATAGTATTTACTCCTGTCTTTTCAGAACATTGGATATTCAAAATTTTGATTTAAAGGACGTATCGGCATGATGGATAAAATGTTAAAATTCGATAAAGAACATATTTGGCATCCCTACACGTCCATGCTGAATCCCCTGCCGGTTTATCCGGTGGAATCAGCTTCCGGAGTGCGCCTGAAACTCGCCGGCGGACGCGAACTGATCGACGGCATGTCCTCGTGGTGGGCGGCCGTACACGGCTATAACCACCCGGTTTTAAATGAAGCGGCCAAAAAGCAGATAGACAAAATGTCGCACGTCATGTTCGGCGGCATCACCCATGAACCCGCCGTCGGCCTTTGCCGCCGACTGGTTGAAATCACACCTGCGGCATTGCAGAAAGTTTTCCTCGCGGACTCCGGTTCGATCAGCGTGGAAGTCGCTGTTAAAATGGCTCTGCAGTATCAACAGGCCAGAGGCCTGAAAAATAAAAACCGGCTCTTGACAATACGTTCGGGCTATCACGGCGATACTTTGGGAACCATGGCGCTTTGCGACCCGCTCGACGGAATGCACGCATTGTTTGCCGGCCTGCTTGCCAGGCATTATTTTGTCGAAGCGCCGCAATGCCGTTTTGAAGACGAATGGAATCCCGCGGATATTGCCGAAATGCGTTCAGCCCTGCAGAAACACGCCGCTGAAACAGCCGCTGTAATCCTTGAGCCGGTCGTCCAGGGCGCCGGCGGCATGCGTTTTTATTCGCCGCAATACCTGGTCGAATTGCGCCAACTCTGCGATGAACATAACGTGCTGTTGATTTTTGATGAAATCGCAACCGGGTTCGGGCGCAGCGGCAAACTGTTTGCCTGCGGACACGCCGGGGTTGCGCCGGACATTATCTGTGTCGGCAAAGCTTTAACGGGCGGCTATATGACGCTCGCGGCAACGCTCGCGACCGACGATGTCGCGCATACTATTTCCAGCTCTGCGCCCGGAGTTTTTATGCACGGGCCGACTTTTATGGGCAACCCCCTGGCCTGCGCGGTGGCAAAAGCCTCGTTGGATTTACTTGATCAATATGACTGGAAAACGAAAGTTGCGGAGATTGAGCGGCAGCTGAAAATTGAGCTCGCCCCCGCCCGCGAATATCCCGGAGTCAAAGACGTCCGCATCCTCGGCGCCATCGGCGTAATCGAAATGAAAAAAGCTGTGGATATGGCCCTGATTCAAAAAAAGTTTGTTGATGCCGGAGTCTGGATAAGGCCTTTCGGGCGCCTGATTTACATCATGCCGCCGTATATTATTTCCAGCGAAGACCTCAGGCGGTTGACCGCGGCAATGCTGCAAGTCAGCCGTTAAGCGGAGCTGTATGCGTGAAATCGCAGGGTATTTTTTCAATCCGCCTTATGCCGTCACGATTTAAAATTATCCTGAATTTGTGGTAGAACGGGTCTGACTTCACGCCGCCGTACTTTAAAATCAAATTCACATGGTAAAGACATTTACCGTTGATTTTTTTGAAATCCTCATCCCCGTCCGCGACAAAAAGAGTCTTGAGCGGATTATCCATTTTGTTCAGAAAATGACGCACATTAAAACGCAGAATATCAATGACCCCGTCAACTTTAAAATCCGTCAGCAACTGCCTGCATTGCCCCGAATAAATGCGGATTTTTTTTTTGTAATAAATAATATCCTCGGCCGTATAACCGTTATTGAGTTCATCAATATAATCTTTATTGCGGATGCGATTGATTGTCTGCGGTAATTTTTCTTCCGTAATAAAATTGAAAATCTCCCGGCAAAATCCTATCTTACTATCGAAACTGGTCGTTAAACTGGTTTTGTAATCATAAATATATTTGCGCAATATTTTTATCAGGATATTTTTAGTTATTTCTTTGATGCGGTCTTTAAAAACATAAATAATAATCACCAGCGCAAACAATGAAAGCGTAAAATCCTTAAGCAGCCGCCGCGACAGAAAAATAAACGAGGTGGCAAACGCCATCGCCAGGCCGGCGGCAAAGCCTAAACTGACTTGTTCACGCAAACGTCCTTCTGTCTTGATATTCGTGCTCAAAAACAGGATATTGCCCATTATTTTCTTCAAAATACGGCTGCGGTAGACTATTGTTTCATTTGATTTGCCTTCCCGGGCAATGGACGGATAATTTTGTCTGTCGCGGTAATCCCGCTCGGCAAGCGCCAGGGCCAGTAAAACCGGACTGATTTTAGAATATTTGGGACTTTTGCTTTTTTTCAGAAAATTCAAAAGCTTGAATACACGTTTTTCGATCAAAATACTCATATATTCGTCCGCGAAATTAAACAACGCCATTTGTTTATAGGTAACACGCGGAACTTGAATAAGTACTCTAAGCGCGCGAAAATTATCAATAGTCGCCTGAATATCGTTTACAACCTTAGTCGCCGCGTCTCTCTGCTCCCGGGGCTCGAGCCGGTTTTCGATGAATAATTCCTCGTCGCGAATCGCGCTCTTAAATATCGCGCAAAACATCTTCAATTGATATTTGTAATTATGGTTAACTGTCCGTTCACCGGAATTATCGGCCAGGGCTTTCATTTTGTCGCGTAATTTATCCAGGGGATTATCCGCGCCGCCGGCCATGGAATGCAAACTGAATACAGGTGTTTTCAAACGAATGTATTTCTGGCTGTCACTGTAGAATTGTTTTTTCGTATAATTCCGCGCGTTGATTCCCAGGTTATTCGGGATAAACAAAAAATGTTCAACCGTATATTCCGTAACCGCTGTGTTCCGGTCAAAAGGGTACACAAATTTTATCTCAAATTGAAACTTATCATGAATTCTAATATTTTCTTCAATATTCCGCATAATATATTGTCGACATCACCAGTGGGTTCTCTGCAAAACCTTAATATAATCCTGACAAACGACTTTAGCAAATAAAAAGCAGTATCCGGCTACACCCGCGACTGCTCTCGCGCCGGGATTTTTATAGTTTCAGCGGCTTTTTTCATATTTGCCAGTCTTTTCCCCAGCAAACCGGCTGCAGCAGCGGCTATCTCCTTTGCGGAAATCGTCAATAACAAACAATCCGGCGAAGATTTCAATGCTCCATAGCTCAGGGAGGCCAGGATAATATCGCTGCGTCGTAAATTCCATAATGCCTGTCGAACCCCGATCTGCAGGGCTTCGCCGGCGACAAAAACCGCGTCAATTTCGTGTCCGCCGAGCCATGCCGCGAATTCAGCTTCAGCAGCCGGGGCACTATCCTCCCCGCAACTAATCACCATGTCTTCAGCAAAGTTTATCCCCGCCTCATTCAAAGCTTTCATATAGCCCTGGGCCGAATCTGAAAAAACCTGGTATGACGGCCCGTTCACCAGGGCTATCTTTTTCGCCCCCCGCCCGATCAGCATTCCGGTACAGCGGTATGAATAATCCAGACTGTCCACAATTACCCGGTCCAGTTCATTTTCCAGCGGATCGCGGTACAGCAGATGCCCGAGCACAACGACGGGAGCGTTCCAGGAACATAATTTTTTAATTATTTCGACGTTCATTCCGCCGGAAACAAAAATGCCGTCAACCCCGTGTCCCAGCGTTGCTTCCTCCAAAGACCCCAGTTCCTCAAGGCTTTCAGCGGCGTAAAACAGCAGACTGCCGCCAACCGCGGCCAGCTTTCGCGATAATTCAGCGAAACTGTTTGCGTAAACCGGAGAGAATTCATCCCCGCCCGCCAGCAGGTAAGCGAACACCCGGCGTTTTGTTATTCCGCCGAACTGATCGCCTTTAACGATGAAAGTCCCGCGCCGCCCCATGCGGAATATCCATTTATCGGCCTCCAGGAGCTTCATCGCTTTGCGCAGAGTCAAACGGTTAACGTCAAAGTACTCCGCCAAAAAGCGTTCCGGCGGCAGTTTGCCGGACGGAAACAAACCGCGTTTAATATTGCGCTGCAAAGTCCGCGCGATTTGTTCGTATCTGAAACTTTCTTTTGAACCACTCATTTTTACACCTGATATCCTTAAAAAATAAAAGATATACCAAAAAAATAATATTGCAATATTTTTTGTTTTATTTAATCACTCCGTGTCCGCCCGTGTTCGTCCGTATCCCCTTTCGGATTTTCGCGTCGTTTTTTCATTATTTCTATTGAATTTCCACACTTTCCGTGGTATATCAATATGGTATACTATGGAGTTTTACTATGAATAAGATAAAATCTTTAGTTATTAATGAGTCCGGTTTCACTTTTGACCCTTTCACCGGCGAAACATTCACTATTAATGAAACCGGTGCTTTGATTATCCGGTCTTTACGCGAAGCTGCGCCTTTGGCTGAAATATCAGAAGAACTCACAAAACATTTCAATGTGAGCTATGAAGACGCTTACACGGATATCCTGGAATTCCGTAATCAACTGGTGATTTACGGCCTGTTTGAGGTTGATGCATGAAAACACTGAAAATCGGAATAAGCGGAATCAACGCGACCAACAACCCGGGCCCGGGGATTCCCGTTGCCAAAAGCCTTCGAGAAGCGGATTTTGACTGTGAGCTCATCGGCTTGAGCTATGACGTCAATGACCCGGGCCATTATTTGCAGCATTATCTGGATAAGTCCTACATCCTTCCCTACCCGACGGCTGGCTGGGACGGAATTTATAAACGTTTAAAGCATATTAAAAAAGAATCCGGGCTCGATATTGTAATTCCATGTCTTGACGCGGAACTGCCGCTGTATATTAAATACGCTGAAAAATTGAAAAAAGCCGGAATTCAGACTTTTCTGCCGGACGAAAAACAATTTGAATTACGCAATAAGGATCGGCTCGCGGGCTTTGCGAAGTCAATAGGCGTAATTTATCCCAGGATCTGGAAAATATATTCCGCCGGTGAACTGCCTGAGTTTTTCGCAAAGTATCCGGAACTTATGATAAAGGGACAATATTACCAGGCATACCGGGTAAGCACCCTCGCGGATGCCGCAAAATATTTCGCGTCAATCGCCCGGGAATGGGGTTTGCCTGTCCTGCTGCAGGAAATAGTAAAAGGCGAAGAATTAAATATTGTGGGGGTCGGGGACGGAAAGGGCGGCAATTTAGGAATGGTCGCGGTAAAAAAGCAGACTACTACTGATTTAGGGAAAATATGGTCCGGGGTGACAATATATCATGACGGCTTGCTGGAGGTCGCGAATAAATTCATAAAAAAGACTAAATGGCGGGGGCCTTTTGAAGTGGAATGTCTGGTGGACGGCGATAAAATCCAATTAATTGAAATAAATCCGCGCTTTCCGGCCTGGGTATATTTCGCGGCCGGAGTCGGAATAAATCTCCCTGAGCGACTTGTTAAAACGATATTAAAGCATAAAATCCCGCGGAAAACTTCATATCCCCCCGGTAAAATGTTCGTTCGTTATACCGATGAGATTATATGTGATATTACGCAATTCAGCAACCTGGTAACCGGAGGAGAAAATCATGCCGTCAACAGCTAAAAAAAATACAAGAGTCCAGTTATTGTAAAAGTTCAAACTCAACTTTCAGCTAAACACGGAGCCGCGAGCAAATCGTCAAGCCTGCTGGTCAGGGATAACATTGACGGCGTTCCCATTGAGAAACTTAGCGCCGGATACGGTTCGCCTTTGTATGTGTTCTCGGAAAAACGATTGCGGGAAATATACAAACGGAACCATACCGCCTTTGCTGAGCGTTACCCGAAAGTCCATTTTGCCTGGAGTTATAAAACCAATTACCTGAAATCAATATGTTCACTTTTTCATAAACTCGGCTCAATCGCCGAGGTTGTCAGTGAATTCGAGTACGATAAAGCGCGCAAACTTGGCGTCAGGGGCGAAGATATTATTTTCAACGGCCCGTACAAACCAGTCCCGGCTCTCGAAAAAGCGGTCGCGGACGGGGCGAAGATCCATCTGGATTCTTTTGACGAAATAGCTGATCTTGAAAAAATCGCGCATAAACTGAAACGCGAAATCACCGTTGCGATACGGATAAACCTTGACGCCGGAATTTATCCTCAATGGTCGCGTTTCGGCTTTAATCTCGAGTCCGGACAGGCGGCGGACGCGGTTGAACGGATCAAAGCGGGAGGAAAATTAAAACTCACGGGACTGCACTGTCATATCGGAACTTTTATACTTGACGCGAGCGCCTATTCCCGGGCAGTCGATAAATTGATCGCTTTTTCCAATAAGATGAAAGAAACCAGCGGTTTTAAACTTGAATATCTTGACCTGGGTGGAGGCTTCGCGTCAAAAAGCCATTTAAAGGGCGTCTATCAGCCGCCCGAAATCGCGGTACCGGATGTCGAGGCATACGCGGACCAGATAACTTCCGCCTTATATCGAAACTGCGGCAAAAAACATGATTACCGGGCAGCGAGCCTATACAATGGATGCCGGAGTCAACCTCCTTTATACTTCCACCTGGTATAATTACAAAGTAGAAATTGATCGCTATATTGAGGGTATTTTAGAGCCGGCGACCTTGAACGGGCCCTTATGTATGAATATTGACGTAATCGAGGAAAGTATGCTTCTGCCGCGGCTTGAACGCGGGACAAAGCTGATTATATCACCAATCGGCGCTTACAACGCCACCCAGTCCATGCAGTTCATTCACTGCCGCCCCGCGGTCGTAATGATAAGTAAAAATGGAACTGTGGAACTTATTCGCGAAAAAGAGAAACTCGAAGATATTGAGATCAACGAGCGCCTGCCGGAAATATTCAATTTTAAAGGAAAAGAATGAATAGAATCAGACGCGGTTTAATGTTAATGTCCGAATCCTTCTCCGAGTTGGTTTTCAGCTCCGGATGGATGGCCGGGACATTGATTACTTAAGTTTTGCAGTTCGTTTTTCTGCTTGATATTATGATGCAATTTTGAA
>CAZEXM010000105.1:0-10312 GCA_964515915.1 uncultured Victivallaceae bacterium
AATTGCATCATAATATCAAGCAGAAAAACGAACTGCAAAACTTAAGTAATTTATTTATGGCTTAGCAACAAAAATGATGGCAGGAACAATGCATTATACGCAAGTTATTCCGGTATTATCGGAGTGTCGCTGAACCTGATAATCACCTTGTTTTATTTTCACCCGAGGCCGTTTATGAACGGCCTCGGCACAATGTTGCTGAACCACGTTCCTGAAACTTCGTTTCCTTCGGACCACACTACATTTATGCTGTCTGTTTCAGTTACTTTATTATTTCTGAAAGAAACAAGAAAAATAGGCTTTGCTTTTACAATTATTGGAATTGCGGGCGGCCTGGCAAGAGTATTTTGTGGTATTCACTATCCGCTTGATGTGCTGGGTTCTTTAGTTGTCGCGATAGCTGCCGGCTTGTTTGTAATTTCCATCAAGGGCAAACTGGCAAATATCAATCAGTATATACTTGCTTTATATGCTCGTATTTTTATAAAAAAAAACAAAAATCCGTCCGACGCGTCGTAAACATAGAAGGAAGGTGATAATGTGCTTGTATGCAGGTTTGGGTATTTCCATAGGTATTTGGATAATATCAGGCATATATGTCTTTTCAGAAGTAAAAAAGACCTATGTGAGAAACGGGGTTTTCACGAATAAACTTCTGAAGCTCTGGTTTGTTATGTGGGGGTTCTATCACCTGGCGGTAATCCTGTCGTCGCTGTATGGCTTGTGGCTGATACCGGTTAACAGGATATTCGCCTTAAGCGGTGGTTTGCTTTTGATTGCGCTTGGTATTGTTGTACTGGCAAGCGGGATGATTAAGTTTCGCTCCATGCGCAGAAGTTGCGGACAGGATATTTCAAAGCTCATAACTACGGGGATATATCGCTGGAGCAGGAATCCGCAGTTTATCGGCTGTCTTTTTTATCTTTCCGGTATAGCGCTTGCCGGCCGCTCAGGGCTTGCTTTTCTGCTTACCGGAGCGGCCGCTATTGTTATCTGTTTGTATACAGCCCGCCTGGCAGAGCCTTATCTTGAGCGTCTTTACGGCGAGGAATACCGTTTGTACAAATCGAGAACCGGAAGATGGATAGCGAAAAAAAACTGATATTTTCATTCATAAAATTTGCATCCGGGCGGAAAAGGTCTATTGTACATTTCGCTGTTTGTAAAACTCATGTAGACTCAAAATTAATATTGACGTTCATGTAAATTTTGCACGGGTGAAAACTTAACATTTGCATTGAACTTAGATATTAATAAAATAAATTAAAGAAATCTACCGCTTGCGGTATAAAATTCAGGAGTATTATAAAATGTACGCAATTATCAAAACCGGCGGGAAACAGTATAAAGTAAAAAAAGATGATATCCTTGACCTTGAGAAACTTGAAGGTGAAGCCGGCGGCAAATTGACTTTTTCGGAAGTTCTCGCAGTCGGCGAAGAAGGCGAAAGCTTAAAAGTCGGCACTCCGCTGCTTGAAGGCGCCAAGGTGGAAGCTGAAATACTGGATCAGTTTCGCGGGCCTAAACTGATTGCTTTCAAAATGAAAAAACGCAAAGGCTATCGCCGTAAAATCGGACATCGCCAAAGCCTCACAAAAATCAAAATTTCTGCTATTAACGCATAGCGAGCCGCTTGTAAATAAATTACGCTAAACGTAAAAATGGAGACTTGCAATGAAATATGACGACAATGGAGCCTTAATTCAGTGTGAGCTGGAAGGGATTAAATTACTTAATCGTGGCAAAGTTCGTGATATTTATGATTTAGGCGACAGTCTGCTGTTTGTTGCCAGTGACCGTTTGAGCGCTTTTGACGTTGTTATGCCGAACGGCATTCCCTGCAAAGGGGAAGTACTCACCAAACTTTCATTATTCTGGTTTGAAATGATGGATTTCATGCCTAACCATCTCATTTCAGCGGACGTTACGACGCGCCCTGAACTGGTCAAATACGCTGACGCGCTGCAGGGCCGTTCAATGATTGTCAAGAAAGCTCAACCTTTGACTGTGGAATGTATTGTTCGCGGTTACATCATCGGCTGCGGCTGGAAAGACTATCAGAAAACCGGTGAAGTTTCCGGTATAAAATTGCGGGCCGGTTATCAGCAGGCGGAAAAGCTTGACGAAACCTTATTCTCGCCTTCGACCAAAGCTGAACAGGGTTTGCATGACGAAGCCATTTCATTTGCGAAAGTCATTGAGATTCTCGGCCGGGACATGGCTGAGGAGATCAAGGAACTTTCCTTGAAAATATATACTAAAGCTCATGATTTTGCTCAGACTAAAGGCATTATTCTGGCGGACACAAAATTCGAATTCGGGATTTACGCGGGCAAAATAATTTTGATTGACGAAGTGTTAACACCTGATTCAAGTCGTTTCTGGCCTGCTGACCAATACGAAGTCGGTTGCAGTCCGGTAAGTCTTGACAAACAATATGTCCGGGATTATCTTGAAACTCTTGATTGGGGCAAAGTAGCTCCAGGCCCGGAACTGCCCAAAAATGTTGTCGAAAAAACAACTGAAAAATATTTGGAAGCCTACAAGGCCATCACCGGAAAAGACTTATAATAAAAATAAATTTTTTGGGATGAAAAAAAAGACAGCATTTAGCTTGCCGGTCCGGTAGAATCCCGAATAATCAATTTGGTGTCTAAAACTATTTTCGTTGTACTCTGTGGAGTAAAATGCTGTTGGGAAACCAATAGACGAATAGCTTCCTGGCCTAATCGTTCCAGAGGCCATTCAATGCTTGTCAGATGAGGTTTCTGATTAATGCAGCATTCAGGCAAATTTCCCGCCCCGATAACCGAAACGTCCCGCGGCACTCTCATTTTTTTTTGAGCCAACACCTTTATCGCCAACCGCGCAAGAGCATCGGAGGCGCAAATAAGAGCAAACGGTTGCTTATAGCCGCCTGGAATTATTTCAAATAATTTGTCCCATAATGACAAATCACTTTCATCAAACACGAACGGCAGTTCATATTCAAATGTTTCAATTTTTTCGTGTGAAAATTCCTGTACAGCGCAGTCTATACCATTCACGACTGAGATTTGAGCAGTACTGAAAGGGAAATGCGCTTTGATGCCGATGTATCCCAAGCGACGATGACCAAGACCAATCAGGTATTTTGCCGCTTCATAACCACTATTCTCATTGTTAAAAGTAATAGCGTCACACGGTATTTGAGCAAAAAAAGTTCCAAGCAGAATTACCGGCACCCCCTGATTGATCAGTTGCGACAGGTACATATTCAATTCCATGGAACTGAAAGGAAAGCCAAGTAAGGCATCAAAAAGACCATTTTTGAAATCCCGGTTAATCGCTTCCATTTCCTCTTTGCTTGAGAGTCCGGCGGCAATCGGAATTGTTTCGATCCCGTATTTTTTGCTTTCCTGTGATAAACCGCTGAACAGACGCCGAAAATATGCCGTGCCGGTATTATAATAGAAAACAGCTACACGTTTTATGGAATGATTTTTCTGTTTCACCTTGTCGCTTACGAAAGAGCCCACCCCGACTTTCCGGACAAGCCAGCCTTTGGCTGCCAGTTCCCTTAAAGCCTTGGAAACTGTCGGATAACTTAAGCCGCCCTGTTCAATGATTTCCCGCTCACTTTCCAGTTTTTCCCCCGGCTTATAAACGCCGGATAAAATAGCCCCCCAAAACAATTCCTTTAATTGTTGATATAACGGCTTTCCTGCTGTTTTTTTACACAAAACATTTAAGTCTATTTTCATGAACTGTTCCTTTGTCTGAGTGTTCAATAATCATCTGTATTTGTTATAATACACCGAACGAAGCATATATTCCAAACTTAAAGCATATAAAAAACGACAAAAGAATTGGTTCTGCTATTGACAAAGCACAAGCAATCACCTATAATGAATATAGAAACAATATATTATATAGGTAATCTGAAAGTATCAAACTCAAAAAGGAGCATAGCGATGCGATTATTGTTCGTCATATTATCATGTTGGATAGCCATAGAAGCCAATTGTGAAGTTTCAGTGGAAAAAAGCGTTAAGGAAACGACAGTGAAAGTTGGCAATCGTTATCACTCAAAACATAAAATTCTGAAATATATCTATAAGATTAATTCAGGAGTAAAAACATATCAACTGAATTACCGTCGCTGTCAGGATTCCAGCCACAAAAACAATAATCCCAGTGTTTACCGAGGCGCTGTTGATCTTCTTTCAGGCATAGGACTTCAATCCCCCAAAGGTGCCGGGTGGTACTATAACAGTTTTATAGATATTGTGGTTAACGGCATTTCCCTGGGAAGTTACCAGGCAAAAAGCATAGAACCAATTCTCGAAGATAATAAAGGCGGAGTCAGTTTTTTCTGGGAACTGCCTGAAATCAAGGTTAAAGTTGATTTTTTCATGATTCCTCAACAGGACGGGCTATATGTAACTGCCGAAATCGATCCCAAATGTAAAATAAAAAGTATCAGGGTTGGTTTGTGTTGTTTCCCGAGCATTATACGCCGGGACGGAAAACGTTTAGTGAAATGCGTTGACCAGAAGTTTCCTCAAGATGTCAAGAAAGCTTATACTTTTAAACCGAAACCCAATGAATTCTGGCTTTTTTATGAAGATGAGAAATATGATGCCTCCAAATTTAGAAACGGTCGTGGTCCCTGTGCGCTTGTCTTTGAAAAGGAAGCTATTGACAAAGTAGTTCTTAATGTGGGAACGTATTCTGTCAACACTAAAATCGATTATCCTGTAAAAACCCGCAAAATAAAATTATGTCTTTTCGAGTTCCAGAAACTCGTAAATCCTGCGGCTAAAAAGTACTTTTTAAAACAATTACCGCAGGTTGAAAAAATATTATCGAATAAATAATGATAGAAAAACTTTAGCAAGGGAAAATACTAATAATGATTTTTTATGCGAAATCGCGTTTTTGCAAACCGTCTGGAAAGATTGCACTTGCATTGACACTTGGAGGAACAATAATGTTTGGGGCAAGTTATACTAATGCCGGAAGTAAGATGAAAGAACCATTTATCACAATTTCAAGAATAAATGCTCCAGTAATTGATGGTAATGTAGAAAAAAAAGAATGGAATAACGCTGTTCAAATCACCAATTTTCTGAAAGTTGACGGTACTGCTCCGGCTAAAGAACAAACTTTTTGCAGGATCGGATATGATGACAATAATCTATATTTCGGCTGTAAGATGCAGGCATGGGCCCTGGACCCGGCAAGTAACCAACGGCACACCTTTAAATCCAAAGTTAAAAAATATAAAGGCCCGGTATGGGATGATGACTCTATTGAATTGAGGTTTTCCATGCCCGGCAATCCGCTGAAAGTCTTTTTTATCGCCATCAATGCCAATGCGGCAGTCCATCCTTTGATAATCAAATACAAGTCAGGCGGAGCTGTCGCGGGAATGCTCCCATGGACGCCAAAAATTCAGGCAAAAGCGAAAATAAATGACGGTTTCTGGTCATTTGAACTTAAAATTCCGTTTTCGGAATTGGGAGTTCATCCCGGCTTTAGTAAGTTTGGGCGCCTTTGTGTTGACCGTTTTGAAAAACGTCTCAGTGAAAATTCCGCATGGTCAAATATGCGCGGCAGTCTTCTTAATCCAAAGGGATTCGGTTGGTATGTTTTCACTGATAAGCGGATGGGGATCGCGCCGGATGAAATACCGGTATTGCGTCCAGGAGAGAATCATGGAAATATCAAAATTTATACTGTTGAACCGCAAATAGTCACATTTTCAACTACAGTCATATTTGAAGATGGAACTACTGAGAAAAAAGAAAAGTATTATCGACTTAAAAAAGCATCCTATACAAATTTAAAAAGTAGTTTTAAAATCATAAATCCCACGAAAAACTGGGTGCAGTTTACTATTGCCGACAAAAAAGGAAAAGTTCTTTATCAGACTAAACCGCTTCGACGTCCTGACAGCAACAGTTACGGTAAAGTACCTGAGATTGCTTTTTCAGGTAAAGTTTACGGAAGCATTGATATTTATTTGAACGGGAAGAAATATCCTTTGAATGCAAAATTCAAAAAAAGCTTAAATCCCGGCCTTAATACCTTGATGTTGTTTATTCCGGCTGGAGCCAATTGTAAGGGAAAATTTAAAATCGGCACACAAATTTTTGCTCTTGATTCAGGCTGGAAATACAAGCTTTCAAATGAACCGCTGGGGTTAAGTTTGGACTCCAACACTCGAAAATGGGTGGAATATTCCCCGAAAATAATGGCTCAAAACAAATCAGGAGGCATTTGTCTGCAAAAAGTCATTCTCGCCGGAGCCAGCAAAACCTTTCCGCAATTTATTGACAATACTTTATATATGAGCGTTAATGGAACTTATGGCTTTCAAGTTAATGTGCAATCATGCCCACCGTCCGTTCCGGCGATGAAAGTTGATAATTTGAAATATTTTATTGAAGTGCCTGAAGGGATTACTCTGGTCGGAGCTTGCGGACGTGTCGGAAAAATCAGCAGGTTTCCTCAATCTATCTGGAAAAATCGCAACATTTACTCCTGGCGTGATTTAGGTGTCTTTGTCCGTACTGAATCAGGACGCCCTGAAAAATACCGGCGTTACCGTATTGAGCGTCAGGGGAAAGCTCTCCTGACCGATAAAAACCCCAGATACGGGCGTTATGACCGATGCACTATAGCCCTTAAAGCTGGTGCGGAGACAAAAAAATGGATTTCAAAAGATGCCAAAAAAATATTTTTCAGGATTGAGGCGGACAATGGCTATATTCAGGAAACAAACAATGTTCTGTTTCTGAAAATGCTGCCGCAACTTGCCGGGAAAGCTCCCCGCAAAATTAAATTTGACGTGGGTGGAATGGTTCAGTTATATAGGTTTATGGCAGATGATAAGCTCATATTGGAAGTCGCTAAAACTCTCCATGATGCCGGGTTTAACCAGATGATGTATGATGGTTTTCAAGATATTCAGGGAAAGACCGGGGTCGCAACTTATTGGTTTTATCGTTATACCGGATATGCTGATGTTGACAATTTGATTTATATTAGAGATGTGCTGAAACATTTTCCACAGCGCTACGTAGGGCAAAACGGTGCAAAACACCCTCAAAGTATTTGTTGGGATGCACTGCTGGATACGCCGGATGCGGTAGACGCGTTTAAAGACGCGGTCAAAGCATATTATAAAAAACTACCCTATCAGTCAATGTTGTTTGAAGATTATGAGTACCCGGCATATGCGAAAGATCCTAAAAAAATATATCGGGTTAATGCCTGCTTCTGTCCTTATTCCCTGAAACGATTCCGCAAAAAAATGAATATCCCGGAACCGGTAAGCATCGAACTTATTGGTAAAAAATACTTGAAGCAATGGATTGATTATCAATGTACTAGGGTGGCCGAACAAATGCGTCTGGGCTACGAAGCGAGTCATGAATGCGGGAAGGCCTTTTCCTCTTACAGCGCTTATCAAAGTGATTATACCATTTCACACTATACTTTTGATTACCGCAAGACCGGCCGCTGGGTTGATCAAGCATCAGCCGGTTACGGGCGGCCGTTGAACGCGATTAAAGCCACCCGGAAAGCGTTGAAGGGAAAGCCGTTGCTGGGTGGAGTGCTGTCAATTCCCGTCAATAAGGTTATTTCTCCCCCCGCGATTCTATTGCGTAGAATCCTTGATTGCGGCGGCGGTGTTCTTTGCTGGTGGGAAGACGCATATGATGCCCGGAAACTGCATCAGGTTGCTCAAGCCAGCACCTTAGTAGCGGAATATGAAGATTTTTTCCTGGCGGGAGCACTCAGTACTGAAAAAGTAGAGAGCCTGATTGAATCGCCAAGCCTTGACAACATATACCTGTGTAAACATCAAAACCGTTATCTGTTGATTCTGCTCAATGAAAATCAACTTCCCGCCCAAATACCTGTTAAATTTTTGAAAGCGCTGAAATCAATAAAATATGCTTTAAACAAAAAGTCTTTAAAAGTCCAGCCCAAACTTACAATCCCAATAAAAGGAGGAAGTTATGAAGCGCTCATTTTTGAACTTAAGTAGATTAACTGGGCAATTCACCCTTATAGAATTGCTGGTCGTGATCGGAATCA
This sequence comes from uncultured Victivallaceae bacterium, assembly GCA_964515915.1. Classification (GTDB taxonomy): domain Bacteria; phylum Verrucomicrobiota; class Lentisphaeria; order Victivallales; family Victivallaceae; genus JAHOYW01. Next base: position 8,092 of record CAZEXM010000105.1, read on the forward strand.
TCGCAATCCTCGCGTCAATGTTGTTGCCGGCTCTTAACAAAGCCCGTGAAAAGGCAAAAGCTATAAACTGCGTTAATAATCTGAAACAAAACGGTACTATGCTAAATTTTTATGCCAGTGACTATGAAGGCTGGCTGGTTCCGGTGCTCGATGGAGCTACTCCTTGGTCTTTAAAATTAACTATTTTAGGCTATTTAGCGGCGCCGAAACAAGGGAATCCATGTTGTGTGGTTTGTCCATCAACTATGCCGCAATCCTACTACGATTCCAACGAGACTTATGCTTTGATTTATAATCTCGGTAGCGCCTTTATTAGACTGCAACCATTATATACAACTTATTCATATTACACTCCCCAAAAAGGTGCGTCAGAATTCCCGATTATGTTTGATTCTATTGAGTCGAACAGCAAAGTTATGGTTTCCGGTCTTACAAAAACTTGTTGGGCTAACCGTAAAGTCTATCTTGTCCATAATAAAATGGCCAACACTCTATATGCGGATGGCAGTGTCAGACCAACCGACAGATATACTCTGGTCAAAGAGTACGGATTTTTTGATACCGCAATTGTCAATAGATATTATTAGGCTACTAGAAAATATGAAAAACACTGAATCACAATTGCGCTCTTATTTTGCCTTTGAGAAGGAACTGTGGGCGGAAGTCCGGAACGTGGAACTGCGTTTGAATGAATTGAAATCCCATGAAAACCGTCCGGTATTAAAACGCGGCGGCGGCATGAGTCCGGACAACCACCGCGCAATTAATCCGAGCGTTATTCATGACGGCGAAAAATTTACAATGTGGTACACCGGTATGCACTTGGATAAAACCAGTACATTTAAGGATTACCGCACTCTCAAGCACTTCATGTGTGTGGCATACAGCAATGACGGCGTTAGTTGGCAAAAACCAAATCTGAAAAGAAATATTTCCAAAATAGAAAAATCTAAAAATGCTCTGTTTTCAGGAGGCTTGCTGGGGGGTGTGGATTACCTGCCGGAACTTGGGAAATACGCGATGGCACTTTCCTATGCCAATGGACGAAAAAAAGAAGGTGGGCAGACTACATTCAGTTTGATTACCAGCGACAATGGGATTGATTGGGAAATCAAGCATATCCCGGCGATTACCCATGAGCACTTTGAAACCTGTACCGGACCCAAAAAAATTAACGGTTGCTATTGGGTCATAGGACAAGGGATTTCGCCGCATTTCCACCTGCCGAATGGAGAAAAATGCGGGCGCAGCGCATTCGGGTTTTACTCTCATGACCTGAAAATATGGAAGTTATACCCGTATCCGTTGTTTCATTATCCACCGGAAATAGAGTTTCTAAGGAAGAATCAGAATCTGGGTTTCCAGACTCATCTTGGATTTACAGCATGGAATCGGGGACGAATACATCTGGGAATGCTGGGACAATTCTGGCCGGGCGGTTTTTCCCAGAATGTACGTTTTACTCTAGGTTTGATTTATTCCCATGACGGTTTGAATTGGTATGAACCATTTCCCAAAACTCCAATATTATCCGCCGATGAAAACTCATGGTTTCATAATGTTATACAAGGTAATTCCTTCTATCAAACAAATAATGAAACCTGGTTCTGGTTTTCCGGTGGAGATAATCAGGGTAACACCTGGGAAGCCAACTGCGATATAGGATTGGCGACAATTCGCCGCGACGGATTTGCTTATTTTGCGTCAGTAGAGACTGGAAAAAGTTATATTGTTACCAAAGCAATTCTCCTGGAAAAATCTGATGAAGCAATTTATCTGAATGTCAATGCCAGCAAATATTTTCCGTTAAAAGTCAAAGTAATGGACAAATATTTTGAACCTCTAAATGCTGAATTCAGCCTAAGCAAAAGCGGTGTCATGGAAAAATGTGCTATTGACTTAAAGAAAATTAAAGATCAAACAAAAGAAATAAGATTATGTTTTGAATGGGAAGGAGACAGTAGCGAAAATCGTCTTTACATGTTTAATCTTGGCCCGGATACAAATTAAAAATCTTTTGCGCCTTTGCGGGACACAAAATAATTAGGTATTTTCTTTCAACAGCTCTTCGATGTTGTCTTTGTTGACATCAATGATTTTCCCGGTCTTCATCCACGGGTAATCACTGGTGTTATAGAGGCGACTGTAAAATTTAAAACTTCGTATTTTTTTTCACAAATTAATGTAGCACAACCGTCTCGGTTGTGAAGATATTCAAGCG
>CAZEXM010000106.1:0-10130 GCA_964515915.1 uncultured Victivallaceae bacterium
GCGTGAAAAATAAATTTTTTAACAAAAGGAAGCTAATAGTTTTGAAATTAGCTCTCCCTAATTAATGTTTTTTTATTTTTTAACCCACTGATATTCAGTGAGCACGCTTTTTTTACCCAATCATGTTTATCCTGTTATCCCGTCCCAAATTCGTATTAATTGCCTTTCGCTTTGCTCACGCTCATTGCAAGCAAAGTCGTGTCATTAGTGAATAAATGACTGTTCATCTATTTCACCTAAACTCCCAAGTTCAAACCGGCAACTTGTTGCCTGATTGAACTTGGGATCCCAAAAGTTTTTGAAAAGGAAGTGGGGGTTTGGGGGAGAAGGAAAAACTTTCTTCAAAAAGTTTTTCCTTCTCCCCCAATCTCATGGAATGCTGCTGCATTTATTATACTTTTCTAAACTCTCTTCATTGTGAAAACAGGCGGAACGGTGCCCGTTACTCAAAACGCCCTCTAATTCCGGGGTTTTCCGTGAACATATTTCTGTTGCCAGTGGACAACGGGGATGAAAAGAACAACCGGACGGCGGATTTATCGGTGAAGGCACATCGCCTTCTAAAATTATCCGCCTGCGTTTGCCGTCCTGCTCAATCGTCGGAATCGCCGACAATAAGGCCTGCGTATAGGGATGAACCGGAGACGTACAAACTTCTTTGGCGATACCGGACTCTACTATTCGGCCTAAATACATTACCAGGATGTTTTTGCTGATGTGCTCCACTACCGCTAAGTCATGCGCGATAAATAAAAACGCGGTTCCGGTTTTTTCCTGGATTTTGACTAAAAGATTGATTATTTGCGCCTGTACACTCACGTCTAATGCCGAAACCGGTTCGTCCGCGATGATTATGTCCGGCTCTACCGCCAAAGCCCGGGCAATACCAATCCTCTGCCGCTGTCCGCCGCTGAACTGATGCGGATAACGATACATTATATCCGCTTCCAAACCCACCATGTCAAGCAGTTCCGCGACCCGTGTAACCCGCTCGTTTTTGTCGAGCTCAGTATGCAGTTGTAAAACTTCGTCAATCGCGGAAAAAATCGACATCCGCGGGTTTAACGAACCGTAAGGGTCCTGGAAAATCATTTGAAACTTTTTCCGCGCCTTGCGTAAATCTTTTCCTTTGAGGCTGCTCAGGTCAATACCGCCAATTGTAAATGAACCGGCGCAGGGTTCTTCGAGTTTGACCAGAGCCCGGCCGAGCGTACTTTTGCCGCAACCGCTTTCGCCAACTAAACCCGCAGTCTCCCCGGCTTCAATTTTGAAACTGACGCCATCAACCGCACGGACATGTTGATGCGCTTTAAACCAACCCGTTTTGACCGGATACCAGACCTTTAAATTTTCAACTTCCAGTAATGCCATAGTATTTAACCTTGTTAAATAGTTATCAGTATATCAGTAATCAGCTATCAGTTCAGAAAAGGGGGATATACCCAAGAGCCCGTATTATCTATTTATATAACCACCATAGACGCACTATTTCAAATTTTAATACAGTATTAAATGAATATTTAATCCGTCTTTTTTATTTTTTTATTCTGACTACTGACTACTGACTACTGAATTCTAATTTTCAAAGCATCCCCCTGAATTCACGGCGATAGCGCAACGGTGAAAAATGATAATATTTTTTAAACAGGCGCGAAAAATAGAATTGATCGTCAAAGCCGCATTGTTCCGCCACGCTGGCGATTTGCTCATCGCCGCCGCTGAGTAGCGCAGTTGCTTTTTTCAGGCGCTGCAGAGCGAGATATTTTCCCGGCGGCAAATTGTAACGTGTGTTAAATACACGGCGAAAATGCGGATACGAAACCCCGCAAGCCGCCGCTTCATGCTCAAAATCCCACGATAACTCAGGATGTGCCTTTAATTGAACTGTCAAATCGTCCAGGGGAATACGCAGATAATCAGGAATCGCGCTTTGAACCGCCGGCTGCTCGTGGAGCTGAAGCAGTAAATCCTCCAAAAGATGTACCGCACGACAATAATTGCGCGATTCCAAGGGCGTCAGCAAATCTATCAGGCGCAGCAAAGTAGTATGAAAATGTTCAGGACGCGTTATCTGAATCATTGGTTCATCGTCTCTGACCGGCAGTAAACCCGATTTTATATAACGCTCAACACGCGCTCCTTTGAAACAGACAAATGAATGACGCATACTTTTTCCCGGCGGCGGACCGTATTTGAATTCGGGCCCCGGACGTGTAATTAATACCCACGAACCAAAAACCGTGCGCTCATAATCATTGCCCATTTTTACCCTGAAATCATTTTCATGACAATACTGGATTCCATAATAGTCTTCAAAGACTCGCCCCAATGGTTTTATGTTATGTTGCGAACTGCCGCAGCAGATAAATTGTACTCCTTTAAAAAAATCCATAATCAAAATATCCATATTTTTAATTATTTTGTCTATGTTATTGTTCAAGTATGCATGTATATTATAATCATAAAGTGAATACACTTCAACCGGAAAACAAAATAAGGATGCTAAAAAATGAAATTCGGTGTAGCTGATTACGGCATGAATGTCTGGTATGGCGGCTCGTATGATATAGAAAAACGTTTACTGGACTTGAAGGCCATAGGTTTTAACGGAACCGAGCGTCTTGAAGCCGTAAGCGAAGCTGACGCGATGCACAAAGCGGCTTTATACCGCAAACTTGGTATGGACTTCAGCACTTGCCGCGGCCCTGACGTTCAAACTAATATTCAATGGACTGTTGCTTTCGGCAAAGAATATGTCTGGATGACTCCGGGACAAAGTGATCGCGAGATTGATTTCGATTTATTTTGCCGACGCTCTCAGGCTTTAGCAAAAAGCTGTGCACGCTGGGGTATTCGCGCTTCCATTCACAATCATATGCATCAGCGGGTTGAAAACCAGCAGGAACTCGAGGATTTCCTCAAAGCTGTCCCGGATGCGGGAATAGTTTTTGACACCGGGCATCTTTCGATGGCCGGCGGCGATCCCGTCGAAATCGTCAAAAAATATCACAAACGTATTTCAGTCATGCACCTGAAAGATGTATTCCTCACCGGCGGGACCAGGGAAGACGGCAGCAAAGAATATCAATTTTGTGAGCTGGGCGCGGGTAATAACGGTTTCAGCAACGCTCCCGTGCTTGAAGCTCTGTTGAAAGTCGGCTGGGACGGCTGGATTCACATTGAACATGATAAGCACGAACGCGATCCGCTTATTGATTTAAAAACCAGTATTGAGTTTACTAAAAACATAACAGGATAACAAAATGTCAGATAAAATTAAAGTAGGTATTTGGGGTTTAGGCAGAGCCGGAATAAACATGCAGACTCCGGAATTGCAGAAATTTCCTGAAATGTACGAAATCGTCGCCGGTATGGATATAGACGCTGAGCATCGCAAGATTTTTGTCGAAAAAAGCGGCGCCAAAGTTTACGACAGCGAAGAAGCTTTGCTCAATGACCCTGATGTGGAACTAATTTCAATCGCGACGCGTTCACCTGATCACGTCGCGCATTGCGAAAGAGCTTTAAACGCGGGAAAGTATGTTTTCCTGGAAAAGCCCATTGCCATAACTTATGCTGATGGTCTCAAGCTTCTTGAACTGGACAAAAAATACCCGGGCAAACTTTATTTGCGTCAAAACCGTCGTTTTGAAGCTCCGTTCAACCACATCCGGGAAATTATCGCCACCGGGATTCTCGGTAATATCTACGAAATCAAACTTTGTCGTCATGGTTTCCAACGCCGCAGTGATTGGCAGACCATCATCGAATGCGGCGGCGGACAACTCAATAACTGGGGACCGCACATCATTGACCATGCCTTGCAGTTCCTGAATTATAAAGTCAAAGATGTCTGGAGTGATCTCAAAAAAATCGCCGCGGCCGGTAATGCCGAAGACCATCTCAAAATCGTTTTCAGAGGTGAAAGTGGAATGATTGTGGATTTGGAAATCAGCGGTGGAACGGCCATAGCGCAGGACGAATATACTCTTTTCGGTACGCGCGGCGCTTTGACCTGTAATGGTGACGACATCAAACTGAAATACGCGGACCCCGAACAGGTTTTCCAAAAAATAGAAGCTTTTCCCGGCAATCCACCGTTGGACGGCGGTTTCACAAACGGCTACGCAGACCTGGAAGCGATTCGTTGGATTGAGGAAGAAATCAAAGTAAATCCATCAATACCGACCGACACTTTTCACATCTGGCCGGCTATGTACAAATCGATCCGGGAAGGCGCGAAATTCCCCGTTTCTATTGAGGAAGGCGTAGCTGTGGTTAAGATTATTGAGGACGTCAAAAAGAATACTCAATTCGCGCAAAAATAAAAAAGAAAAAAACATTGAGTCCAGTTTTTTATGTTGTGCCGTCTTCTATGATTTTCTGGTATACACGCTTGCTGTTTTCAGTTATTCGCTGACGGAAAAACGCGGCCAGGTTACTGTGAATCCGCTCCGAGATTTCCATATTTTCCAATAATTCGTCAATAGCTGTCAGTTCGTTGGAATATACCATTTGCTGCAGAGTGGTCGAACTTATTGTCGTCAGCAGACCGAGGTGATTTCTTTCCAGCTTATCCAGACGTTTCAGTATCGCATTTAAACTCACATTATAAAACTCGCCGCAAGCCGCAAGGCCTTCAGGATACTCCTTGAAAAAATCGTCCTTTCCAAGTTCCGCAAGCCTTTCGCGCGCCCCGAGAACCCCGATAGCAAGAGCGCAACAGCTTAAATATTCTTCATTTAGAACGTATGCCTGATATTTTTTGCCTAAACTCCAATGTTTGAGTTTGTCAAGCAGTTTTACCAGCGGGTGTTTTTTGAATAACTCATGCGCCAAAGTGGGCGGCAATTCATTACTGTTGACGATGATTTCCAGTTGTTGGTCCAGACAAAAATCCAATTCCCGAAAAAGTTGTTCATGAATAAATCCCGAATCAAAAAGCTCGCGCAGTGAATGGCGCTCCGCCCGTATGACCTGCGTCCAGATAGAACGCCGGAGCGCATGTTTTTCCACGGCTTTGTTTTTTACTATATTATTAAGTTCGATTTTCTGCTCCGCGATTTTCTGCTGATATTTTTCCCCCAACTGTTCAACTACATTATGCGGAAAATGCCAGGCGGCGGCAAGTTCCTTAAGTTTTTTCATGCCGCGCTCACGAGCCAGCAGTAAAGCATGAGCCGCTGAAAAACGTTCGAATAAAGTTGCCCGGTCAAGCTTAAACTTGCGAAGCAGTTTGCTGATCGTCCCGCCCTGGACAAAAAGCGTAAAGATTACCACCCCGAGGGTTATCTGGACAATCAACAGGCGATGCGGAAGATTTTCCGGCAGGCTGAACACCAAAGCCAGCGGCACCGCTCCGCGCAAGCCGCCCCAGAATATCAGTATCTGATATTTCCAGTCGATTTTTTTATTCCTGTCACGCCGTCCGATGAGCGGACAAATACCGAAAACAATTATTGCGCGCGATACCTGGATAGCGATAATTCCCCAGATGATACACACCAGAATCGATGAATTAAATATTTGTGAGCTGAAGAGGTAAAAATCTTCGGTAAAGCCCAGCAGCAGAAAAATATAACTGTTGGCGATAAAAGAAACAAATTCCCAAAAACGCTTGACATAATTTTTCGTCTCCGGGCTGAAACGGCTGGAACCATAGTGGCTGATAACAATCCCCGCCCCCAGGCAGGCCATCACCCCGGAGACCTGTAAAACCCGGTCCGCGAAAATAAACGCGCTGTACGCGACAATTGCGGATAAAGCGGTTTCCACTTTGGGGTCGTCCCCGGCGAAAAGAATAATCTGAACCATGATGTAACCGGTCACGGCGCCAACCAGTAAGCCGCCGAAAAATATAAACACGAAATCATAAGCCGCGACGCCCAGGCTGAGCATTGAAAAAGCGGTCCCGGCAATCAGCATTTTCATAACCAGGCTGTACATGACTATCGCGGTCGCGTCATTGAAAAGACTTTCACCATCCACCAGGATACGCAGTCGTTTCGGGGCTCCGACGAGTTCAAACAAGGAAATCACGGCCACCGGGTCGGTCGCCGAAATGAGCGCGCCGAACAATAAGGAACCGGCCCAGTCCAGAGGCGTGAAAAAGTACATTATGAAACTGACGACAAATGTCGAAACAACCAGGCCGGGGCCGGCCAGGAGAAAAGTCGGATTGAAGTTTTTGAACAACAATTTTGAATTGATATTGATGGACGCGGAAAATATCAGACTCGGCAGAAGGGCGTACATTATGAGGTCGTGATTCAGATGCAGATTCCGGAATTGCTGTAACTGCGGGACCTGGCCGCAGATATAGTAAAACACAATGCCGACAAACACCAAACCGATAGTATAAGGTATTTTCAGGCGTTTGAACCCGACCGCGGAAAGTGTCGCTACGAAAAGTAAGGCCGCGGACGCGATAATCATTTCTGACAAAGTCAATGCCATATTCCAGTCGCTCCTCTAAATATTTACTGTTATCTGACTCGTAAAGATTGTACTTTTTTGTAAACCAGCGCCCCTAAATAACAAACTCCGGCAATAACTACGATAGTGGGCCCGCCGGGCATCGCAATGTTGTAGCTCAACATCAAACCGGTACTGGTAAAAGCCGCGCTCAGGAGTACTGACAATACCATCATCGACCACAGGCGTCTGGTGAATTGCCCGGCCACCGCCGCCGGCAGCGTCAACATTGCTATCACCATGATAATTCCAACAATATTGACCATCAAAACAATCGTTAACGCGGTCATTATCAAAAGCGTAAAGTAAATAAATTTTACCCGCACCCCGCGCAGCTCGGAAAAATGCGCATCAAAACATACTCCTAAAATATTATTAAACAACAAAATCGCCGGCAGGATAATTACCATGTCCAGAATTAACGTTATATAAATATCATTCCGCGATATTAACAGAATATTGCCGAACAGGTAACTATGCAAGTCCGCCTCGCCGGGGGTTTTGGCGATAAAGAGCAAACCCGCCGCCATGCCAATCGCCCAGATCGCGCCGATAATCGTATCTTCACGCTGTTTGGCGTAAATGCTGACAAAACCTATAATCAAAGCCGCTAAAATCGCCGCGACAATCGCGCCAAGTACCGGATGACACCAGGATAAACCGTATTCAATCCTGAAAAACATCGCCGCGCCGATGCCGCCAAGCACACAATGAGCTATCGCGCCGGCAATTGAAGTGATCCGGCGCGTTACTACAAATGTTCCAATAATCCCGAACGCGACACTGGAAAGCAGGCCGACGATAAACGCATAACGCAAAAACGGCAGGCCGCTGTTAAATATTTCATTCCATAATTCAAACATGCCCATGTCCCCCGTGTTCGTGCCCTTCGCGGCCGCAGCGGTGGTCGTGACGGATTAAATTGACATCATAACCATACATATCAGTAATCATATTGCCGTCAAGCCGATTGGTTGGATGTACCTGCACCTCCCGGTTAACGCAAATTACACTGTCTATCCTGTCTGAAACAAAACCTAAATCATGCGATACGGTCAAAATAGACATTCGTTTATTCAATTTATAGAGAATTTCGTAAAATTGTTCCTGCATTCCGGGGTCAATATTCGCGGTCGGCTCGTCCAACAGTAAAAGTTCAGGATCACAAGTCAAGGCCCGTGCGATCAGGACACGCTGCCGCTGTCCGCCCGAAAGATCGGCGAACTGACGTTTAGCCAGATGCTCGATGGACATTTCTGTCATTGCCGCCATAGCGACTTCGCGGTCTTCATTAGAATAACGCCCCCAGAAACCGCTGTGCAGACGTCCCATTAAAACGACCTCGGAAACACAAATCGGAAACTCATGGTCCAGTTGTATATACTGCGGCATGTAGCCAATGTGACTGCGCGCCTCAATCGGTGCTTTTCCAAAAACAGTAATGCTTCCCCGGCCCGGTTTAAGCAAACCCAGAAGCAAATATAACAAAGTACTTTTGCCGCCGCCGTTCGGCCCGACAATACATGCGGACTCAAGCTCGCCGAAAGTCAAATTAACATTCTCAAGCACCGGCATATTACTTTCGTAAGAAAAATCCAGGTCTTTTATTTCGATAATATTATTTTTTTTCATTGGCTTTGTTCTTAATTCTTTCACGTTTCATAGCTGTCTGAATTTTAGCGGCAAATGTTATGTAATTGTCAATAAGGTTATAAGCCAGCGGATCAAGTTTAATAACTGTTCCCCGGATAGTTTTAGCTATGAGGTTGGCGGCTTTGCGGTTAAATTCCGGCTGGACAAAAATAATGCGGACTTCCTTCTTGAGAGCCAGCGCGATTACTGTCTGTAAATGTTTTGCGGTCGGGCTTTTGCCGCCTAACTCAATTGTTTCCTGCTTGAGTCCGTAACGCTTCGCAAAATAGCCGAAGGCCGGATGGTAAACCAGAAAAATTTTACCTTTAAACGGTTTAAGCATTTTTTCGAGTTTGTTGTCCAAAACAACGAGACAACGAGTGAAACTTTTAAAATTAAATTCGAAGTATTGGGCATGCTGCGGCATGGCTCTACTCAAAGTATCACAGATATTGCGCGCTAAAATCATATCATTTCCCGGGGTTAACCAAATATGCGGATCCATTAATTCCACAGCATGTTCATGTTCATGTTCAACGTGCCCATGTTCACAGTTGGAATGATCTTCATTTTCGTCAAGAGGCAGAAAACGGATTCCCTTAGTGATATCCACCCATTTTACCGCGGAATTTTCGAATGCCTTTTTGAGCTTTAATTCTTCAAAAGGAAGCCGGACTGAAAAAAAGAATTCAGCTTTTGACATTCGGCTCAAGTCGCTGGCAATCAAGCTGAAGGAATGCGGGCTTTTACCGGGTGGAACCAGGGCTTTGACTTTCGCGTAGCGGCCGGCTATCTTTGCCGCAATAAACGCGATAGGCTGAACACTGGTATAAATAAGCATTTTCCGCTTTTTTTTTGCTTTTTCGTTAATTTTCGAATCATCTTTACAGCCGGACAAAAACAATACCGCGACGAGAAGAATTGATAATCTTTTTATAAACATAATTATTCCTTGCATTTTTTATTATGGAAATGACCGTTTTTTCCGCAGGACAAAACCCAGGAGTGACATCCATTACATTTTTCCATGGCATGATTTTTACTGAATTCCAGCCAGTGTTCACGCTGCTGCGGGGTCAAAATACCCGTACCTTTACACAAGGGACAGGCACTGTCCAAAGCAGACAATATAGCCGCGCGAATAAACTCCGAACGATTATTAACCCCTTCCATGGCCTCTTTCAAAGCATTATCAACTTTAAAGGTAATCACTTCGGAATGTGATGATTTTGCCATCAGTCATTTTCTCTTTATGTCATGGTTTAATTCTATAATGTAATACAATGTAATATTTTTTTCAAGTGGAACTAAAAAAAAGGGGGAATGAAATGCCGCGTTAGCGCAGCGAAAACTCACAAGCGCAGTAGTTTTGGCGGTAGAGATCAAATTTGTCGCTTAATTCCCGACTTTTGCGGAAGCCGTCCTGTTTTTTGAAATCCCGGGCTTCAAAGCCGGAATACTGATTGCCGGCCGCGAAAATAAGGCGTGAAATTTTGTGCGGACTGACGGTTAAGGTCGTCGCGAAGTTTTCAATGCCTGAGTCCGCCGCCCGCTGTGCCGTCCGCCGCAGGCTCCAGCCAAAACATTTCACACAGCGCAAGCCTTTTTCCGCTTCATTTTCCAGGCCGCGCACCTGTTCCAGCCAGTCATTGTGCCGGTAAGGGTCTATTTCCAGGTTCACAGCAAAAATACCAGCTAACTTTTCCACGTAACTTAAGCGTTTTTCAAATTCCATTTTGCTGTCAATGTTGGAATTGGAAAAATACAAGGTTACATCGCGCTTCTTCGCCAGTAAGCGTTCCACGCAAATGGTCGCGCACGGAGCACAACATACATGTAATAAGATTTTTTTATTTTTAGTCATATGCATTCTGCAATCTACACCCGTAATTGCGTTTTGTCACTTATTCTCTGAACATTCCTGCAATAGTCTACTTGTAAATCAACTGCCGGTAGTTATCGTAAACCATAAATTACTCAAGTTTTGCAGTTCAAATTTGAGCGAAAAACGAACGATCAAACAT
>CAZEXM010000107.1:0-9996 GCA_964515915.1 uncultured Victivallaceae bacterium
CTAAAGCTACTTTAATTTAAATAAAAACCAAGAAAAGTCCGACAGGCTGCTAGTTGTATTCCGTGCATTTCGGTTTCGGCAATATTAACAAAAGCCAGACTGAATCCATTCATGATGCCGCTTGTTCTGTTTGAGATGGCCGTTTGAATACCGTTAGTGCCGCCTGAACCTGAATCACATAAAAGACCACAGTCAAAACCATTTACCGCTTTATTATAGGTATATAAGGCTGAAAAACGGAAACCATTAATTTTAGATTCTTCGCAAGGGTACTGTACAGGGGAAAAGAATCCAAGCCCGATCCAAGCCATTTTACTGCAGCCGCAAGTTCCGTTGTCCTTGCTGTCCTTGCTCTTTTCCGCAGCCTGACAAAACGCAATTCCCATTAATGCGGCAACGAAAAAAACAATAAACTTTTTGGTTTTGAACATGCTGGTATCTCCTTGTTTAAAATATAATAATTCGTTATCAGTTATCAGTTTCTTTTTACTGAATTACTGCCCACTTTAAAAATAACAATGATTAGGTCAAAAAGCAAATTGAAAACTTATATATTAGTTCATTTATGCTCAAAAAAAATGTATTAAAATAAAAACCGGTTTTTTATTTGTTTTTTTGTTGATTTTTTGTCTGTCTGATTTTATATTTAACTCCAGTACAGCCTAAAAAAGACAGGCGCAAATTAAAAAAGGTAAAAAAATGAATTGTCTGAAAATTGGAATGATCGGCCTGGACACCTCACACTGTCCGGCATTCGTAAAACTTTTAAACGATGCGGACAATGAATTTTACGTCCCCGGCGCGAAAGTAGTTAAAGCGTTTCCGGGCGGCAGTAATTTGTTTTCCAGCAGCATTAATCGTGTTGAAGGTTTCACTGAGGAGTTAAAATCCCTTGGCGTTAAAATTTGTGATTCAATTGATGCAACTGCTGAAGGAATGGATGCGTTTCTACTCGAAAGCGTAGACGGACGCCAACACCTTGAACAATTCAGAATCCTCGCTGAATATGGCAAACCCGTTTTCATTGACAAACCTTTTGCTTGTTGTTTTAAAGATGCCAAAGCCATCGTCGAACTGGCGGAAGAAAAGAATATTCCAGTCATGACCGCTTCCGCAATCCGTTATGCCGAAGGCATTGACGTTCTGCGTGATGGTTCAGAAGTAAAAGCCTGTGAAACGTTTGGGCCGATGTCTTTACTTGACGATTACCGTGATTATTTCTGGTACGGAATTCATTCCGCCGAGACCCTGTACTCATTCATGGGTACGGGCTGCAAACAAGTTCAAACCACCAGTACTGACTCAATCGATATTATTGTCGGCACCTGGGCTGACGGACGTATCGGAACGCTCCGCGGGAATCGCGTCGGAGCTAATGACTTTGGTTGTATGATTACAAGGGAAGGAGCAACTGAATTCGCGCTCGTTTCTCCTGAAGTTCCATATTACGCGTTGATGTTGAAAAAAATTGTTCCATTCTTCCAGACAGGAGTTTCAGATATTCCAATTGAAGAAAGTCTGGAAGTCATTGCCTTCCTGGAAGCGGCCAGCCAAAGCCGGATGCAAGACGGCAAAGTCATAGAAATAATGAAATAATTGATGAGGCTGTGCAAAGCGAAAGCCAATCCTGACTACTGTTTTAAATTTTACAAGGCGTCAGCTTGTAATTTTCTGTATTCTTTTTGGATAGTCTTTGCCAATTTCAAATTATTTTCGGCGTAGGCTTCAGCTAATTTGTCTTTCAAATTCGCGACTTTTTCGTAATATTGTGCTTTCGCAATATTATCCTGCTTTCGCTGTTCCGCAGCACGTTTCCGGAAAAGTACAGCGGATTCTTTTGTGGATTCCTGCTTGTATTTGGTTCTGGCTTCCCTGAGTTGCTTTTTAGAAGCTGCTTCAATTCCCGGGTTTTCAGCATAACTTGCTGCCGCTTTCTGCTTAATCAGGGCACATGTCTTGTAATATTCAGCTTCAGCTTTGCGGCCTTTTCTGCCTGCTTTTTCAGCTTTGCGAAAGTAGCTTCTGGCTGACCTTTGGAATTTCCTGATTTTTATTGCCTGCGGGGTATTACGCTTTGCCGCCGCCACGCGCATCTTGATTTGTTTGATGTCTTTCGCAAAAGATTTACAATCATTGTAAGCTTTGTATAATTTTCTATTTGAAATCTCTTTGCCTTCGTGAAACTGTGCCAGGATTTTCAAACCACTTGCAATTTTTCCGCAAAGTTTAGCTGTTCTGATGTCTTTAAATTTTTTGGCCTCTTTCAAAAGCTGCGTTACAGCTTTGGCTTGAGCGTATAGTGCTTTGGCTTTTTCTTTATCTTTTTTTAGAAATTCTTTAATTTCTTTCTCAGGATTCCGGGACTCATTTTTCGTTCGTTTAAAAGTATCGTCAATATTAAACTCAAGCGATTTTTTATCGTCCGTTTTAAAAGTATCTTCAGGATTAAACTCAGGTGTTTTTTTATCGTCCGTTTTTAAAGTTTTTTCAATATCAATCTTGAGTGAGTTTTCATCGTCCTTAGCTGCCGCCTCAAAAAATGCTGCTGTGATGAAAACTGCGAATAACAGAAATACATGTTTTTTCATATTCTTCTCGCTCCGATTAAAAAAATCATTAAAACTCAAGTTTACTCAACGCGGACCAGAGATTGTCACCATCGCCCGCTGCGTGGCAATTACATTTACTTTTATTCAAATCAGTTCCGCACTTACGGCACAAACCGGGGCAATCGGCCCGGCAGAGACAATTGATTGGAATTTCCACAAGCAACGCAGCGCGAAGGTCTTCCGTCACGTCCAGTTCCGCTCCGTAAAGTTCTTCATAAAACAAGCAGATATCAGATTTTCCAAATTCGTCGCTGAAGCTTTTCAAACACCGTCCGCACAAGCCTTTGTAACCGGCGCCGGCGCTGCCTCTTACCAGAACTCCGCTGGAAATCATTGCGGCATATAATTTATAGCGAACCCTGCCTTTGAAGGATATCATTTCTGAATCTTCCACTTCCAGAAAAGACGACGGCTCTTCTCCTTCAATATATATATCCTGCTTTTTCAGCAAATCTATTGAAAAACTTATCATCCTGCCCCGGTATCCTTCTTAAGTTTCCGGGTAATGAGCTTAAAAACCGGCTCCGGGACGTATTGAGAAAAGTCCGCTCCCAGCGAAGCCGTTTCCTTGACAATACTGGAACTGACAAAAGAATTTTTCGGAGTCGGCATCATAAAAATAGTTTCGCATTTTTCATCCATGCTGCGGTTCATCAAAGCCATTTGCAGTTCGTATTCAAAGTCGGAAAAAGCCCGCAAACCGCGCAATATAGCTTGTGCCCCGCAATCGTTTAAGGCATTTATTATCAAACCGATAAAAGGACGCACCCTGACATTGGGCAAATGCGCGCAGCATTCTTGAATAACCGTTACTTTTTCAGAGTGGCTCAAAAAATAATCCTTGCTGCGGTTTACAGCAACCCCGACGATAACTTCGTCAAAAAGTTTACTCGCGCGCTCGATCAAATCCAAATGCCCGTTAGTCAAGGGATCGAAGCTTCCCGGATATAATATTTTTTTCACTTTCCATAATCTCACATAAAATATTTGTTTGTCCGTCAAAAACCGCCGTTATAAACGGCAAAACGACTCTTTTCGTCAAAAAAAACCACATGACGGATGAATAAAGGTTGAAATTCCCTGACATAAATATACTTTTAACTAGCGCGCATTGCAAAGTTATAAACAATACTTTTTATAACAAAAGCATAGTTGTACCGCCAGTGGCAGATTTTTTAACTTGTTTTATGACTTGTTCAGGTTCAATGTAAATATTGAGTTTTCACTCGTGCAAAGTATATAGTGGATATATGGCAAAAGATAAAAAAATAAAAGAATTAAACGTAAGCTCCCTGGGGGAACTGGTGGAAAACGGCATCAGCCGGGTCAGTGTCGCTATCGGGGTTTTTGATGGTGTCCATCGCGGCCACCAGCTTCTGCTGAAACAACTGGTGGAGATGGCGGAAAAAAATAACTCGACTCCGATAGCTATGACTTTTTATCCGCATCCGCGCGCTATATTGACCCCGAAAAGCCCTCCGCCGCTGCTGATTTCTCCAGCAAAAAGAATTCGTTTACTTCATCGCTACGGCATGCAGGCCGTGGTTACTCTGTCTTTTTCCCAGAGTTTTGCCGAACAAAGCCCGGATGAATTTATCAAAAAATGCCTGCATTCTTCAAATATAAAGATTTGCGGCTTATGCGTGGGGAATAATTGGCGTTTCGGAGCAAAAGGCACCGGAAAAATCGATCTGCTCGAAAAGATGGCGCAGGAAGACAATTTTGATTTTGCCGCGGTCAAAGAATTTATCAGCAGGGGTACCGTTGTCAGCAGCACGAGTATCAGGCGGCTTATCGCAAGCGGACAACTTGCCGACGCCGCGGAAATGCTCGGCCGTCATTACAGCTTGACGGGCATCGTCGAAGCAGGACATCAGGACGCAGCCCGGGACCTGAATTATCCGACTGCTAATTTTAATATTCAACACGGGGTATTACCTCCCTGCGGTGTTTACGCGGGAAAGGCCTTCGTCAGTGGCAAAACACGTATCGCGGCGGTTAATATCGGCACTTCGCCCACTTATAATCGCCCGGACAAAAATAAAATTCGTCTCGAGGCTCATTTTATTGACTTTTCGGGCGATATTTACGGTCAAACTGTGGAAATTGAATTGTTAGAGTATTTACGTGAGGAGCGCTGTTTCCTTTCACCTTCAGAACTCAAGCAGCAAATAAAAATAGATCTGGAACGAATAATAAAAATTGTCAATCGTTAAACAAAAACAATGGAGGTTTTATCATGAAAAATCGCAAAACTTATATCATTGCTGATTTTGTGAAGATTCTTGGTGTTGCACGCACCACCTTGAATGATTGGATGATACGCTATGAACAGTATATTGAATCTGAAGTCAGGGGACATCGCAAAATTTATTTTGCCACTTCGCTGAATGTCTTAATGGATATCGCGGAAATGCGCGATGCCGGTAAAACAAGTTCCGAAATACTGACAGAATTATCCAACAGACATCCCGTAAACGCGGATATCGCTCCCGAACCGCCCCGGGAGGAAAAGAAACATTTATCCGCCAAAAAAGATTCTTCTTTTGAAGCCTTGCCGCCAATCGGGAAACAGCAAAGCGGAGAGATGGGACAATTGCTGGTTAGACAATTGCAGGATTTGGCTTCGGAATTACACAAGACTCAACTTGATGCCATATTGCCGGTCGTTAAGCAGGAGACCGCAAGACTGGAACGTATAATGATTAGAAAATTACAGGATATGGCTTTGGATTTGCACCAGATTCAACTTGACGCCAATCACCTTGCCAAACAGAGTTCAAACCGGCTGTTACTCGTCATAGCTTTGGTTCTCACCCTTGGCGTCGCGCTGATATTGACCACCTCCAATATCAAGACCGCATTGATAGATCAACAAAAAAACTTCGACTCAGCCCAACAGAACCTGAAAAAAAATATTTCTGAGAATAAACTTTTATTTATTGCTGAAAGCGAAGATCGTAAAATAGCCAACAAACAGCAGCAGTTCAAACTGCAGAATATATCCGCCACGCTTGAGCGTAATAATAAAAATTCCCGCCAGGATATAGACAATTTGAAAGCTAATCTCTCCGTTCAACAGAAGACTTTCGACGTGATGATGAACAAATACGGCAGCAATGTGCTTCAGCAAAGCGTGGCTGAAATAAACTTATTGAAAAAAGCTTTTGAACAGGAACGCCGCGTTCTGGTGGAAAAAATGGATAAATTAATTAAAGAAAAGACGCAAATTATCGAATTGCAGAAAAAAGTTTCCGAATTACGCGAAAAAATAGATGTTTTAGGGCGGGAAAAGGTGAAAGCCGCGAAGGCCGCATTGTTTTGAACAAATCCTGAAATGTCGTAAAAACAATCTTTTCCTTTGCATCTTTGCGGGAAACTTAAGACGACAGTTTTATGAGCTTATGCAGATAATCGGCGTAAGAACTTTTGCCGTAATTATCGGCGAGCCGCTGGAATTGTTCAGCACTGATCCATTCGTTTTGCCAGGCGATTTCTTCGGGACAGGCGATTTTCAATCCCTGGCGCTTCTCAATGGTCGCGACGTATTGGGAAGCATCCAGCAATGAATCGTGGGTGCCGGTGTCCAGCCAGGCAGTGCCGCGACTTAAAACTTTTACCCGTAACCGCTTTTGTTCCAGATACATTTTATTGACATCAGTTATTTCGAGCTCACCACGCCATGACGGTTCAATTGATTTGGCTATTTCGATAATTTCGCCATCATAGAAGTATAAGCCTGTAACCGCATAATTGGATTTGGGCTTTTCGGGTTTCTCTTCAAGCGAAATTGCCTTGAAGTCCTGATCAAATTCAACAACCCCATAACGTTCCGGATCACTTACCTGATAAGCAAAAACACTTGCGCCGCTTTGCTGTTCCGCGGCTTCCCTGGTCATTTGGCTGAAATCCGAGCCATAGAAAATATTATCGCCAAGAACCATGGCACAGGACGAATCGCCGATAAATTTTTCGCCAATGATAAATGCCTGCGCCAAACCGTCGGGAGAAGGCTGTACCGCATATTTGATGCTGATTCCCCATTGCGAGCCGTCCTTGAGAAGACGTTCAAACTGCGGAGTGTCGTCCGGGGTGGAAATAACTAAAATATCTTTGAGGCCCGCCGTCATCAAGGTGGCCAATGGATAAAAAATCAAGGGTTTATCGTAAACCGGCAAAAGTTGTTTTGAAATAACTTGAGTCGTCGGGTAAAGCCGGGTGCCGCTGCCGCCGGCGAGGATAATCCCCTTTCTGCCATTCATAATGATTGTTCCTTTATCATTTAAAAACTTTTGACACTACCCATTTAAACTCTACTATAAAAATTTACCATAGTATAAGTTTTTTTCAAGTTTTTGCGGATATCTGCTGACTACTGCCGTTTTTTATACCATATAAAGCATAGGCTTCTGAATCTTGAAGCAAACGGAAAAAGCATAAAAAATATCATTATTGCATATAATTGCAGGCTTGAAAATGTCTCAGTTTTTCGTCCGGACGTAATAATTTTGAGATCATCAATTATTTTAAAAACTTTATTGTTCTTCCTGCCCCACTTCTTGCATTTTTTTGAAAACCATATATCTTCGCCCGCATAAACATTTTCATTGAATCCGTTTACCGCATCATAACACTCCCGCGAAACATAAATGTATGATCCGGCGGCCAATGATTTTTTAACCGAAATATAATTCCAGAAATTTATAAATCCGCTAAGCAGCTTATCTTGAGGAGTATCAAAAGCAAGCGTAACGCCTCCCCCGCAGCAGTTATTGTTTATCAAATTATCAAATGTTTTTTCCAGCAAATGTCCTGAAAGTGCAGTGTCCGCGTCCAAAAAAATCAAATATCCGCCCCTGGCGGATTCCGCCCCTTTGTTTCGCGCCCTGGAAATTTGCTTATGTGCTTCAAATACGACTGAAGCTCCATTTAATTTTGCGATCTCAGCAGTTTTATCTGTGGAATTGTTATCGACAACAATTAGCTCCCCGGAAAGCTTGATGCAACTCATTGCCCGTTTTACGGACTCAAGCGTTGCGGGCAAATATTCCGCTTCATTGCAGGCCGGAATAATTATAGAGTAATCAATCATGCGATGAACCCCGGCCGCAGAATGTTTTTTTATTTATAGACCGGGCCGAAGTTTTCACAGGCGCGATAATCGCTGCCTTCCCGGCCCATACCGAATCCCGCCCAGGCGCTCGGGCGGAAAATATCGTCTTCATTGACATTGTGCATGCAGACCGGAATGCGCAGCATTGACGCCAGGGTAATTAAATCCGCACCAATATGGCCGTAACTGAACGCGCCATGGTTCGCGCCCCAGTTAGCCATCACGCTGTAGACGTCCTTGAAGGCTCCTTCGCCGGTCAGTATGGGAGCAAACCAGGTCGTCGGCCAACTCGGACTCGTGCGCAGGTCGAGCTTGTCATGAATTTCCGGCGGTAACTCAAAAGTATAGCCTTCGGCAATTTGCAGAACCGGGCCCAGGCCTTTGACCAGATTAATCCGGGACATGGTGATCGGCATGCCGGTTTTGGTCAGGAAGCGCGAAGAAAAACCGCCGCCGCGGAAATATTCGGAGATAGCGGCGCACCATTCGGTCGCGTCCAGGCATTTTCCCGCTTCTTCAGGACTGATGTTCCAGAAGTGTTTCATTACCGGTTTACCGTCGCACTCCTGCTGTCCGGTAGCGTCCATAGTCGTCGAACCGGAATTAATCAGATGAATGAGTCCATTAGCGCCCATGCCGCTCAACTCGTGCCCGGTAGTCCTTTTGACCGCTTCGGGGCTCCAGAAAGTGCGGACGTCCGAAAAGCCCTGAGCCCTGCCGGTCAGTAAATGCCCGAACAACATAGCCACGCCGTTGAGCGCGTCATTTTCGGTGGCGCAGACGTAAGCTTCGCGGATGCCGTTCCAGTCGAAAGAGGAATTCAGGATAACTTCCATAAAATCGCCGTTCGGCAGGTGGTCCGTCCACTGGCGCTGCCCCTGGAAACCGGACGCGACAGCGTTGTATCCAAGCGCTTCTTCGCCGAAACCCAGTTCAGCCAGGCGCGGATTGCCGACCATCAGGTCACGGGCGATTAAAGTCATTTTCACTACATATTCCCAGATTGCCTCTTTTTCCGCCGCGGACTTGCGTTGTTCAGCGGGATTGAAGTCTTCACCTTCTTTGCAGTTTTCTCTGGTCCACGCCAAAGCGCGTTCGTATTCTTCCGGGTCAAAAATATTTTCATTAATGCGGCGGATAAATTCGGTCATATCGACGGATTCACAACGCATGCCGAGGAAATCCTCAAAAAATTGCGGTTCGACCAGGGAGCCGGCAATTCCCATGGAGCTGCTGCCCATTGACAAATAAGATTTGCCGCGCATGGTGGCCGCCGCTATTCCGGCGCGGGTGAAACGCAAAATCTTTTCTTTGACGTCTTCAGGTATTTCAGTATCATCGGCATCCTGGACGTCGCGCCCGTAAATTCCAAATGCCGGCACGCCTTTCTGCGTGTGGGCCGCCAATACCGCCGCCAGATAAACCGCCCCCGGGCGCTCGGTGCCGTTAAATCCCCAAACCGCTTTGGGAATGGCGGGAGTCATATCCATAGTTTCGGCGCCGTAACACCAGCAGGGGCTCACGGTCAGGGATACGCCGACCGCTTCGGCGGCAAATTTATCAGCGCACATTGCCGCTTCAGCGGCGCCGCCGATGCAGGTATCGGCGATCACGCATTCGACCGGCATGCCGTTGGAATGACGCAGGCGGGTACTGATTAATTCGGCCGCGGATTTCGCCATTGCCATGGTTTGAGCTTCAAGAGATTCACGGACTCCCTGGCGGCGCCCGTCAATTGTCGGGCGAATTCCGACTTTCGGCAGTCTGCCGCGAAGCCGGTTAACGAAAGGGACTACTTGCATATTGCTGCTATCAGCCATAATTTGACTCCATGTTTTGAGCTTGATAAAATATTGTATGGTGTATTATACACATAAAACAATAAAAAACAATAGTGCTGATTATAAAAGTCCGAGATAAACATGATTTTTAATAATCCCATGCGTCTTTGCGGAATATTTTTGCGGGGAGCTTTACAACAAACCGGCGTCGGTACACCACTGGAGGGCTTCGATCAGGCCTTCCTGAGTTGTACGGGCCGGGGCGTAGCCGAAAGTTTTTTCGGCTTTACTGATGTCCAGACACATGTGCTCAAGCAGGAAATCCATGCGGAATTTCATAGTTACTTCCGGATAAATATCCTTGAGATTTTCTGCCGGACAATGTTTTATTTTTGATTTACTGCCGAGAAAATCCATTGCGGTTTGCAGATATTGCCCCAAAGTAATGGCGCGCTTGCAGGAAATTATAAAAATTTCACCCCGGACCGCTTCC
>CAZEXM010000108.1:0-9813 GCA_964515915.1 uncultured Victivallaceae bacterium
CAAAGTTTTATTTTTTTCAAGAATTTAAGTTAGACCGAGTTTTGTCGGGTGCGTCAATAGAATGATATTACAACAAAAACATGACAGGTATTATGGAACTTTTCGACAGCCATTTTCATTATTACGATAAAGGACAGACGCCGCGGGAATATTACGAGTCCATCAAGGTTCCGGACTTGAAATATTTACTGGTGGCCGGCGCGGATCTGGCGGAAAGCCGAATGGCGCGGGATTTTGCTGAAGAAATAGAAAATTCCTGGTTCTCGGCGGGGGTGCATCCGCATTCGGCGGTGGAATTTGAGTGTATGGAAGCTTTCGACGAGTTTAAGGGCCATGCAAAATTAGCGGCGGTCGGTGAAATCGGCCTGGACTACTTTTACGACAATTCGCCCCGCAAAATCCAGCGTTCCGTTATGGAACAATTTCTCGCTTTGGCTCTGCACTGGAATTTGCCGGCGGTAGTTCACCTCAGGGACGCTGACGGCAAGTTCGACGCCTACGCGGACAGTTTGGCTGTGTTGAAGGATTTCGCCAGTGACAAGGGGCGTTTTGTGGTACATTGTTTTTGCGGCACTCCGGGCTGGGCCGAAAAATTTCTGGAGCTCGGCGCGTTTCTGGGGGTTACCGGAATGGTAACTTTCCCGCGGGCCGTCAATATTCGCGAAACCTTACAGCTTATTCCTGACGAACGCCTGCTCATTGAAAGCGATTCACCGTATCTGGCGCCGGTGCCTTACCGCGGCAAAACTAATAATCCCGGCTATGTTATCAAAGTAGCGGAGAAAATCGCCTCTGAACGCGGCAGGTCCATTGAAGAAATCGCTGAATTGACCACAAACAACGGATTGCATTTGTTTAATCAATGACGGATTCTCAAAAATTGCGGGACTCCATGACGGCTTTTTTGCCGGCGTGAAAAGCTTCGATGTTCAGCTTGATAATGGTTTCTTTTTCGCTGAAACAATCCATGATCGCCTCCTCGAAAGTCCGGTTGAAATCGACCTGGTCCGCCGGCGTCAGGAAATTTGAATCCATGACCGCCGCCAGGCCGCCTAAAATTACCGAGTTGGCGTATTTTAAACTGCCGATTTTTTTGGCTATATTCGACGCGTCCACCGCGAAAACAATTTTGTCCGGGCTACAGTCAGGTTTCTCGATTGTCGTGCTGTCGTAAATCAAAACACCGTTTTCTTTCAATTCCGGCAGAAATTTGTCCATTGACGGCTGGTTCAGGACAATTAAAAGATTACAGTTTTTGTCGATAATCGGCGAACCTATCGTTTTGCGGCTGATAATCACTGAACAATTAGCCGTTCCGCCGCGCATTTCAGGCCCGTAGGACGGGAGCCACGAAACATTGAAATTACGCAGTTTGCCCATTGTCGCGATCATTTTGCCCAGCGACAAAACGCCCTGTCCGCCAAAACCGCCAAGCTTTATTTTGCGCTGTTTTTTGAAAATCTCGGATTTATTGCGGAAGTCAGGTGAAACTCCTTTGTCCACCCTTCGCGGATAAAGCAGCTCCCTTACTCTTTTCCGGTCATAAATCCCGACCGGGCGGCGGATCGGATCACGGTCGTCGGCAATATCCTTGAAACAGCCAAGCGGGAAATACGACATCATCTGAGTATTGATAAACTCATTCATTTCCCTGGAGCCAAGTTTCAAATTAATCGGGCAGCCGGAAAGAAACTCAACCATTGAAAAACCTTTATGGTCAATAGTATTGCGCAAAGCTTTGCGAACCGCTTTGCGGGCTTTCATGATGTTTTTCGTCGTACTCAGGGCGGCACGCTCCACATAAACCGGAGAGTCCAGCGCGGCGACCATTTCGGAAACCTTCAGGGGATATCCCTCGTTGACAATCGAACGCCCGTAAGGTGAAGTTATGGTTTTCTGCCCGGGCAGGGTCGTCGGCGCCATTTGTCCGCCGGTCATACCGTAAATCGCGTTGTTGACGAAAAATACACACATATTTTCACCGCGGTTGGCCGCCTGGATGAAATTATTAAACCCGATAGCGCCCAGGTCGCCATCACCCTGATAGGAAATAACAATACTGTCCGGATTGCTGCGCACCAGTCCGGTCGCCACCGCCGGGGCCCGCCCGTGCGGTACGGAAATGCCAAAACAGTCAAAATAATAATAACTGAACACCGAACAGCCAACCGGTGAAATAAAAATAGTCTTGTCTTTGATCTTTAAATCACTAATGGCTTCAGCAATTAATTTCTGCAGAATACCGTGTCCGCATCCCGGACAATAATGCATATTCTTTTTGATCGGCCCCGGACGACGTTCAAAGGTAGCAAAAAAACCACCGGGCCTGCTGTGAGTAATTGTTTCAATCATAATTTACCATCCCCTTTCAGTTCATTTATCGCGTCAACACATCTTTCCACCAGCTCGTCAATCGTCGGGATATTTCCTCCCATGCGGTTAATCAATTTCACCGGTACGGAGCATTCAAGCGTCAACTTGATATCGTCAATCATTTGACCGTTGCTCAATTCAACACTCAAAAACAGTTTCGCGTTCTTTTTTGCCATGTTTATCGCGTCAACCGGAAAGGGAAATAAAGTCATAGGACGAACCATTCCCGCCCTGACTCCTTTTTCGCGCAGAACTTCAACCGCCGAATGCGCCAGGCGCCCGCATATTCCATACGCGACAAAAACAACTTCAGCATCCTCCATCAAATACTCTTCCGCGCGCTGTTCCTGCTCGCTGATGAGCTGATATTTATCCTGTAAAGCTATATTTACTTCTTCCAGCTTGTCGTGTTTTAAAAAAATCGAAGTTACAAGGTTGTTGCGGTCTTTGCCCGGCTCCAAAGCCCAGTCGGGGATTTCAGGTTTAACCGCGACGGGTTCCGGCAAAGTCAAGGACTCCATCATTTGTCCGATAACTCCGTCAGCCATCACATAAACCGGAATGAGATATTTTTCCGCCAAATCAAAAGCCAGCACCGTAAAATCACACATTTCCTGTACCGACCCGGGAGCCAGTACAATACAACGGTAATTGCCATGTCCGCCGCCTTTAACCACTTGATTATAATCGCTCTGTTCCGGCCCGATATTGCCCAGTCCCGGCCCGCCGCGCGTAATGTCGATAATTACCGCCGGTAAATTGCTGCAGGCAATATAGGAAACTCCCTCCTGCTTCAAACTGATCCCCAGACCGGAAGAAGCCGTCATCGTTCTGCGCCCGGTGGACGCCGCGCCTAAAATCATGTTAATCGCGCCAATTTCCGATTCAGCCTGCAGGAAAACCCGCCCCAAACGAGGAAAAAGCAAAGCCGCGGCATGAGCTATTTCACTCGCCGGCGTAATCGGATAACCAAAATAAGATTCACACCCGGCCAGTAAAGCGCCGTAAATTACCGCCTCATTACCCTTTAACAGCATTTTGTCGGTATATTCCATATCAATCCTCCCCGGTCAGTTTCACAATCGTTATCGCGCCCGGCTCGGGACAAGTGTAAAAACACGCCGCGCAGCCAATACATCCTTCACCCGCGTAAACCACATAAGGAAATCCCATGAAATTAAACTCCCTGCCCATCTGCAAAACCGACTTCGGACAGGCATTGGCGCAGCGCTCACAACCCTTGCATTCGTCGGCGGCAACAATGACTTTATATTTAGCTTGTTCGCCTTTTTTCGTCATAATCCCGGTATATCCTTACGTTGTATATTAAATTCTTATTAAACCACATGAATAATAAAGCAAATACTATGCCAAGTCAATCTTTTACATAAGCATATTATTTTCAATTCTAGAATTTTTTACGTTTGCAATGTAGCACAAGCGTCTCGCTTGTGAACATTCTCAAGCGGGACGCTTGAACTACATTAGGGGCATTCTCAAGCGGGACGCTTGAACTACATTAGGGGCATTCTCAAGTGCAATGTAG
Source organism: uncultured Victivallaceae bacterium (assembly GCA_964515915.1). Taxonomy (GTDB): domain Bacteria; phylum Verrucomicrobiota; class Lentisphaeria; order Victivallales; family Victivallaceae; genus JAHOYW01. Next base: position 3,920 of record CAZEXM010000108.1, read on the forward strand.
CACAAGCGTCTCGCTTGTGAACATTCTCAAGCAGCATTGAACAGTCCCTGATTAATTAATAATGAACAAAAAATGTACAACTCTTGAACATATTATGTACAGGGTGTATATTGATGTAAATATTCAAGGAATATATCATGGCACTATGTGAAGGCAAGGAACGGGAAATCGCGGAGGCGGTCGGGAAGCTGGATTTTACAAATCCATTTCTTCCTCAACGAACCGCGCTGGAAAAAGTTGCGCTGGGTTCCGACTATCGTTCCCCCGTTGCCCGGGGCAGTATCGGCGCCGAAAAAAGCAGAGTCCGTTTCAATACCAACAAACTTAAAGAACGCACAATCGAGCTGCTCACAAAGTTCCGCAAACGCCTGTTGAATAAAGATTTAAAGCTCATTGAGGGTGATTTGCATATTTACGAAAATTTAGTTATTTATTATTTGTATGAGATTTGCCGGGGTGAAATCAAGGCGTATTTTATGGATCGAAGCGGCAAATACAGCCTTGGCGCTTGTTACACCCGGTTTTCGACTGACTGGGAATATTATTTACATTTGCCTGGCCGCCCTTTTGAAACCGTTTTCACTGCGGTAAAAATGTTTGAAATGTATTTTCAAATCCGGCGGGCTTTTCATTATATTTTCGATTTTTTAATCGGGCGTTCAGCGGTATCGTCCGAATTGCGCGCGTCAATCTGGCAATCGATTTTCACCCACGATATCATTCGTTATCACCGCCTGCTGTACAACCGCATGCAAAGCATCACCACTTTGATAAGCGGGCCTTCGGGAACCGGTAAAGAATTAGTCGCCCGCGCCGTGGCTTTGTCGCAACATATTCCTTTTGACGAAAAAGCTTTGGATTTCAGCGCCGGTTCCCGGCAGTTGTTTTTTCCACTGCATCTTTCCGCAATGCCGCAGACCCTGATCGAATCGGAATTGTTCGGACACCAGAAAGGCGCGTTCACCGGCGCTGTACAAAACCGGGTCGGCTGGATGGAAATGTGTTCGGAATACGGAACCGTATTTCTTGATGAAATCGGCGAAGTAAACGAAGCTGTCCAGGTAAAACTTTTACGCATTCTGCAGAGCCGCAAGTTCCAGCGCCTCGGCGACAATGCCGAACGCTATTACAAAGGTAAACTGCTCGCCGCGACCAACCGCAATTTATTAGCCGCCATTCAAAAAGGTAAATTCCGCGGCGATCTTTATTACCGTTTGTGTTCCGACATCATTGAGACTCCGTCGTTACGTGATCAATTGGAAGGTTCCGAGCGGGAACTAAGCAATTTCGTTCAACATTTGGCGGTAGGGATAATTGGCCGGGACGAATCCGGGGCTTTAGCCGGCGAAGCAAGCGCCTGGATAAAAAAGAATTTAGGTTTGGAATACGCCTGGCCGGGCAATGTGCGCGAACTGGAACAGTGCCTGCGAAATATCATGATTCGCGGAAGCTATTCGGTTCCGGACGCGGCAGCGTCCCCGGACAGCGAAAAACTCTTGTTCCGGGAACTCAGGGAATGCCGCTTAACCGCGGATGAACTTTTGAACCTCTACTGCCGCAACGCATACAACAAAACCGGCAGCTGCCTGGCTGCCGCGAAAATATTGAATCTCGACCGGCGGACAGTGAAAAAACGCATCGGTGAAACAAAAAATAATTAATTACGACTTTGCCTGCAATGAGACTGAGCGAAGCAAAAGTCAATTACGAATGCTTTAAGTTTTTTCCTTAATCCTTAAAGCCTTTGTTCAATTACGTTGGAATTTGCCGGGTGATATGCCGCATGTATTTTTAAATATCCGCATGAAGTAAAATACGTCGTCCCAGCCGACAAAGGCCGCTGTTTCCTTGATGGACATGCCGCGCGCGAGCAGTTCCTTGGCTTTTGAAATTTTCAGTGATATCAGGAACTCCTTCGGGCTGCGTCCCGTGCGCGCTTTGAAAAGCCTGCGGAAATGTGTTTCGCTCAGGTTTGCGTACGCGGCGCATTCGCTTACGGAAAGTTCTTTTTCATAGTTCGCGCGCATGTAACTTGTGGCTTTTTCTATTGAGGAATCTGTCGGGCGGCGTTTTTTCCCGGCTTCCCGGCGCCGGTGGAGTTTCAGGATCATGTCAAGCGCAATATTTTTGCGTCCAAGTATGGAGGCCAGATCTTCACGCTTGATAATTTCCAGCAAGGCATTATTGGCGTCAATGACCGCATCCGCGCTGTTGGGGATGACAATATTTTCGCGCGACAGAAAGCCCAGCGTTTCGAGTTTCGCGGCTTCGGGGCCGTTCCATACGACAAATCTGCTGGTCCATTTTTTTTCGGGATAATACATATGGGGAATGTCCGGGAAAACAATAATTGTGTCGCCTTCATTGACGGGAATTTCTCCGCTTGCCGCGCTGTAATAAAAACCGCCTCCCGATTCCGCGCAGACCGCGGCGTACAATCCGAGAATGCGCAGCCCGTCTGGTTTGCGGCTCCCGCGGCCGACTCCAATTCTGTCTATCCAAAGGCCTATTTCTTTTTCCGCACTTAACGGTGTCCGGAATATTTCCGAAATAAACACATCAGTATTTTTAAAAGTTGATTTGTCCATAGTTATGATTGATCCGTCTATTGTTATTATTGATAATATATATAAAATATAGAGATAAGCAAGTTTTTTTATAAAAGTTGAAAAGTTAATAAAACGGAGTTATGAAAATGAATGACCGGCAAAGATTTTTGGAGACCTTGTTGTTCGGCAAGGCTGACAGGATTCCATTTGCACCTGGAACCGGGCGCAAATCAACTCGCGAACGCTGGTACCGGGAAGGCTTGGCGAAAGACATTGAACCGCATCAGATAAGGGAATATGCGTATCGCGAAGCGGGAGGGATGCTGGAATTTCAAAAAGACGGTACCGGTTTTCCGGTAGACCACCGCATGATGCCGATGTTTGAGGAGAAAGTTATTGAAAAGAAAGCCGATTCCCAAATCGTGCAGGATTGGAAAGGAAATATTTGCGAAATAGCTAATGAGTTTTCCGTGGAGCATTTGCGCGGTGCCGTAGATTTTGTTACCCGCAGGTGGATAAAGTGTCCGGTGGAAACCCGGGAAGACTGGGAAAACATGAAACCGCGCTACGACCCGGATGAAGCTTCCCGCTATCCCGCCGGCAAAGAGGAATTGAAGAAAAAACTTAAGGAACGAGACCATTTTGTAAGCTTTAATTTTTCCGGCCCGTACTGGCAACTTCGTGAGTGGTGCGGCTTTGAAGGCTTGTGCATGATGTTCTATGATAATCCTGAACTGGTAAAGGCAATGCTTGATTTCTGGCGCGATTATGTTATAAAGCTCATGGAAAACGCGTTCGAGTATTGCGTGCCGGACATGGTTCACATCTCGGAGGACATGGCTTACAAGGGATATTCCATGCTTTCGCCGACGATGACGCGCGAACTTCTTTTGCCTGTATGGGAAGCATGGGGACAGGTCATCCGAAAAGCCGGCGTGCCCATATATGCCTGTGATTCCGATGGTTTCATCGGGGAGTTGATACCACTCTGGATAGAGGCCGGAATTAATGTATGCGACCCGGTTGAAGTGGCGGCAGGAAACGACATCAATGAGTTTCGCCGGACTTTCGGCAATAAAATGGCTTTCCAGGGCGGCGTGGACAAACGCGAGATGGCTAAAGGCGGTAAGTTCATAGAAGCCGAAATCAAGCGTCTTGAGCCGGTCATAAAAGCCGGCGGCTATATTCCGTCATGCGACCACGGCGTACCCGCTGATGTTTCATGGCCGGATTTTGTCCATTACGTAAAGCTTCTCGCCAAGGCTACAGGCTGGATGTAAAATCCTGCGGGGCGAACATCGCCCCCGGGATAACCGACGGCAGTGCCGTCATAATTGTTCATTGTTCAAGCTGCTCCTGATTTTCTTCAAAAAAACTTGAACTTCAGCGTTGAATGAACTACACTATCCCAGTGTTGTTTCGATAGGAAATACAACTTTCCCGGTATCGTTCGAGAAAATAACGAATAACTGCCGGCGGATGCGGCAACAATTACAAGGTTTCTCAAAAATCGCGAAAGAACCATTGACCGGTTCAATGCGCGGGACGGTTGACTTTCGCTATGCTCAGTCTCAGCCTCCGCAAAGTGAGCTACATTGATTAAAAATACATTTTTCTGAATGGAATTTTCGCGCAAACCATGGGGAAAGAACTCTATTTTGCGATAAATATCTAATGTTCAAGAGGATAGAGCATTATTTGATATAACAATTTGACAATAACCCATATATAGTCAGGAGTCAGTTATGAAAAAGTATTTATTCAGTCTGTCCATCATGTTGTTGGCATATAATGCCTTCGCGCAATTCGCAAACCCTTTTTCCTGGAAAACTCAAGTCAAAAACAACACTCTCGAAATTCAGGTGGAAATTCCTGCAAATCATTATCTCTACAAAAAAACTACTAAAATAACCGTTTCTGATGCCGCTAATAAAATTTTAAAGGCAGTTTCCACTCCCAAAACTATTTTGCATGAAGACATTGTTTTCGGCAAAGTCAAAATTTATCCCGCCACAGCAAAAAATATTTGGATTTATAATTTGCAAGGCTACCACAAGCCTTTCAAAGTTGTTGTTGACTTTCAGGGGTGCCGCGACCGAACCGCCGATAGAGCGGCAATTTGTTTTATGCCCGGGCAAAAAACTTTCACCCTCTCTAAGGAAACAATTAAAAAGGCTGCCGTCAGCCCTCAAAAAAGTAAATATTCCCAAACTCCCTTGCTGGATGTCTTGCAAAAATTTAAAATTACCGGGACTCTCAAAGGCGACGCCGACCTACAAAGATTCACTACTTTTTTAAGCGGTAACAGCGAAAAAGAGGATTTTTTAAAAGGCAAAGGCATTTTCCTTATAATTTTCATTATTCTAGGCGGCGGCTTACTGTTGAATTTTACTCCTTGCGTATTACCGATGATTCCAATCAATTTGGCTATTATCGGCGCGGGAAGCAAGGCTGATTCCAAATGGAGCGGTTTTCTGCGTGGCGGCATCTACGGTTCGGGTGTTACGATTGCTTATGGCACACTCGGGATATTTGCGGTTAGAGGCGCAGCGGTTTTTGGTAATTTGAACTCCACCGCCTGGTTTAATTTTGCTATTGCACTGATATTCATAATTCTGGCTTTGGCAATGTTTGGCGTCTTCAATATAGATTTATCACGATTCGGAAATCATTTTAACCGGCAAAGCGCGGCAAAAGGCAAACTGACCGGAATTTTCTTCATGGGTATAGTTGCCGCTTTACTGGCGGGAGCCTGTGTCGCCCCGGTGCTCATCGCTGTTCTGCTGCATTCCGCGAGCATCTACGAACAAGGCAATCCGGCGGGGCTGCTTTTACCATTTCTGCTTGGTTTAGGAATGGGGCTGCCATGGGCTTTTGCGGGAGCGGGACTGGCTGTTTTGCCGAAACCCGGAAAGTGGATGGTACACATAAAACATGCTTTCGGGATTTTCATTATAGTTATGGCTCTTTATTACGGTTATTTGGGTTTTACACTTTTGCCGAGCCCAGGCCGGACAGCAAGTTCAGCCGGGCAAAATACAAACCTGGAAAACGCGTTGCGGGAGTCTTTAAAAAGCAACAAGCCCGTATTAGTTGATTTCTGGGCGACATGGTGCGCAGTCTGCACATCCATGGCCAAAACCACCCTCAAAGACGCTAAAGTAAAAAAGGCTTTGGAAGATTTTATTTTCGTCAAATACCAGGCCGAAAAGTTCAATGACCCGGAAATTGAAAAAGTTTTGAAATATTTCAAGGTCAGCGGCCTTCCGACTTTTGTCATATTGAAACCGGCTAGTGTCTAGTCAAGATTATTTTTGTAACAAATAATTATCTAACTTCTGGATA
>CAZEXM010000109.1:0-9806 GCA_964515915.1 uncultured Victivallaceae bacterium
CAGGGATAATTAATGCAATCTTTACTATCTCTAAGATTGCAAATCGGTATAACTAACTCTTAGATTGCAAATTGGTATAAAGGTTTTTTTAAGCCCGGTTGCACAGTTTGTTTTTTTACTGCGTAAAGCGTTTTGCCAGCCTTACTGATTCCATAGCATCCACGGCGTAGGCGTCGGCGCCGATTTGATCGGCATAATTCTGATCGACTACCGCGCCGCCAATCATGATTTTCAAATCGCCAGGGCCATTTTCACGTGCCAGTTTTACAACTTCCTCCATTTTTATCATGGTCGTAGTCATCAAAGCCGATAAACCCACTATTTGCGCCTTGTGTTCCCGGGCGGCCTTGACGATTTTCGCCGCCGAAACATCTTTACCCAGATCCACAACCTCAAAACCGTAATTACGCAGCATTAAGGCAACAATATTTTTGCCGATATCATGAATATCACCTTCAACCGTCGCTAAAATTATGACCGCTTTTTCCGCTTGTTTTTCTTTATCCACGTCTTGAAGATGCGGTTCCAGCAGCTCAAAACCTTTACGCATGGCATCGGCGCCCATAATCAGCTGCGGCAAAAAATAGCTCTTACCGTCATACAAATCCCCAATCCGGTTAATCGCCGGAATCAAGCTCTCGTCAACCAGGGTTTCAGCTTGAATGCCGGCGGCAAGCGCCGCGGCAATAACTTCGGCCATTCCGTCATCATCCCCCTCAAGCACACAATTAAAAACCCTTTGCGCGGGGTCGATGTTTTCTTTTTTCGTCGTTCGGGATGCTGGTTCACTGCCGCTGAATTTGTCAAGGTAGCGGTGCATTTTGCGGTCGCGCCCGGTAAACACGTCACCCGCCGCGATCAGGGACATCAACATTTCCGACGATGGATTCGCGATCGCCATATTTAAACCGCGCCCCAGAGCCATAGCTAAAAATCCGGCGTTGATCCATTTACGTTCCGGCATCCCGAAACTGATATTTGATAAACCGCATACGGTGTTGACTTTGAATTCGCGGCTCGCCCATTCAATTAAATCCAGCGAGACTTTCGCCGCCGGCTGGTTCGACGAAACCGTCATAAGCAAAGCGTCCAGAATAATATCTTCACGTTCGTAACCGTAGTTCCGGGCCGCCGCGAAAATTTCTTTCGCTACTTCAATACGCGCTTCCGCTGTTTCAGGAATACCTTCGTCATTCAGCGGCAGCAAAATAAACATCGCGCCGTATTTAGCCGCGACGGGCAGGGTTTTCCCGATTCTGTTCTTTTCGGCGGAAATGGAATTGACCAGCGCCCGCCCCGGGTAAAGCCGCAAAGCCGCTTCGATGACTTCACTGTCCGTCGAATCGATGCACAAAGGCAAAGTCGTTCCCTGCGCCAGCAAAGCGACAACTTTCAGCATCATGGCTTTTTCGTCAATCCCCGAAAGCCCCATATTCACATCCAGGACGGCCGCTCCGCCGGAAAGTTGTTCTCCGGCGTACTGCCTGACCATAGCGAGTTTGCCGGCGCGCAATTCCGCCTGTAATTTTTTCTTGCCGGTCGGATTAATGCGTTCACCAATGACCCTGAAAGGCTGATCCCGACCCAGCAGACAAGTCCCGCGCGGCCCGGAAACAGCGCTGACGGCCTTTAGCTGCGGCATAAGGGCTTTGAGTTTTTCAGCGGCAGCCGCCAGGGCTTTAATGTGCGCCGGGGTAGTTCCGCAGCAGCCGCCGATGATATTCGCGCCGGCACTGGCCAGAGGCTCGGCAAAAGCGGCAAATTCCTCCGCTCCCATGGCAAAAACTGTTTCGCCGTCAATAAGTTCAGGCATTCCGGCGTTGGGCTTGGCCAGCAATGGAATTTTCGCGTAGGGCTTGATGCTTTTTATCAGTTTAACCATGTCTTCCGGCCCGGTTGAACAATTACAGCCGAAGGCGTCAATCCCCAGGGCCTGCAGGGTTATCAAAGCCGACAGAGGATCATTGCCGGTCAAAGTATGCATATTTTCGTCAAAAGTCATGCTGACAATAAGCGGCAGATCACAGCTTTCCCGGACCGCCAGCACTGCCGCGCGCGTTTCCTGAATATCCAGCATCGTTTCGATGACAAAACCGTCCACGCCGCCGTCAATCAAAGCTTCGGCCTGCTCTTTGTAAATATTCACCGCGTCTTCAAAGGCTAAATCCCCGAAGGGCTCAACAAACTGCCCGGTCGGCGCGATATTCCCAAACGCCAGAGCCCGGCCGCCAATATTTTCTTTAACAGCTTCAGCCAGGGAACTGTTCATTTCGTGCAGGCGGCCGGCCAGGCCGAATTCTTCGAGCTTTATCCGGTTGCCGCCGAAACTCGGCACATAAACGATATCCGAACCGGCCGCGATATAGGCATTCTGGATTTTGTTTACGACATCAAGGTTTTCCAAAGCCCATAATTCAGGAGAAACTCCATGCGGCATACCGTATTTGATGAATTTAGTCCCGGTCGCGCCGTCAAGGATGACAATTTTCTTATTTATCAGATCGTTAAATTTTTTTCTGCTCATATAGTCTCTCAATTAATATTTTCTATTCCGGCAATCGCCGTAACTGTTTTTTCCGGTATCATCATAAAATCTTCCGTCAAGCTGACGCCGAGTTGTTCAATATCAAGCAGCTTAAACAAAACAGCCTGGTTTTTCAACTCCAAATCACCATATCCCGGAGAAAAACGCCGTTTCGTCAAAATTTCGTTCCCGCGTTTAAACCGCTGATTCAAATATTGCTGAACCCAAGCAGCGGCGGCGTCAACCATTTCGCTGCCCGCGGCATCATAAGCCAAAGCCCCGACGCCGTCACCCCGCGCCGCCAATGCCGAAGCGCTCGCGACAATTTCCGCCCCGGCAGTCACCGCAAAAAGCAGCAGCGACTTACTTTTTTCCAAAAGCGCCGCCAAACGGGAGCTGGCAAAAACATTTCCATCGCCAAACTCAACCCGTTCAGCAGTCCATTTGTTTATTTCAAAACGCCGCCAGACAGCCCGCAGCCGACACCGGGAAACCCCCTGGGCTATCGCGGCTTCAAGCTTTTTAACCTGTCCGTCCGACATTTTAGTCAAATGCCGCTTATGTCCGAGCCGGCGGTAAATTTTCCGTTCCGGCACGGGCAGAGGAATATTATTTATAAAATTTATTTCAGCAGCCATAGTTTTTGTTAAAGCCTGAATCGCCCTCGTTAAAGATACAATCTATTTTGTAAAACTTTTTATTTTTGCTTTGCAGACTTCTTCGGTCATACTTTGGAGCTTGCTCACCCGCCCGGCAAGATATTCAAGTTCTTCTTTCGTGATTTTGTATCCCATGTCGTACCGGGCTTCGATGTAAGCGCGTTTCAACAGTTCAAAAAGACGTTTTTCCTCTTCGGTTTTCTTAGGAAAGATGTTTTTTAATTTACTGCTGAGACGATCAACTCGTACACCCAGGTCCACAAGATCGTGAAGCTTCGGTTTGTAATCGGTAAATACCAGCAAAATTGTATGGTAAAAACGTTCTGCTGCCTGATGGAGATTGAATGCGGCTATTTTATATTTTTCTGCTTCAAGGTATTTTTCAAAACCAAATAAAAAGTCATTCGCACTTTCAAACCAGTTTTTGAAGCTTGTTTCGGCTTTAGCTTTACGCTGTTTTGCGTTAAGCTCTTTTACGGCGGGAAGACGAAAACGTTTGGAAGAGTGGAGCAGGATTCCTTCTTTTTTTATATCGACAAAGAAATAACTGCCGGTTTTGATTGCCTTTTTGAATTCGTCAACACTGTGCATAATGATACTGATGCGGGTATCACAAGCGTCCGACCTCCAGGCTTTCCTTTTGATTCTTCTCCGATATCCCTTGTATTCGTATTTCGGAAGGTCCTCCACAACGACAAGCAGGTCATAGTCGCTCTTGTATTCGTAGGTGGTGCCGTCTTTTCCCTTGTAAACATCCTCCACCCAGTCACCTCGGGCGTAACTGCCGAAAAGGATGATGAATTCAGCGTCAATCATCTCATTGATGATTTTAACAACAGCTTTAAGCTCGTCCCTTTTGTGTTTCGGAAGATGTGATAATGATTTTTTCATGCTGACAATATACAGCAGTGTAAAAGATTAATAAAGGATTTATAACAAAAAATTCAGTTTTATTGTTCTTTATTCGTAATGCCTCACTGAACATTGGTTTATGTAAATACATGATGATTTTTAATCCCGCAGGGATGATTTAACCGTAGCCCCGGGTGCAACCCGGGGTTTATCGTACAAACCCAATTAAGCTCCACAGGAGCGGTTTAATCATCACTTGTTCAGCCGCTCCTGCGGAGCTGAGAAAATCATTTCATTGCTTATTTCAATCAAAATTGACTGAGGCATTACTCTTTATTCCTTTGCGGTATATTTACTTATCGCAAGTTAAACTCTCAGCGTAATCTGCAAGGGAATTATCGCGCGCGCCCATAATCAGTATAATATCATCCTTTTGAACGGTTGACTGCAAATATTTCGTCAACTCCGGACGGGATTTACAGCAGGAATATTTTTTTGTTCCAGTCTGCTGATAAGCTACGCTGACTTCTTCGGAACCCGGCTTAAATGAAGAAGTCCCGCCCGCGTAAAAAGGCGGCAGTAAAATAAATTCATCTTCAGCACGCAAAATTTTTTCCAGTTCGCCCAGCAAAGCCGCGCGCATAAAGCCCAGGGGCTTAAAACCATGCGGTTGAAATACCGCAATCACCCGGCCGGAAATGATTTCCTGCGCCGCCCGGATACATGAAGCTATTTTTTCGGGGTTGTGCGCGTAATCATCATAAACCGCCGCGCCCGCGGCGCTTAGTCCCGCATAATCAAAGCGCCGCCATACGCCCTTAAAATTTTCCACGGCTTTCCCCGCTGATTTGCTGTCGTAACCCAGCTCAGCAAGCATCGTCAACACCGCCGCCGCGTTGCAGGCGTTATGTTTTCCGCAAACCGGCAAAGCTATGTCCAGATCATTTATTTTCACCTGCGCCGCGCCGTCAACTATTTTATATTCACGCAGCCCGGATCCAAAAACTATCACACGCAAATTTTCCGGCAGGCGGTCTTTTATCAAATCATAAATTTCCTGCTCAAGAATAACAGCTTTTCCGGCATTCGCGGCAAAAGCAGCGAAAAGTTCGATGAGCTCTTTTTTGGAATAGTGATCCGTTCCCATGTTCAGGATAATAACATAATCAGCCCGGTAAAGCAATAAGCTTTTATCGCTTTCATCCGCTTCAAAAACAAAGTATTTTCCTTCTCCGCGCCGGTAATTTCCAGCATAGCCGGGCGTTCTGAAAGAATTAATCAAACCACCATTTAAGCACGCCGGATCAGCCTTGAGATTACACAAAGCTTCTGCGAGCCAGGCGGTAACGGTGGTTTTGCCGCAGCTGCCGCTGACCGCGATGGAAATTTTATCCTTGTTCATATCAATTGCCGCCGCCAGTGCCGCCGCGCGATGAACTTGAGGGATTCCGGGAGCCGCCGCAAAATCAGGATTATCCGCTTCGATCGCCGTCGAATAAACTAAACAATCCGGCCTTTTTTTTTTAATAAAAGAACCGTCTTGAGGAAATATTTTGATGTTTTGAGTTTTTAAGGGAGCGATAATCGCCTGGTTTTCGATTTGTTCCGCGCCGCGGTCGCTGCCGGAAACCTCACCGCCATGCGCCGCGAAAAGTTGCGCCAAAGCGCTCATCCCGATACCGCCGATACCGACAAAATGAATTTTATCACCCCTTTTAATTTGGTATTCAACGGTCATTATTTTCCCTTATTTACATATTTTTTCAAAATGATTCTGTCAAAAATGATTCTGTCAAAATATTTATTTTTTCCCTTTCAACAAAGCCGAATCGGGTTTTATGTCCAGATAAAGTAAAGCGCGCTGCGCGATTCTTCTGAAAGTCGGCGCGGATACAGTTCCGCCATAATCCGCGCCTTTGGGTTCGTCCGCCGTAACCAGTAAAACAAAAGCCGGTTTATAGGCCGGCACAAAACCAATGAAAGTAGCGAAGTATTTGGAATGCGAATACGCTCCGTCAATAAATTTCTGGCTGGTTCCGGTTTTTCCGGCGACTTCGTAGCCGGAAATCGCGGCTTTGTGCGCGGTTCCTCCCCGCCTGGTAACCAAGACCATCATGTCAATCATGGTTTTCCAGGTTGCCGGATTGCGGAAAACCAGTTTCGGCTTGTCAGCCCACATTTTGACGGCACGTTTTTTTTCCGGGTCTTTGATACGGTCGATAAGCCGTAATTCCGGCACCCTCCCTCGATTCGCCAGGCCGCAATACGCCCGTACCAGCTGCAAAGGAGAACAGCTTATCCCCTGACCTATCGGAAAGCGCGTGATAGACAGTTTGTCCCATTCGGCGGGTTTCCTGAAAAGGCCGCGCGTTTCGACTTTTAACTGAATACCTGTACGGCTGCCGAAACCGAAAGAACGCAGAGTTCTGTTCAAAAGCCTTTTCCCCATTTTTAAAGCTATTTTGGCGGTTCCGATATTACTGGATTTCTGCACGATTTCCCTGACTGTCAGAATACCCAGCGGATGCGAATCATGCAAAAGCCTTCCCCCGTAGCGCCAGACGCCTTTTTCGCAGTCCACCTTGCTGTACGGCCCCACGATTCCGGCATCAATCGCACCTGAAATCGCAATCGGCTTCATGGTGGAACCGGGATCGAAAGTATCTTCACTGATTCGATTTCGCCATGAGTCGGGGTCCATTTTCCGGCGATCGTTGGGATTAAAAGTGGGCCGCTGCGCCACCGCTAAAATATTACCCGTACGCGGATCCGCCATGATGGCATAAGCGGCCCGCGGTTTCCATTCGGCGCAAAGTTTTTCCAGTTCCTCTTCCAATATGGCCTGCAGAGGCTCACTGACCGTCAAATAAACATCCCAACCGTCGTGGACTTTGCCCTGTTTTTTTTCACTGTAAGTCAAAAGACGTCCATCCCGCGAACGCTCAAACCTGAATTTACTCTCTGATGAGGAAATCTGTTTATTCAAAAAACGTTCAACCCCCATAACCGGAATAACTTTTCCATTGTTGACATTGGTGAAACCAAGAATATTCGCCAGTAATTTACCTTTAGGATAATAACGCTTATGGGTTTCCTTGAAAAATATCCCCCGGAATCTCTTTTTCTTGTTTTCGGGGTAAATTATTTTTTTCAGTTTTTCGGAAATTTTCAGCGGCACTTTGCGCGCGACGACGGCATAGCGGATTCTGCGCGTGGCTTTTCTGCCGTCTTTATCCGTAAAAGTGCGGGTTCGACGACTTAATTTAGCATAAAGTTTTCCGTAGTCCAGCTTGAGATATTCAGCCAGCAGCTTCGATACTTCGCGGCATTTTTCCGGATTTTTCGCCACGATGCTCGGATCGGCGATAATATCATCGCAGGGGATATTGCCGACGAGAAGATTGCCGTTTGAGTCAAATATTTCGCCGCGTTTACTGACCGTGGTCCTGGTTGCGGTATACTGTTTGCGCGCTTTGCCGTAGAGTTCGTCGTGCCGGATAACCTGCACATAATAAAGCCGTGCCAGGAGCAGCAGAAAAAACAAAATAAAGACCAATGCGATTAACTTGGTTCTTATCCTCAGAGCATCATTACCAGTGAGCATTGTTTGTTCCTAAAAAAGCACAGGCGCTTTTTTTATTTATCCGGTGAAGCCAGCGCCAGTTTTCTGCTTGACGCAGGCGCTTTGCGCGTGCGCACCGGGGCTCCGTCAAAATTAACCGCCAGTGCTTGGAATTGAGCCGGACGGGCGGATCTCAGCTTAAGTTTTAAAACCGTAATTCTATTCCGGATATGCGTCCAGTCGCTCAAACTTTCCTTATGGATACGCAAATCTTCGATTTCACGGTTAAGATTATGTATTTTTTGCCGGTAATATGAAGTATGTTCGTCAAGCCGGGCAATATTTTCATTCAGCCAGGTCCGGTAATTGAGAATAGAAGCAAGAGCTCCGAAAACCAACAGGACTGCTCCCACAATGTAAATTTTGCCGGCAACCGTTGCTTTGGCGGCGGCCTGCCGCCGCCGTCTTGTTGATTTCAGGTTTATCGCTTGTATGTTCATAATCTATTCCGCATTTAAAATTTATATCTTTTCCGCCACTCTAAGTTTGGCTGATGCCGCCCTTCGATTAAATTCTATTTCATCCGCCTGCGCCCTTAGCGGCCGGCGAGTCAATATTTTCACTTGCGGCGGATGGTCGCACACGCACACCGGCAAACCCGGAGGGCACACGCAAGACTCCGCCTGCTCACGAAAAAACTCCTTGACGATCCGGTCTTCCAGAGAATGAAAGCTGATTACCGCTAAGCGGCCGCCGCTCTTCAGCAAAGGCACCGCCGCCGCTAAAGCCCGTTCCAATTCGCCAAGCTCGTCATTCACCGCTATCCGCAAAGCCTGAAAACACTTCGTCGGCGCGGGTAATTTACCCGGACGGCTTTTTCCCAGAACGCTTTCGCAAAAACCCGCGAACTCCAGCGTTCGCTCAAAAGGCTTTGTTTCGCGCCGTTCCACGATCGCCCGCGCCAAACGCCGGCTGCGGCGCTCTTCGCCGTATTCGTAAAAAATACGCGCCAATTCCGTTTCCGGCCGCCGGTTGAGGATACGGCTGGCAGTAATTTGCGAGCGCTTATCCATCCGCATGTCGAGCGGCCCGTCCAGCCGGAGTGCGAATCCTCGTTTAGAATCATCTATCTGAGGAGAAGACACGCCAACATCCAACAAAATCGCGTCAACAGAATCCCAGGCTTTTTCCTTTGCAAAATCCGCCAGTTCACTGAAATTACCGCGTCTCAGGCTGACCCGCCCGCCGGCAAACATTAAATTTTCCCCGGCTCGTTCCAGCGCGTCGCCGTCGCGGTCAATTCCCAGAAGTTCCGCCTGCTCATTTGCTTTTAATATCAAAGAACTATGGCCGCCGCCGCCAAGCGTACCGTCAATTATTCGACACGGCCCCTTAAAAACCATCAAATATTCAAGCACTTCCCGGTATAAGACCGGCAAATGTTTAAAACCGTCTTTAGCTGCCGCGAATGACTCACCATTCATTATTTTTTCCCTAGAGTATTCATGAGCATTTGCGTTAAATCATCACTGGCTTCACTTATTTTCTGGAGTTCGTCCAGATAAACATCATTGTCAATTGTTTGTTTTTTCCAGGCTTCCGGAGCGCACAATTTAATATGGCTCACCGCGCCGATCAACTTCACCTGTTTCGTAAGGCCGGTCGCATCAAGCAAAGCGCGTTCAATCTTTATACGTCCCTGTTTGTCGCAGCGGCAGTCGCGCGCCCGCGAACCTATCCGCGCCAAAGCTTCCTGCACCTGACGGTTAGCCAGCGCCAGACGTCTTGCTTTCACCAGGAATTCACGAAAAGTTTCAAAGGGAAACAACAGCAAATCATTATCTCTTCCGGGAAAAAGAATAAGCCGGGTAATCCCTTCACGATGTCGCCAGTCTTTAGGAATGGAAATACGGCACTGATTATCAAGCGAATATTCAAACTCGCCTAAAAAAAACAGTTCGTCTTGATGTACGCTATCCATATTACTATTCCTTCCTGCTCGTTCCTGACTGCTCCTTATCAACCCTTTTTCTCCCTATATAACCCTATTATAATATGCAGCAATACTTTTTACAAATTTTTTGAGAATTTTTTTCAGTTTTTTTCGGAGGGAAAAATGCGTCGATGAGACCGACAAAAATAAAAAAAGGCGGATGCAACGCCTCCGTTATCCAGCGGCGACCGAACGTCGGCTTCGTAATTTGATATA
>CAZEXM010000110.1:0-9580 GCA_964515915.1 uncultured Victivallaceae bacterium
AATGTTTGATCGTTCGTTTTTCGCTCAAATTTGAACTGCAAAACTTGAGTAAAATATTTATTTTCAAAGTTCAAATAACTTCTCAAGACGGGTTCTTGAAGCAGTCAAGTTATAAACGGAATAGGGATCTTACGACCGGTTATGCCGGATTGGAACTTGATGGCGAAAGGTTCTGGCTAGAAATCTGTGTCACAAAGTGCAGAAGAACCGAAAAATGGCTAATTATTATTATTTGGTACAGATTTTTGTGAAGAGGCAATAATCTCTATTATTCGCGGGTGTTTTCAGGTAATTGTACAGGAGGGTCTGTATAACCGGTGATGCCGCCGTAAACATATTTAGGAGAATCCCAAAATACAACTTTTGTAAGCTTGAAAGGCAAACCAAAGAGCAAGCCGATTGTTTTTGAGAAAACTGCTAAAGTTACCCTTGCCGACTCTCTGACTGCAGATGGATTCTCATTGGCAAACTGAAAACCGCTGGCGACACACGCAGCCGGTATCGCGCCCACGACTAAACCCAAATAATTACCGGTATAGGTGGGAATCGTTACAAAATAACTGTCATCATCAAAATCCCGAAAAAAAACACTATCCAAAGTATCTTCCGCTGGTGCTCCGCAGCAGATGACCGCGCTTAAGCAAATTGCTAAAAAAGTAAAAAGTTTTTTTGAAAAAATCATTCCCACATCCCTCAAGGTAAAAATAGTTTTAATTTTTTTATATAAAATAAGCCGTTTATTCAAATAAGCAAACTTTGTAAACCCTTTGTTTTTCATGTCGCTAAGCACTACTCCTTAAGGGAAATTCTCTTAAGTGATAAGTTCGTTCGGCTTTTTAATACCTTTTGCAGCAAAATAATAGATTTTATTTATTACTTTTCCAATCTTGACAAAGCTTCCTTATTGTCCTATTCTATTATGGATATATCCTGATAAAAATTTTCCATAAACAAAAAATGATAATAACGAGGCTGTTGCAAAAGTCCAATACAAACGTGAAATATTTATAGGGCTGTTTCAACAAGTAAATTAGGGTAAATTATGACTTTAGCGAATAATTTTCTGGATAGTGTTATTACGAAGCACAGTAAAAAACTTGAATACTGGTATGATCTGCTGCGCGAAATCATGCCGGATTATTTTTTCAAAACATTTTCGGCCAGACAACTTGAGGAAATTCTTCCTTTATTGTTTAACATTGAAAGTGAAACCGGCATCCAGCGTATTGAGCGTGAAGATAATATTGTTTTGATTTATCTGAAAAGTGAAGAAAATAATCTTCTGGCAACCAGCCGGATGATGCGTAAGTACTGTATTGCCAGTGTTACGGTGCATGAATCCAAACAGAAAATCGTTATCAATAATCTTCCGCGAACGCTTGTTATCGAATTGTTCACCCTGGAAGACCGTGCTTCATACGGCGGAACCCCGCTTTTCTCTAAAAAGGAATTAAGCTCGGCATATCGCAAAATGTTCAAAAAACTCCCTCCTGAATTAAATGAAGTTTATGACCGCATAAACTGGGATAATGTTGCCGATTTGAGCTTCGGCAGACTTGTTGACCGCCTGCACTGGACCCTCGAGCCGCAGGATAAAAACTATATCAGTGTCGGTATCGAAAAGATCGGCGGACATGAATTGAAACTGACCTTAGCCCGGGCCCGGTCCACGCAGCGGGGCGGTTTTTACTACAAAATGATTGAAGCGGTAAATCTTGCCGGCTTTAATATTGAACGCAGTTATTTTCGCGATTTAACTTATCAGGATAATCCCGAAGATTTTTCCCATTTGCCGGTAATCGTCGCGACTTTGTACCTGACTTCCCCCGGCGGGGTTACGCTGCAATCTCCCAGAATCGTTGAAATGCTGAAGGACTTGAAAGTTTTAAACTGGACAAATATCCTTGATTTGTTCCATCGCGAATTTGTTACTAAAAAAATCGTCTCGCTCAGGGATTGTAATTTATTGCGTGCCGCGTCTGAATTTATACATACGCAGCTGGCGCTTATTGATAAAAACGCTTATCATCATCTCGATATTTGCCGCTTTATGGCTATTTATCCGGGAATTATGGCTGAAATGGTGCGGTATTTTTATAAACGTTTTGATCCCGCCGGCAAACGCGATCCCAGAAAGATCAGCGCGCATGAACGCAAAATCAAAAAGAAAATTGCCGCGATCAATACCGGTATGCATGAAAAAGACCAAATGGTTAAAACCATTTTTTCCTGCATTCTGGACTTTTTTAAAAATATTCAGAAGAGTAACTTTTTTGTCGAGAATAAATCCAGTCTGGCGTTCCGTATGGACCCGGCTTTCATGGCCTGTTACGATAAACTGTCGGCGGCTTATGAAGAATCTCTGCCCGCTGACCGGCCTTACGGCGTGTTTTTCTTTTACCGCGAAAACGCGCTTGGTTTCCAGGTTCGTTTTTCTGAAATCGCTCGCGGCGGCTGGCGGACCGTAATTCCGCAAAACAGCTCGAACGTCCTTGAACACAGTGATGCTTATGAATTTGCCAAAGATGAAATTTTCCGTGAAGTTTTTATTCTGGCCCATACTCAACATTTAAAGAACAAAGACATTTATGAAGGTGGTTCCAAAATGATCACCTTGCTCAATCCTGCTGACGAAGACAATAATCAAGCGATTATGTTCGAAGTGCAACGTTCAATCTGTGAGGCCTTTGTGTCCTTGATAAACTACGATAAACGCGGTAAACTCAAAGACAAAAACATTGTTGACTATCTTGTTCATAAAGAAATTATCGAAATCGGCCCGGACGAAAACATGCATGATGTGATGATCGTCTGGATAAGCAATTACGCGGCAAAAGCCGGTTACACCCTCGGCGCCGGGCTTATTTCCGGGAAACCGGACCAGGGTATCAACCATAAGGAATTCGGCGTAACCTCCTTCGGGGTTCACCAGTTTTTCCTGCGCACTCTCAAAGAATTAAACATCGATGCATATAATGATGAGTTCTCGGTCAAAATTTCCGGCGGGCCTTATGGCGACGTGGCCGGTAATGAGATGAAACTTCTCCTGCAGCAAGACGGCGGTTCATATCTCTACAAAAACGCCAGAATTGTCGCGGTTACCGACGGGCCTGCCGCGGTTTACGATCCCGCCGGTTTGGACCGCGAGGAATTGTCATCGCTGGTGCTGAAGAAAAATCTTGACGCTTTCAGTCCCGACAAACTCCAGGATGACGGCGCGTACATGGTTTTCAGCAAGTCGATACCGACGCCGGAAAGCGACCGCTACCGTTTTGTTTACCGGAAAAACGGCATAATCGCGGAAAAAATGATCAGCCGTGACGAATATATGAACTATTTCCAGAACAACATATATAATTACGCGGATGTATTTCTGCCCTGCGGCGGGCGTCCATCCACAATTAATGCTTCCAACTGGGAAAATTATTCGCCGAACGGCGTAAACAGTTCCCGGGCCATTGTCGAGGGCGCGAACAGTTTCATTACGCCGGATGCGCGCGGCAAGTTACAGGATGCCGGAATTTTGATCGTTAAAGACGCTTCCGCCAACAAATGCGGCGTAATAACTTCATCTTACGAGATAATATCCGGCATAATGCTTGACCGCGACGAATTCAAAGCCGAAAAACAGGAGCTGGTCAAAGAAATTATGCTCAAATTGAAAAATCACGCGCTACGGGAAGCTGAATGGCTGTTCGCCAATTACAAAAGCGCCATTTGTCACATGACCGAACTCACGGAGGTGCTCAGCCGCCGGATTAACGCTAAAAACGAAGCGGTTGCAGAGTTTTTCGCCAAACATCCGGAGCAGCTTGATGAGCAGGTGATTTTAGATCATTTGCCGGGTTTATTCGCGAAAAAATACAAAACACGCCTCGAGCGCCTCCCGGCCGAATACAAAAAGGCAATTGCTTCCGTGGAACTGGCGACCCGGATAATTTATACTCAATCCGACAATCTGGAACTCGAAATAAAAAGAGCCATGCAAAAGTAATATTATTCCGTGAAAAAATTGGTAAATTCCAGGATATAAGCTAGTGTATATGCTTGATTTAAATACAAAAATATACTGATTAATAATATTCCGGAGCAAAAAATGGCTGAAGCAGAAAAAACAGAAAAAGATACTGTATTAATGGACAAAATCGTTTCGCTGGCAAAACGCCGCGGCTTCATCTTTCAAAGTTCGGAAATATACGGCGGCATCAACGGCTTTTGGGACTACGGCCCGTACGGGACTGGAATGAAACGCGCAATCGAACAGCTCTGGTGGCGCGAAATGGTCGAAACCCGCGACAATATCGAAGGCCTTGACTCAACAATCATCTGCCATCCCAAAGTCTGGAAAGCCTCCGGGCATCTTGACCAGTTCAGCGATGAAATGTGCGACTGCCGCGACTGTAAAGCCAGACATCGCGTTGACATGATGGAAGACCCTGAAGTCTGCTCTAATTGCGGCGGAAGCAATTTGACGGAACCGCGCGAGTTCAATTTGATGATGAAAACTTTTGTCGGGCCGGTTTTTGATGAAGAACACACCGCTTACCTGCGCGCTGAAACTTGCCAGCCTATTTTTGTGGACTTTCACAGCGTACGCGTCGCTACCCGCCAGAAACTCCCCTTCGGTATCGCGCAAATCGGTAAAGCTTTCCGCAATGAAATCAACCCGCGGAATTTTACTTTCCGTTCACGCGAATTTACCCAGATGGAAATGGAATTCTTTTGTGACGATGAAGAAAGTATGGACCATTTTGAATACTGGAAAGAACAACGCATCAAATTTTATCGTGAAAAACTTGGTTTCGGTGATGACTTCATGCGCATTCATGAACACGAAAAACTAGCGCATTACGCAAAAGCCGCAATTGATATCGAGGTCAAATTCCCCTTTGGCTGGGGCGAACTCGAAGGAGTACATCATCGCGGCACCTGGGATATGTCGCAGCACCAGGAGTTTTCGGGGAAAGACCAACTTTATATTGATCATGACAATCACCGCAAAATAATGCCGACAGTCATCGAAACGTCAGTCGGGCTGGACAGGACATTCCTCGCGCTGCTCTGCAAAGCTTACGACGAAGAAGCCCTTGGAGAAGCAAAAGACGGTAAAGCTCCGGACATTCGTACAGTACTGCGTTTCCCGGCGGCTGTGGCTCCAATTCAGGCAGCCGTACTGCCCCTGTCTAAAAAACTTTCTGAAAATGCCCGGGAAATATACAATAAACTCAACCGTTATTTCCGTTGTGAGTTTGATGTTACCGGCAGCATCGGTAAACGTTATCGCCGGCAGGATGAAATCGGTACACCGTTTTGTATTACTTTTGACTTCGACTCTAGCAATGATAATGCTGTAACTGTTCGTCATCGTGATTCCATGAAACAGGAACGTGTTGCGATTACGCAGTTGCGTGACTATCTTGAGCCCTTAATCGCTTAATAAAATCCACAAAATCCCAATAAAAAAAAAGACCCGGTATTAACCGGGTCATTAATCAAAAATACATCAGTTTATTCAGCTGTTTCAGCTTTCGCTTCTTCAACAACTTCTTCAGCTTTTTTTGCAGCTTTCGCGGCTTTAGGTGCTTTTGATTTTTTGGTTTCTTTGATGACATCATCGGCCTCTACAAATTGCAGAATGCACATTTCCGCGGCATCGCCGAGACGACGGCCTAATTTGATGATACGTGTGTAACCACCATTGCGTTCCGCGTATTGCGGAGCAATTTCATCAAAAAGTTTTTTTACCGCGGTTTTATCACGCAGCCTGGAAACAGCCAGACGACGACGGTGTAAATCACCTTTTTTACCTAAAGTAACCATTTTGTCGGCAAAACGACGGGCTTCTCTGGCTTTGGTGATAGTGGTATTAATTTGTCCATGCTCAATCAAGCTGCTAACCATGTTGGCCAGCATTGCTTTACGATGAGCGCCGGAACGGCCGATCTTGAAGGTGTGTAACTTGTGACGCATTATTTGTCCTCCTCGTCTTCGCTTCGGATAACTTCGCTTTCAGCTTCGATAGCGAGCAGTAAATGTTCCCCGAACGGCATACCGAGAGCCAAACCCAGATTTTCGATCTTTTCTTTGATTTCGTCCAGTGATTTTTTACCGAAATTGCGGTATTTGAGCATTCTGCTTTCAGTTTTGTTGCAGAGCTCGCCAATCAATTTGATATTCGCGTTGTTCAGACAGTTCATAGCGCGCACTGACAAATCAAGAACTTCAACATCCTGTGACAATATTTTGAACAGTTTGAGTTCTTCATCAGACATTTTCGCCAGAACATCTTCTTCATCAGCCTGGCCGCCGAGAAATGGTTTCAAATGATCTTTAAGAATAATCGCGGATAATTCCAAAGCGTCTTCCGGAGAGACGCGGCCGTCAGTCCAAACTTCAATCTCCAGACTGTCCATTTCAGTTTCTTCACCAATACGGGTGGCGCCGACATGGTAATTAACCCGGGTTACGGGACTGAACAAACAGTCGATCGCGATAGAACCAATGGGTTGAGAAGACGCGTCCGGGTTTTTACCGACAGGTAAATAACCACGTCCGCAGACAATATCAATTTCAGCACGAAACGGCACATCTTTATCCAATGTACAGATAATCTGTTCAGGATTAAGGACTTCAACCGTACCGTCAGTAACGATATCAGCAGCAGTAACCGCGCCGGCTTTATTTTTTACGATTTCCAGAGTCTTACTTTGTTCACTGTGCAGTTTGAGGCGAACATTTTTAAGATTAAGGACTATTTCAGTAAGGTCTTCGACCACGTTCGGAAGAGATGAAAACTCATGAAAAGTTCCATCAATACGAACCGCGCTTATCGCCGCGCCTTCCATTGAAGACAAAAGAACTCTGCGCAAAGCATTACCGAGAGTATGCCCGAAACCGCTCATGAAAGGCGATACGGTAAATTTGGCATAAGTCTCCGTCATGGTGGCATCGTCAATAACGATGCGCTGGGGCATTGGAAATCCCGATACAACAGTCATATTTATTCCTCCAGCATTGTTTTATTATTTACTGTATTATTAACAACAATTAACTGCCGTTTATTAGATACGACGGCGTTTCGGGGGGCGGCAACCATTATGGGGGACCGGAGTAATGTCTTTAATAGCATTAATTTCCAATCCCGCCGCAGCGATACCTCTAACCGCGGATTCACGTCCGGCGCCAGGTCCTTTGATTCGAACTTCCACTTCTTTCATGCCCAGGCTCTGCGCACGTTTGGCGGCATCACCGGCGATAATTTGAGCGGCATAAGCGGTACTCTTGCGAGAACCCTTAAAACCATTTTTACCACCAGTTGACCAACAAAGCACATTCCCGTGCAAGTCTGTAAAAGTAACTTTAGTATTGTTGAAAGTCGCGTGAATAAAAGCTATTCCGGCGGGCACATAACGCCCGCTCTTTGACCGCTGCTTTGCTTTAGGTTCAGCCGATTCTTCAGCCGGTTTTTCAGCTGGTTTCCCAGCCGACTTTTCAGCCGGTTTTTCAGCCGGTTTTTCAGCCGGTTTTTCAGCCGGTTTTTCAGCAGCAGTTTCGGCAGCTTCCGCAGTTT
Organism: uncultured Victivallaceae bacterium; assembly: GCA_964515915.1. Taxonomy (GTDB): domain Bacteria; phylum Verrucomicrobiota; class Lentisphaeria; order Victivallales; family Victivallaceae; genus JAHOYW01. The sequence goes on from CAZEXM010000110.1 coordinate 7,571, forward strand.
CAGGAGCTTTCGCTTCTTTTACTGCTTCAGTAACTTCAACTTTTATATCTTTCTCTTCAGCCATAATATATTCCAATTTTTACTGATTCCTGATAAGCATCCTGATAAGACTACTTACTTGCAGCCAAACGACGTTGGGTTTTATCACGAATAGCACCAACAGTGCTTTTCTTACCTTTACGGGTACGGGCGTTAGTTTTTGTGCGCTGTCCACGGCAAGGTAAACCTCGACGATGACGGGTTCCACGGTAACTATGAATTGCCTGCAAACGGCGAATATCTCCAGCAACAGATCGACGTAAATCACCCTCTACTATCATTTCACTCTGTAAAAGACTGGTGATAGCAGCAATGTTTTCATCTGTTAGATCATTAGCTTTAATATCTCTGGAAATTTTAGCTTTTTCTATAATTTCCAGAGCTTTAGCCGGTCCAACGCCGTAAATATAGCGCAAAGCGTATTCAATTCTTTTTTTACCAGGAATATCTACACCTATAATACGTGGCATAATAATAAATCCTTTTTTTTAGCCTTGTCTTTGTTTGTGACGCGGATTGCGGGAACAAATCACCCTTACCACGCCCTGGCGTTTAATGATCTGGCAATATTCGCATCTGCGTTTGACGGATGCTCGTACTTTCATACTTGTACTCTCCCAGATTTTCTATTTAATATTACTTTTTTTTCAATATCACTTCGTTTCAGTCGCGAAGAATATGACTTAAACACGAAGTTACTTATGCACGCGGTGGAAACGGTGCATAAACACATAATAAAGGACATAAAATAACCGAAAAGTAAAGACTTTCAAGTTTAAACTAAAATAAAATCAAACTTTTTTCGCGAGGAGCAGCAATTCCGAATGAATGGCAGGAAAGACATTAAAGTACTTTCTTTCTGGAATTTGGGCGAGTTTCACCCTTGCCGGCTGGCGACATTAAATCAGAATTACGGTTTTTCAGTCAGGGTTAGAGGGTTGTTAACTTTGGCGCACTGAACTTTTTACGCGAACTTCAGCCGAATTCGCATGGCTGGAAGCCGTGGTGGTTTGAACACCTTGTCGAACAATTCCACTTTTATTCGTTGTGCTATTGCCATAAATGAATGGAAAATGCTTTGCAGCGTTTGTGATAATTTATCCGGTTCGCCAGTCGTTGCCCGCCTGACATGCCCGGCAAGGTCGCTGTAATATGCCAACTGTATGAGAGTATGGGCGATTTGCGCAAGTAGATAAAAATTTTGTCCCGCATGCCCGATTGAACCAAAATTATGCCCTATATGCAAAATATTATTCTTCTGAAAATTAAAACCTTCATTCTCAATTTTCCACCGCTTGCGGCAGTTCATAAATTTTTTCAGGGCATTTTTCTCGTTGATATGTTCGCTGACCAAATATGTGAAAGTTGTTATACCAATTTGCATTCAAAAGGTTAGTAAAAACACGGCTAGAGACAGCCGTGGCTTGTATGTTATTATTATGTTGTTTTCACTATTCTCTTTGCGACCGGGAGTCCTTCTTTTTTAGCTCTTAGGGAAGCAAAGATAAAGAATAGTGGAAATCCGAAAATTTTGGTGTTACGGTAATATTAGGTTTCTTTTCAAAGGCATTTGGGAAGAAATCGCGAGAAGTCTGTCTCATTTTAGCATCCTTAATATTTATAGTTCAATTTAGAGCATTAATGCTCTAAATAAATATAGCTGTAAAAAAACAAATTTCAAGCATAAAAAGAACAAAAAACAGAAAAATATTTAAAATAAAAAAATTACACTAATTTTGTTTTGCAGTATCAATAATCTAAAAGATCGTAATTTTTGGCAAAAATCAGCACTTAGCGAAATAAAAATTTATTCTTAGTCATCTATGCAATATTTTTTGGGCGCAAAGTCTGCGAACTATTTTTTCATTCGGGATTGCTGAAGAAACAGGACATTTTGAAATGACAATTACAGCAAATGTGGGCATTAGCGGCCAGGCGGGTTTTATCGGTTCGCATCTGGCAAATTATTTC
>CAZEXM010000111.1:0-9579 GCA_964515915.1 uncultured Victivallaceae bacterium
ACCTCGTTGAGGTTTTTTTACTGATACTATCCCTTAGATTGCAAATTGGTATAAGCGACTTTTTTCTGCCAACAGCCGGATAGTGAAATATTGCCGTATCACAGGTCGTTCAACCGACTGTAATGTGTTTTTTATTTGACCGGAAATGATAATTCTGAATTCTCCAGTATCTGGATTTACGCCTCAGATAACGCTTTCCGCATTGATCAGTTTGGGTTTGAAAACTTTTTGAATGACCTGCCCGGAAACTTTGTTTGATTTCAAAACTTTCATTATTATTTCACCAGCGCTGATGCCGATTTCTTTTTTGCACTGTTTAATGGTGGTCAGGCGCGGACGGGTGAATTGGACAAATTCCATATTGTCATAGCCTATGACCGAGAAATCCTGCGGGATATTGATATTTTTGGCAGCGGCAAGGTTGTAAAGTTCCAGAGCTACATAATCACTGAAACAAAATGCCGCGTCGAACTGCTGATAATTCTTTAAAAATTCACTAACCGTGGCAAACGCGGTATATTTGATGTCGTGTTTGCTTAAATATTCGTCAAAGGCAATCACCCGCGGAATATTAGCGCTTCCAATGTACGCAATTCGTTTATGACCGTAGCTCAATAAGCATTCAGCGGCGAGTTCTCCGCCAAAATAGTTGTCGTTGAACGCGCCGGAAACCTCCTCGACACATTGATTAACAGTTACCACCGGCATATGCTTATTCAGTTCACGCAAAAAATTATGATTGTCATTTTTTCCCGGCAATGTAGCGATAAGCAGACCGTCAATACCTTTGTTCAGCATAAGCTTGATCGACGCCAGCTCTGTCTCCGGATTATCGTGCGAAACAGATAAAATCATGTGGTAATGATCTTTGGCGATAACTTCTTCGATACCGCTAAGGATATTCAGCCAGAAAGATGTTTCAATATCACTGCTGATAACCATACCAAGCAGCAAAGTACGCTTCAGGGCGATTGCGCGCGCATGGATATTTGGAACATACTTGAGTTCCTCGACAGCTTTTTTTATACGTGCGCAGGTGGTGTCCGCCAAATGATATTTTTTTGCTTTGCCGTTGATGAACATTGAAGCGGCGGTCAACGAGACTTCCGCCTGTTCGGCAATATCCTTGAGAGTTGCTTTTTGTTTTTTATTAATCATTATGTTTTACTTATTTCATTGCGCAGAATTTCAAAAGCTTCTTCCTCAGTGCAGATGCCGGTGATTTTGCCTTGTTTAAATACCGCGACCCGTCCTTTGCCGGCTCCGGCTATGCCTAAATCCGCGTCTTTGGCCTCTCCGGGTCCATTAACCACGCAGCCCATTACCGCGATTTTTTTAAGCTTTATTTTTTTGCCGGAAGCTTTAATTGAATTTATTAATTGTTCAACTCGTTCAGCCAGGGCGATTAATTCTATTTCGCTGCGTCCGCAAGCCGGACAGGAAATAATTTCCGGTTCCGCCGGACGCAAGCCGCAGACTTCCAGAATCCTGACAGCGGTGATTACTTCCTCCAGCGGGTCTGCCGTTAAGCTTACCCGGATTGTGTCGCCGATGCCTTCCAGCAGCAAAGCGCCAATGCCGACAGCGGACTTGATAATGCCCCGCCCTGGTGTTCCGGCCTCGGTTACACCTAAATGCAGAGGATAATCCGTTTCGTTCGCAAAACGCCGGCATGCCGCTAAAGTCAGAGCGACGTCAGAGGCTTTCAAAGATACTTTGATTTGAGTAAAACCGTATGCTTCAAGTTTTTGACACTGCTCCAGGGCGCTTTGTACCAGGGCTTCGGCAATGATGTTTTCATCATCGCCGCCGGATTTGTGCAGTTGCCGCATGAGTTTGGCCGAGATGCTGCCGGAATTCGCGCCCACGCGAATTGGAATTCCAGCGTTTCCAGCGGCTTCCGCGACTTGGCGGATACGGTCTTCATTGCCGATATTGCCCGGATTAATGCGTACCCCGTGAACCCCGGAATCGATGGATTGCAGGGCCAGACGGTAATCAAAATGAATGTCGGCGATTACTGGAATTGGACTTTGCGCGACAATTTCCTCCAAAGCTGTCGCGGCCGTCATGTCCGGTACCGCCAGGCGGATGATTTCACAGCCGTTTTCGGCTAGAGTTTTAATCTGCGCGAGGCTCGCTGGAACATCACGCGTATCGGTAGTAGTCATTGACTGGACGGAAACCGGAGCTCCGCCGCCGATGGCGATATCAGCGACCTTTATTTGTCTTGACTGGCGCCTTTTTATCATCTTTTTTCTCGATAATATTTTTTTCGGGAGTAATTTCCGCTGTTTTGGGGGACTGTCCCGGATCCAGTTTTTTCTGCCATTTCCTGGGCAACTCTCTCAAAATATCAAAATATGTAACGTATATCATCAGGCCAACCAGTAAGAAAATGAAAATAAAAGTTAATACTTTGACAATTTCGTCATGTAAGGGCTTGCGAATTATTATCTCAATTAACGCCAGAGTCATATGCCCGCCGTCAAGGACCGGCAGGGGCAGTAAATTAAAGATAGCCAGAGCGAAAGAAACCAGCACCACAAAGTATAAACCAAAGCGGATGGAACCGACTTTAACCGATCGGTACAGAGTCTTCGCCAAACCGATGGGGCCGGTGAGGTTCCGTGGTTTTATCGCGCTTTTTGTTTTGGTCATGCCGGCCTTGTGCATGAAAAAGATTCCCAGCCCTTGTAAGGATCTGTAACTCATGTCAATGACATCCACAAACTGCTGCCATGGAGTCGGATGGTCGAGGATTATTACGCTGACTCCAATATCATAAACTTGAGGCCGTACGGCCGCCAGCTTTATATCCAGAATTTCAGTTCCGCGTTTGAACCGTAAAGTGAAAGGATTTCCCTTCAGTGGTGTAAGCGCCATGTGAAAGGCTTTAAAGCCGGAAATTTTTTCACCATTAATTTTTTCAACAATATCATTAGGTTTCAGCCCGGCGAGATTAGCCGGGGAACCAATCATTACCCCCAGTATTTTCAGTTCAGGATTGAAAATTACACCTATTTTATAGCCGCCTTTTATTGTTTTCATCGCCTTTTTATACAAAACGGGCTTGATTGGGGCGAGATTGACGGTTTTGCCATCGCGGTCCACGACAAGATTAAGAGTTTTTCCGTTGCAGTAGTTGATCATTCCCCAAAAGGTTTCATAATTTTCTATATGCTTACCGTTAATGCTGATGATTATGTCGCCGTCTTTCATTCCCGCTTCAGCGGCGGGAGAATCTTTTTCCGGGAACATTTTAATGGGGATTTTCGCCCGGAAATACGGCCACGGCATTTTTTCAAATTTCATTGCCTCCGGCGCGTTGGGATTTTGCTTCGGGACGTAGGATATTGCCAGATTTTTTCCGGCGCGTTCGACATCCAGTTTTACTTCGCCGATTGTCAGGATTGTTTTGAAAATAAATTTTTTCCAGGTACAAAAGAATTTTTTATTATTAATTTTGAAAATCTTATCGTTTTTGCGCAAACCGGCCTTGTATTCAGGCCCGGCCTTCTCTATGGATTGAACAACTATTTCACGCATTTTAGGCGAGTCCTGCGGCACTCCGATAAACCAGACAACCCAGCCCAAAGCAAAACCGAACATGATATTGAAAAAAGGCCCGGCAAAAGCGCTCAGCAAACGATGCAGCGGTTTGGCCGGAGGCAGTTCTTTGCCGTCGTCGCTATGAGGAATACTGGTTGAATCAATTTGCGGAATATCCACGTATCCGCCAAAGGGCAGCCAGCCGATGCGGTAATCAACTCCGCCAATCTTTTTGCCCCAGGCTTTTTTAAAGCCAATTGAAAAAGCGTTGACGTGCAGGCCGCACAATTTTGCGGTCAGGAAATGGCCCAGTTCATGGATAAAAATACAGAATCCAAGGAAAATGATTACAAATAATATGCTGCCGGCAATTTCAAGTACATCCCAAAAAGCTTCCATTAACACTCCTGGTTTTTATCGGAATTATTTTTCATATCGGAATTATATTTCTTACTTTTTTTTCGCGTTTTTCTTCGCGGCCGCCCGCGCCCAGGCATCCGCCCGTAAAACCGTTTCAATATTACTTTGTTTTTCCGCTTTATGCAGCTTCATAACTCTATCTATGATAGCCCATATTTGCGGAAAGGCAATCTCTCCCCGGCGAAATCTTTCCACAGCAACTTCATTTGCGGCATTCATCACCGCCGGCATGGTTCCGCCCTGCCGCAAAGCCTCATAGGCAAAATCCAGAGACGGGAATTTTTTCCTGTCCGGCAGCGAAAAAGTCAGAGTTCCGCATTCAGCCAGGTTCAAGGCTTTCATGCTGCCGGCGGTACGCTTCGGATAAGTCATTGCGTACTGGATCGGAAAACACATATCCGGTTCCGACATTTGCGCCAAAACGCCGCCGTCAACAAATTCAACCATGGAATGAATAATCGCCTCACGGTGAATAAGTACATCTATTTTTTCCGGCGGCAGATCAAACAAATAGCCGGCTTCAACAATTTCCAAAGCCTTATTCATCATACTGGCGGAATCAATGGTAACTTTCGCCCCCATATCCCAGGTGGGATGGGCCAGGGCGTCTTCATAAGTCGCCGCGTTTATCTCCGCTTGCGTCGAATCGCGGAAAGCCCCGCCGCTTGAGGTCAAAATTATTCTGCTTATTTCACTTTTTTTATGCCCTTCAAGACACTGGAAAATCGCGCTGTGTTCACTGTCTACAGGAATAAGCCGCCCGCCCCCCTCGTGTGCCGCGGCTGAAACCAAATCTCCCGCCATGACCATGACTTCCTTGCTGGCCAGAGCCACGGTTTTACCCGCCCGCAAGGCGTCAACGACCGGCAGAAGGCCGCCAATGCCGCTGATCGCGCATAAAACCAAATCCACATCCCGGCGCGAAACCAATTCGCACACGGCATCAGTTCCGCTCAAAACCTGACAGTCGCCAGGAGCTGAAGAACTCAATTCGGCATGTTTATTTTCATTACTTGTAATAATTGTTTTGCAATTAAGCCGCCGCGCCTGATTTGCCAGGGAATCCACGCTGTTGCGGGCGACAAGTCCAAGGACATTAAATAAATCATTTTGTTCCAGGGCGACTTTTACCGCGTTCGTGCCAATCGAACCGGTTGAGCCCAGGATAACTACATTTTTCTTATTTAATTTCATTTGGATTCCAGCATTAAAGTTACGGGCCCGTTATTTTTTATATCAACGAGCATGGATGCGCCGAATGTACCGGTGGCGACTTTAATTTGACTGCCTTTTACGCTTTGAACAAATTTTTTATACAATGGACGCGCCTGCTCCGGACGAGCCGCTTCGCTAAATCCCGGGCGGCATCCCCGGCGCGCGTCTCCGTACAAAGTAAATTGCGAAATAATCAGGGCTTCGCCTCCGGCATCGAGCAATGAACGATTCATTTTATCATCTTCATCACAAAAAATACGCAGATTCACGCATTTGTCCGCAAGGTATTTTACATCCGTCTCGGTGTCGCCATGGGTGATTCCCAATAAAATAACTAAACCCCGCCCTATTTTGCCGACTATTTTACCGTCTATTTTAACGGAACCGCTGCTGACTCGCTGAATTAACGCACGCATAAATTTTTCCGTTATTTGATTAATTTAAGGAATTCATTGCGGGTAGGGGCTTCCGCGCGGAAACTTCCGAGCATCCGTGAAGTGGTCATTACTGAATGCTGTTTTTCCACGCCGCGCATAATCATGCATAAATGTTCTGCTTCCATCACTACGCCGACGCCTTCGGTGTCGAGGATTTCGTCAATAGCTTCGGCAATCTGGCGGGTCAGGCGTTCCTGTATCTGCAGGCGGCGCGCGAACATATCAACAATCCTGGCTAATTTACTGACTCCAAGGATTTTCTTTCTGGGTATATAACCGATATGGCATTTACCCAGAAACGGCAGCAAGTGATGTTCGCACATACTGTAAAACTCGATATTCTTGAGAATAACCATATCGTCCGATTCAGCATCAAACAAGGCGCCGTTAACTACCTCCTCCAGATTCTGCCGGTAGCCGCGAGTCAGGAATTCCATGCTTTTCATAACGCGCTCAGGAGTGTCAACCAATCCCTGCCGCGCCGGGTCTTCACCCATCTTTATTAATATATCCCTGATTGAATCTTTCATGTTCGTTTCTCTTTTCAGCATTTCAGTTTTGTAATCAGGAAATATACAGCAATAAACGCTTAAATCAAAGTATAAACGCAAAGAGACCCGTTAATTAACAATTAACGGGCCCATGTCGACAGAACCGCTAAAAATCGGAACGGCTGTTTTTACATAAACTCCCAAGTTAAAGCATGTTTATTTGCGTTTCGGCAAGGGATTCTGCAAATGAGATTGTTCCATTACGTGAACCTGACGGCGAACCTGTCCGATTTTAATAATTTGTTCAGCACCGTTAACCATGACTTCATACAAGTTGTTGTACAAAGAGCGAACCATGCCGATGAAACCTGTTTCGTTGCTGTTTTTGTCATTATATTCCCAGGTTTCTTCGTGCCAGGAAAGCGTTTCGCCGCAGTAGCCGCGATTATCAGACCAATTTTTCCACAATGCGGGAGCTGGATTGTCTTCCGGTTTGAAATATTTCCACTTCAACCCTGCGGGGCCGCCGGAAAGACCGCCGCAGGTTCCGCTGATATTATACATATCGCCTTGCGGATAAGCCTGGAAAGAATTGAGCACGACCTCAATAGTCGGACAGCCTTTACCGTAAAGCGTTGTTGTACAGAAGTTCTCCGCGTCTCCGCCGGATGGATGGTCGGCAAACATACGGCAGAATACTTCAGGATATTCTTCGCCGAAAAGCACTATTGCATGGTCAACCGGATGAGGGCCGGTATTCAATAAGTTACCGCCCAGTTCGGCTTGCAGAGTCTGCCAGTCCCAGCGCCGGGCAAAACCACTCCAGTTGCTGCGGATATAAACCAATTCACCCAGAACCCCGGATTTGACGATTTCCATGATTTTCTGGAAAAACGGGTAAAAACGTGAATTCTGGAAGGGATAAAATATTTTGCCGGCTTTTTGGGAAGCGGCAATAATTTTATCAAAGTCCGGCAGATTGACAGCTGAAGGTTTTTCACTTAAAACGTTGAAGCCTTTTTCAAAGCCCATTAAAGTCGCTTCAAGGTGAAAACGGCTCGGAGTTGCGTTGATGAATAAATCGCATTTAACATTTTCCAGCATGTCTTTATAGTCGTTAAAGACCTCACAGCCAAAGTCGTTAACCGCGTCTTGACGCCGGTCAGCTATTTGATCCGCGACCGCGACGATTTTAAACTTTTCCGGATCGTTTTTCAGCCAGTTCGCGTGGATTCCATAACCGCTGCGGCCAAAACCGCCAATAGCAACACTAATTACTTTATTCATGAGAATAATCCTTAATTTTAGTTTTTGACCGGTTTTTTACCCGCTTCGGCTTATAAACCGGTTTTATACTAATTGTAAGTATACACTCTCCCGTAATTATGTCAACTATTTTTTTAAATTCCCACGTAATAATTTATTGGCTGTTGAATATCTGGAAACCATGATAGGAATCCATCCCGTGCTCACTGATGTCCAGGCCGCGGATTTCTTCGTCGGCAGGCATTCTCAATCCAATGGTGTATTTGATTGGCAGGAAGATAGCAAAGGCGCCCGCTACGCAAAACGCGCCAACCGATGCCACTCCGGTTAACTGTGACCAAAAGGAATATTCCGCGCAGAATAATCCAACGGCCAATGTTCCCCAGATTCCACACACCAGATGCACCGCGAGCGCACCGACCGGGTCATCAAGATGTAAATGATCAAAAAGAAATACCGCGAGAACCACAATAATCCCGGCGCTGAAGCCAACGATTATACTGGAGCTTATTGAGAGTACATCCGCGCCCGCGGTTACCGCTACCAACCCGGCAAGGCAGCCGTTTAAGACCATTGAAAGATCAGGATGTTTTTGTAATTTCCATGAAGTCAGGCTGGCGGCGACAATGCCTGCCGAGGCCGCTAAACAGGTAGTTACAAAGACGTAGGAAACCATTTGCGGATCAGCCGAGAGCACCGAGCCCCCGTTGAATCCGAACCAGCCGAACCAAAGCAGCATCGCGCCAATTGTCGCTAAAGGCATATTGTGCCCGAAAATCGGTTTGCTTTTGCCCTTGACGTATTTGCCGATACGCGGCCCCAGCAATATTACCGCGACAAGCGCCCCCCAGCCGCCAACGGAATGGACAAAAGTTGAACCGGCAAAATCGTGAAAATTGATTTGGTCGAGCCAGCCTTTACCCCAGCCCCAGGAACCGGCAATCGGATAGATGACGGCAACGTAAATTGCTGAAAAAATGAGAAAACTGTCCAGCTTGATGCGTTCGGCAACAGCTCCGGAAACAATTGTCGCCGCGGTTGCCGCGAACATTCCCTGAAAAATAAAATCCGTCCAGTAGGTATAGGCCCCGCCGTTATAGCCAATAAGGCCGGCAGCTCCTTCAGGACACGCAAGGCCGAAACCGCCGAAACCGATGAACTTTCCTAAAAACCAGCTGTCGCCATGATACATCAGGCTGAAACCGATGAGCGCGTAAGTTAATAAGCCGATCGCGACAATCATGACGTTTTTGAAAAGAATGTTGACCGTATTTTTGGCGCGGGTCAAGCCCGACTCAAGCGTCGCAAAGCCTAAATGCATGATGAACACCAGAACTGTTGCGATCAGCATCCAAAGGTTGTTTATGGTAAACATTTCCTTTGATATTCCGGGAGAAGAACTTTCTCCGGCGAACAGTATTCCCGAAGTAAAAACGATTACGCCCGTTACTAAAATTTTTGATGGCTTTTTAAACATGATATCCCTTAAAATTAAACTCATGCGATATGTCCTGTTTCGCACGGCTCCTTAAAAAAATAATTAATTTAATGTTACCCGATGGCGTTGACGCCAAGCTCTCCCGTCCTGATTCTTACGCATTCTTCAAGATTAATTACGAAAATCTTACCGTCGCCGATGTTGCCGGTCTGAGCGCCATCTATAATCGCGTCGATGGTGGCCTGGACAAAATCATGGTTCACCGCGATTTCAATCCTGATTTTTTTCAGAAGGTTGACTTCTTCCTCGGCGCCGCGATAACTTTCATGATAGCCTTTTTGCTGCCCGCACCCCAGAGCGTTGGTTACCGATATTTTAAAAATATCGTGTTTGTACAACTCCTGTTTTACCGCGTTTAACTTTTCCGGCTTGATATAAGCTATTATCATTTTCATTGTTCATTTACCTCATGCTGTCTTTTTATTAACTACTGAATTCGCCTATGCTGATAGCACAAGCCATGCCAAGTTTATTTTAAACAATAAAAAAGTCAACAATAATTAGAGAACCGGGATTGAAACAACAGCGGTAAAAATAAAAAAATCGCCCCGGAACTTTCCCGGAAAGCTTACTTCTTTGAGAACTCGAGATCTGTCGATTTTTGCCGGTTCCGCCGCTTGATTTCATGATAAAAAAATAAACTATTACACTATACAACTTAAATGTTCGCATTGTAATAAAAAATGTAGCTCACTTTGCG
>CAZEXM010000112.1:0-9423 GCA_964515915.1 uncultured Victivallaceae bacterium
CCTGCAAGAAATGCAAGTCTTTAACACTTAGTGTGTTTGGTTCTTGGCGCACCATGATTTCTCCTTTTGTTAAATATTTTACTGTTTACTAACATAAAAACTGAAATTATTTGCTTTTGGGCCCGGAGATTCTAAAACACAAGCGGAATTAATATTTTTGCCCGCAGCGGTTTTGAGCGATTCACGAACGAAAATCCGGGACTTCAATTCGTGTTTGACGCCCGGTGATTTACCCTTTTGCAGCATTTCGATAATGTCCCGGCCTATTTGAAAAAACGGAATCGCTACCGCGCTCACCGGCGGGGCCAGTTCGCTCAGGCTCTGCGTATCGCCGAAACTTATTACAGCGATATCATCCGGAACTTTTTGACCTGAACTCCGGAGTATGAGTAAAGTTTGCCGAACCAGTGCCGGCGAGGAAAGCAGCAAAACATCAAAGTTTCTGGAGGCATCCTGTATGGCACTGAAAAAATCATCGACATTACCCGAATAAATTGCTTGTTCAGGAGCAAAATTTATCCCCGCTTTCCGCAGTCCCGCTTTGAAACCTGTATTGAGCGGATGATCCTGAAAATAAGCATCAAAAACATAAGCGATCCGCCTGAATCCGTCAGCAAGCAGGGCCTGAACGGTATCAGCCATTTCTTTGTGAACATCCAAACCTAAGATTGTCCAGTTCGAAAAATATTTCGGATAATTAGTTTCCGTATTTGCTTGAAAGTCACAAAAAACTACTTGGCATCTGCGTTTGCGCAGGAAAGGAAAAATTTCTTTAAACCAGAAACCGCCAACAATAACAATTGTCTCCGAGTTAAAATCCTCCAATTCGTCCCAGTCGATTTTTTGCGGATTATTAACCCTGGACACCGGCACTCCTTGAATCCGCATATCAGTGAGCCTGGATTTTTCCAGCATTCCAGCCAGAAGCAAACGCATATCATAAGTGCAGTCAAAAAGAAAATAATCAGGACAAGGCAGTAAAACACGAATTGCCTGCTGAGGAAAATGCGGTGTTTTGACGTAAGTTCCGCTGCCTTTTACGCGGTACAGAAGCCCTTCATTGACCAGTTGATTATTGATTTTATTGGCGGTCATACGGGAAATATTAAATTCCGCGCACAAAACCGCCTCAGACAAAAAACGATCATCTGTTTTGAGTTCAGCAATCCGCGTCCTAAGCTCTTTTAAGATTTGTTTGCTGCTTAATTTCATTTTTTTATATCCATAAAAGTTGTATATACAACTTACTGGAGTAAAAATTATTTTCAAGTCTGTATATTAAAAAAACTATTATTTTAAATGTAGCACAAGCGTCCCGCTTGAAAATATTCACAAGCGGAACACTTGTGCTACATTGTGAACGTAAAAATGAATTGACATAACTTAAGTTTATGATATTGTTATATGATGTATTAATCGAAAATTTTCAAAAAAGGTGGATATTTATGACTGCGGTTATATCGTTTTGCGGATTGTGCCTGCTGCTGATTACTGGAAAATTTTTGCGGGTAAAAATAAAACTTCTGCAAAAACTCTATCTTCCTTCGTCGGTGATTGCCGGTATACTTGGATTAATTATTTTGACCAGTTGTGGGGAATATATTCCCCGGGAATGGGTTGCGGGCTGGTCAAAGCTGCCCGGTTTTTTAATTAATATTGTTTTTGCCGGGCTTTTCCTCGGCGTCCAAATACCCGGCATCAAAAAAGTCTGGAATATTGCCGGCCCGCAGTTGTGTTACGGTCAAATAGTCGCCTGGGGACAATATCTGGTGGGAATCGGCCTGGTTCTTGTGCTGCTTGGCCCGCTGCTGGGCGTGCCGGATCAATTCGGCGTGATTATTCCGGTCGGTTTCGAAGGCGGACACGGAACCGCGGGCGGACTCTCCCAGGTGTTTACTGACCTTGGCTGGAGTGAAGGCACCGATTTGGGATTGGCATCGGCTACTGTGGGCATGGTTTGCGGAATTGTAATCGGCATGTGGCTGATCAACTGGGCCGTAGGAAAAAGTTACGTGTCAAACATCCGTTCTTTTGACAAACAATCCGCGCACGAACGCAGCGGCATCTATCCGCTTGAGAAACAACCTGCCGCCGGACGCCAGACGGTCGCTTCAGATTCTATTGACTCGCTGGCGCTTCATATAGCCATAATCGGCATCGCAATACTGATTGGCTATTCGATAAAAATCAGTTTCAGGGAACTCAACTATTATATGCCGGCATCAATACAGGAACTTCAAGTCCTGAATAGTTTTCCGCTTTTTCCACTGTGTATGATTGGCGGTTTATTCCTGCAGTTCATTCTTAACCGCATCAAAGTCGGGCATATCGTCAATCATGAACAAATGTCGCGTATTGCCGGTACCGCTCTTGATTTTCTGGTTGTCGCCGCTATTGCCTCAATACGCCTTGATATAATCAGCAACTACTGGATTCCGTTCACGGCATTAGTGCTGGCAGGCGTTATCTGGAATGTATTTTGTGTGCTCTATCTGGCCAGGCGCCTGCTGCCCAGCGGCAGCTGGTTTGAACAAAGTATCGCCGAACTGGGGCAATCAATGGGAGTAACGGCCACTGGTTTATTGCTTTTGCGCACCGTTGACCCCGAGGATAAAACCATCGCGCCCGCGGCTTTCGGGTACAAACAATTACTTCACGAACCATTCATGGGCGGCGGGCTTTGGACTTCGCTGGCGATTCCGCTGGTAATCACCACCGGCGGCCTGACGGTATTGTTAATTAGCGTAACTGCTATAACTTTCTGGCTTATTTTCTGGAAATTCTTCCTGAGCAAGGGCAGGAAATTCTTCAAGCCGCCCGCGTAATTAATGCAGCATAAGTGTCCCGCTTGAAAATATTCACAAGCGGGACGCTTATGCTACATTCAGATGAACCTCCGATGTGAGGATTTCAGGAAGGATTTTTATTTCTTTGCATCAATGCTTTGAATTACTGTAAAACCTATATCATCATAAAATTTTCCCTTAAAATCACCGTAAAATCCTTGCTCATCCTTCTTATTAAAACCAGCACTGTATATACGATAGCCATTTACTTCAACAGGAGTTTTACCAGCCTTCCCGGAATATTTTTCCCTAGCATCAATAAGCAGCAGAGTTATTCTGCCATGTATATATTTTAATGGCTTGCCGCTAAGCATATCTATTGGAACATTCGAGGTAAATTCGGGAACTAAATCACTTAATTTTTCGGGCAGCTGGTGATACTTTCGCCGGTATAGTTCTACTCGCAAAGCTGTAATCGCGGCATTTTGTTCATTGCGGATCATCCTAACTTTATCCCAAAAACAGCTAAGATTACTTACCGCAACTGTACTGAGAAGTGCATAATCAGGTATATTCTTTTTCATTTTTATTATTATTGATTTTGGAGGCGGTATTTGAGATTGAACTATGTGGAATTTTAAAGAATACAAAAGATCGCGGGAGTGCATCCAGTAAGATGGTGCACTTAAAAATTTTCGGGCATGTCGATTGTATTTCAAATATTTATCCGCAATTGTTTCAGGAATTACTGAGAAGTGGTTGATGTTCCAAAAACATAGATCGTTGTCTATTTGGTTAAAACATCTTTCGATTGCATCTATGCTCCAGACGACTTCTCCATACATTGCTTTAGTATATAGTTTTTTCCATATTTTACGGTCAGGTTCGAGTTCTTTTATGATGTTTTGAATTTGCGCGGCAGTCATTTTGCCACTTTCGATTATTGCCTCCAATGCTCTAAGCCTGATAACTTCAATGGCCATGCCGACTAACATTGAAAGCACAAAACTGTCATCTCTGGCATAACTGCGTATTCGTCTCATTTGCTTCAAAAAATGTAAAGCCTGATTAGTATTCCCATGCTTTATCGCATCAATAATTCGTGCGCGGTCAGTTCTGGCCCAATGGCGTAGTGGATTGAGTTCAGGTAACGATATAGCACAAAGCATCTCATCATAATCCCGGAATGGTTTCGGCATTTTCAAATATTTTTCATTTTTTATTGTTCGGTCAAAATCGCTAAAAAATATTTTTTTACTTTTTACCCATGCCGCGAGTTCTGCGTCTAACTTTTTATTGCTGATAAAAGACATGTAATAACAAGTGAGTTCTTCAGGAATCTCCGGCAGAGCCAATAAATTGGTTTTGTCCTCAGGATCACGCGGTAATATTTTTTCAAATTTCCTGTAATTAGGCTCCAGCCCGTGATAATACATTTTTTTAAGTTCAGCGCCGGTCAAAGGGTGTCCGTAGATATTTGCCAGTTCTCTTTTTGCGGCGGCAACTTGAGAATCTATTATCCATGAAGAGCCTGCCATGAAGCCGACTGCGCCAAACAAGATTAAAAGTAAAAATGCAAGGACAAATCCAGCCAGTTTACCCATGGGATATTTCGCCAGCCTGCAAGCCATTGTTATCAGTAGAATGTAATGAAAAATACCGACAATTCCAGCAACCAGCAGTATCCATTCGGCTCCGGCTTCCGAGAAAAAAAGTATCGTTAAAGCTATGCAGTCAATAATCGTGCTGATTGTCAGAATAATGCCGTAGCGTTTTGCTATGCCGCCGGATTTTAAACTTGGTTTGCGGTAGAAATACAGCATGATGAAAGTACCAATTACCGGCAAAATGATTAAGCCGATACAGTATTTCACCCATTTATATCCGGGTACCGCATATTCGCGCCGGATTTCGTCCAGAAACATCCAGCTTGCGACATAGGCGTAAACTGTGGAAAGCAAACATAAAACACCATACCCCAGCAAAATAGCGCGTTGCCCCGCGGAAAATACCCCGATATCCGGCAATATAGTATAGGCTATCGCTATCGCGCCGACAACCGGCACGGCAATCATAGCGGTCATCCCAACCAGTAACGCGGCAAGTTTTGACTTGAAAAATAATACTCCTCTCATTTTACCCCATTATATTTTGAGCTCAAATTTATCGTAATTCGTAATTGACTTTCGTTTCACCCAGTCTCAGCCTGGCAAAGTGGCTTTCGCTCCGCTCACCCTCATTGCAGGCAAAGTCGTAATTTTCAATTCAGCATTACCTGCCCGCCGGTAACGGGGATGGCTTGTCCGGTTTCGTACTGCTGTTCAACTGTGTACATAATTGCTTTGGCTACATCCGCGGGAAAACAACCCCGGTTCATGGGGATTTTGCTTTCGTAAAAATGTTTTACGTCTTCAAGCGTTTTAGCACCGGGAACTTTATTGCTTTCGAGATACTGGACGAAAAGCCCTCTTTCCGGATCGCTCCACAGTGGGCCGTCAAAGAAATTACCCGGGCAAACGCTGTTTACTTTTATATGGTCGTCAACCAGTTCCAGCGCAAAACTTTGCGTCAAGCCAATCGTCCCGAATTTACTTCCGGCGTAAGCGCTGTTCCGGTTACTGCCGACTAAGCCGCTTTTTGAGTTGACCTGGACAATATCCGTCCAGCCTCCGCCGTGTTTATTTTGGGCCGCCATGACCCGCGCCGCGTATTTGGCGCAGAGAAAATAGCCGCTGTAATTGATGTCAGTCACAAAATCCCAATCTTTTTTGCTGAGCGTTTTGACCGAACCGGCACGTAAAACCCCGGCGTTGGCCACCAGTAAATCCAAACCGCCGGTTTTCAATACCAACTCACGGTACATATTCGCGACCGCTTCCTCCGATGAAATATTCACTTCAAGCGCGAAAGCCTGATTAGCGCCAAACTGTTCGCAAAGTTTTTCGGCAGCTTGACTGGCGCCGTCAAAATTCATGTCGGCAACAGCCACGACCGCGTCCTCGGCGGCAAGTTCCCGCGCGATCCCGAAACCAAAGCCCTGCGCTCCGCCGGTAACTATCGCTACTTTTCCGTAAAGCCTGCCCCTGCCGCCGCCGCATTCGGTGCGGGCAGCTTCAGAAGTTAAATAATTAACTCCGCCGCAGGCCGCACTCAACTGTTCAACCAAAGCTTCAAGTTGAGTCGTTTTCGCAAGTTCCAAAGCGGCGGCGTAATCAGGTGCGGCACAAAATACAGCTTTGCCCTCCACCGCGACAACTTGCGCTTTACAGTCGTCTTTTATTTTGGAACATTTTACGCGGGATGTCGCGCTGCCGGCGAACAACGCGCCGCCGGCAATCTTGAACGGCGGCAGGCTGACCACCGTCTGAACCCTGCCGTCCCCGCTCAAAAGCGTTCGTAATTCCGGTGCGGTTCTGCAAATATAATCCGAATCTTTTTCGCCAAGGGCCAAATCTGTATCAACGCCTTTTGCAATATAATACGCTTTCAGGGCCGCAACGATTCTTTCATTAACCGCGCTGATTTTTTCTTCAGTATCAGCGGCAACGATGACACCGTTGTTTTGCAGAAAAATAATTTTCGCTGCTGCATTATTTTCTTTTTTATGAGCTTCAAGTTCCTGGATAAAGTCTTCTGATTCCACCCACAAGGCATCGGGAAAAAGTTCCTTGCAGACAGCTTTGCCGTTTTTAGCGCAAGCCATACCATTAACCAAAGCACTTTGATTGTGTACTGACTTCATTTCGTCATAGTCAGTTAATTTTTTAATAAGGTTTAAGGACATTTTAAATACTCCGTTTTATTGTATACCGCTTAAATGGCTTCAAATCCCCTGATAGCAGTTTATAATTTGGGCGACATTAACATTTTTAAGCTCAAAATTCATTTTTTCGAGCTAAGAAATTATTCTCTGTGTCAATTAACCTAACATATTTCAGCGAACAATCAATTAGTTTTTTGCATAATTTTTGTCAATCACATTTCCGTTGGGCAATGCCTCACTGAACATTTACTTCAGGAAAAATTCAGAAACCAATCTTTTTAAGCAGCGGATACTTGAAAAGATCAGGATCAATTTTTTATTTCCCCTCTTTTTCTCCCAGATAAAATATTTCTTGGCGCCTTTATGAAAAAAACTTTTTTCAGATATTCATCATCCTTCGTTGCCGCGACAGAAAAACTTTCAGCAAAAATATCACAGGCTGGAAAATAGATATTTTGAGGAAGATATGGTGTGCGAGGAGGGACTCGAACCCTCACCCCGAAGGACCAGATCCTAAATCTGAAAATCCATATTTGCAATACTTTATCGGACTTTCTGAGTTCAAGCTAGAAAAACCTTTTGACAGCAGCATGATGACTCATTTTAGAAAACGTTTCAAGAGCACTGAAGTTATCAAAATAGACGACTTACTTCATCAGTTGGAGAAGAAAAAAAAGAAGCAAAAATCAACTGCCAAAGACGATGATGGTGATAATTCTCCACCTCAAAATAAAGGCAAACTCATTGTCGATGCGACATGCGCGCCAGCGGATGTCACCCATCCGACAGACCTTGGATTGCTCAATAAAGCACGCTTGAAAACAGAAAAAATGATTGACATTCTCTGGTCGTCTCATCCAGAAAAGGGAGTCAAAAACAAGCCGAGGAGTTATCGGCGAAAAGGCCGTCAGGCGTTTTCGGCAATCATCAAGCAAAAACGTCCCGGCAAAAAGAAAATTCGGGCGGCAATACGTATTCAACTAAGTTGTGTCAACCGGAATCTGCGTTCAATAAATCGGCTTTTGAATCACGTTTCTGTGCAAAAACTGGGGTCAAAACTTCATCATGACTTGTTGGTGATCAACACTCTTTATGAACAACAGCAACAAATGTTTGATAAACGCAAACACTCCATTGAAGATCGAATTGTCAGCATTTCTCAACCGCATATCCGCCCGATTGTTCGTGGCAAAGCCAAGGCAGCAACTGAATTTGGCGCCAAGGTTTCAATCAGCCTAGTTGACGGCTGGAGTTTTGTTGATATTGCTCCGGCCGATAATCAGCTTGCATATGCAATGCGAAAAATAATTGATTACGCTCAAAAAAGCTACCCGGTCAAGAAAAATGCAA
This sequence comes from uncultured Victivallaceae bacterium, assembly GCA_964515915.1. Taxonomy (GTDB): domain Bacteria; phylum Verrucomicrobiota; class Lentisphaeria; order Victivallales; family Victivallaceae; genus JAHOYW01. The sequence continues at coordinate 7,900 of CAZEXM010000112.1, forward strand.
GCTGATTTAAAGCCGGATCAATACAATTAATTTTGATGCCTATAACGAAGGTGTCGAGCTAAAAAGTCAGATTAAAAAATATCACCAAAGATTTGGGCATTACCCAGAATCTGTTCATGCCGATAAAATTTATCGCAACCGGGAAAATAGAAAGTTTTGCAAAGAACACAATATTCGTTTGAGTGGCCCAAAACTTGGCAGAAATACTGCTGATCATGAAAAACTCAAGGCCGAAAAGGAACAGGTTCGAGCGGAGTTGGCAAACGGCGTTATTCACTTGACCTGATTATGGCCAAGCTTGAAAACACTTCTGCAACAGTTATCGCTTTGATTTTTCTGGTTATGAACCTAGCAGCCTGTCGGACTTATGGATAATCTGCTGCAAAAGTGCCGAATTTTGCTGAGATTTCCACCAAAATCGTCAAATATGTTCAATATTCTCGTGATTTTGACGAAAATTCCGCTTTATTCGGACAATTTTTCGCGACGATTCCCAAAGTCCGACAGACTGCTAGACCAGCTGGTCTTTTTGCGTTTATTTTTTGACTGGCTGTTTCATATACCAAGCCAGCTTCTGGTTATCATAAATGACAGGCAGATTAATTTACAGAAATCATTGTCCTAACGAAATAAAATCATGCCTAAAAAAGTTCATCCCTGAAAATGGCTATTATTCAGCAGGCCTTAATTAAGCCTTATGATAGTTATACGAAAACAGCCCCCTCAAACACTCTACAGGTTCGTAACCTGAAGGTCGCAAGTTCGATTCTTGCCCCCGCTACCAATTTTTTTGCCTCAAATCTTTAATAAACAACAAGTTCCACCTGAAATGCCAAAAGTGTTTGTCATTTCGATTCTAGCCGATTATACCAGTTTCAAGTCAACATTTATGACCAATTTATGCCCAGCTTTTTAATATTGCTCTAACTGTGGGCGGTCATTTCAGATGACCGCTCACACTAACCTCAAAACAAAAAGATTACTGCTTTCCTGGAGAGAGTAATACTTTTTTATCGGTTTTTGTGGTGCCAACAACTTTTTGGGTGTGCTTAAGTCATTTATAATCAACAATGTCATTTTTCAAACTGTAGAAGATGAGCCTGATGCGCTTGTTCTGAAGTTGTCCAGTTCCATTCCCCCGTTACAATCGAAAAAATAATGAAAGCGCGGCGCGCCAGTGAGGATCTGTCACGCAATTTTTATGAAGGACCAAAAAATATTTTTGATTTTTTTCGCTGCTTTATTCTTTTGAGACTTGCAAAATGTTCTTTAAGGATATATTTTTAGATAAAATATATCTCTAAAGAAATAAAAAGGAGCTTTAAATATGGATTTTTATCAAAGCGAAGTATCTAGCGTGGTGGAATTACTTAAAGATATAAAAATCATTCCGGTTTTGGCAATTGAAAAAGTCGAAGACGGGATTAGAGTTTGTGAACTTTTAAATTAAATATAATGGAAATACATTATGATTCAGCACTCGTTACCTTGCGAAAAACATTCGCAGATAGAAATCCCTGAAAA
>CAZEXM010000113.1:0-9273 GCA_964515915.1 uncultured Victivallaceae bacterium
CTTATACCAATTTGCAATCTAAGGGATAGTATCAGTAAAAAAACCTCAACGAGGTTTCTTATCGTAGCCCAGTGCAACGCGCTGGGTATAGAATAAGATATATAATGTTCCCTGTAGGGGAACTTCAATCATTTTTCGATTATTATTGACCTTATTTTGAAGTTCCCTTACAGGGAACGATTCGTGGGGGCACATGATACCCACGGCGTTGCCGTGGGCTACGGTGAATATCCCCTTCAGGGATAATTAATGCAATCTTTACTATCTCTAAGATTGCAAATCGGTATTAGAATCTTCTTTGTCCTTTAAATAATCCTGAAAATTATGCTGAAAGTAAATAAAAAGTGATTTTTTTTGTTTAAATACAGGAAATTTTCTAATTATGAGCTAGGTTATACGTCTCTGATATAGTTTTAAATTAAAATAGAACGATTTTTATTTGATTTTTTAAATAATAGAAGCAAAAAGGATTAACATGGGTAACCTGAAAAAGAAGCGCCGCAAAAAGATTTCTAAGCACAAGCGTAAAAAGCTTTTGAAGGCAAAGAGACATAAGACTAAATAGCTTTATTATTACACATCCCTCTTGCCGAAAGCAGGAGGGATGTTCCTTGAAGAAACAATGGGAAGAGAGGAATGAAAAAATACATTCATTTTTTTTTAATTTTTCTATGTCCACTTGCTTCCCTGTTTTCAGCTGAAATAGGTGTCGATACCGACATCGTTGAGCTTGAATCCGTTCCAATAGTACCTCATTTATCGCCGAGTGATAAATCCGATATCAAAGGATTAAGTCATTTCGGCGCGGCTTTGTTTATCAAAGAACCCTCCGCGTCTGCGGACCGCCTACTGGCTGCTTTAGCGGAAAATCCGCACTCTTCACGAATTTTGGCGTTTCTACTCAAAAGCTTCCGGAATTATGATGTTTCAAACAAACAAATCTCAATTTTAATCGCCATAGCCAAAGCTAATCCGCGCGCGCTTCCTCTCAACGTCGCGGCTTTGACCCTGGCGGATTGCATTGAACCGGCAAACGGCAGCTCGACAGACCTGAAACGGACATTGGCTGAAAACTGCGTCGAGGTCAATAATCTCGACAAGTTTAATGAAATACAGTTTAATCTCTTTCAAAATATAGTAAAAACACTAAGCACGATTTATCTCAAACAAAAACAATATGCCAAAGGCGATGAGTTATTTGAGCGGCTTTTTGCGAGCGAAAAGCTTTACCGGCACAATATTTTTCTACAGCAGGCGGTAATTTTCTACACCTATGCCGCCCGGGAGGCTGATAAATCAAGGAGATTTTTATGGCTGCTGCCCAGCCGTGCCGGCGAGTATGCCGAACGCAAACGCGAGCTTCTCAAGCAGTTGCACGCCCGCTCGAACGAAACAAGGGAAATGGAAAAAATAATCAGGCATCTTACTTTTCTCCAGAAACTTGAGTTATTTGACGAAGCCAGAACTATGCTGCTCGAACAACTTGCCAGACAACCGGCAAGGCCGGTTTTGCAAATTGCCCTTGCAGAGTTATTCAGCAAACAAAAGAAATATGCCCTGGCCTCCACCATATGGCAGAAAATGGTGAAACGTAATCCCCAAAATAACTTTTTCCGCCTGAAACTTGCGCAAAACGCGTTCAGAGCGGAATTATATCAGCTTGCCGCTGAAAATTATCGGCCCATATTGCAAGCTTCCCAAAAAAGTCCGCTTGTTTCGGTTATTTTTATGTTTGCTCTTACTGAACTGCAGCTTGGTAAACCGGATATTGCCTGGAAATTACTCAAAATGCTGCCCGAAACAAGCCGGTTTACGGAAATTCGAGCTCAAGTGCTGAGTGTTATGGGTAAGGATAAGCGGGCGTTTGAAATGCTTTCTAAAATTATTTTAAACTCCCCGCAAAAAGCTGATAGAAAGCTTTATTTTTTCTGGCTGGCTCTTGCCGTCAAGACTGGAGATGCCCGAACCCAATTGAATTGTCTGAAAACAGTGGAAGCCAATTTGGATGCGAAAGATATTGAAGTGGCAAATTCAGTCGGCTATACTTATGCCGACCTCAACAAAAATTTGCCGGAAGCAAAAAAACTCATTTCCTATGCTTTGAGCAAAAAAGCGGACAGTCCCGAATATTTAGACAGTATGGCCTGGGTACTTTTCCGCATGAATAATTTTAAACAAGCCGCGGATTATATTGAAAGAGCTGTTTCCAAAGAAGGCAAATACCCCAATGCTGTTCTTGCTGATCACGCGGGAGATATTTTTCATGCCCTTGGCGACCGGAAGAAAGCTTTATATTATTGGAATTTAGCTTTAAAAATATTCAGTTTTGATCTTGATAAAAATAAAATAAAAAATAAAATAAAGGATATTGAAAGTAAATAAAGCTCATTGTTTACTTTCATCGCCGCCTTCACCATGGATAAATTTCTTGAACTTTTACCGTATGCCGGCAAAGCTGTAATTTCAATTTTTCTAATTGCTCTCGCGGGGGTTTTTCTTGTCCGCAGCAAAATAGTAACTAAAGATGCCTTACGGGTTTTGGGGCATTTGGTTGTTTACCTGTTCCTTCCCTGCCTGCTTTTCCATAAAATAGCTGCATCAATTTCCTGGGACCAACTGCGGGAATACTGGGTTTTCCCGATAACTTGTATCCTATACGTAGTTCTAGGGCTTTCTCTGGGGCGGATCACCGTCAAAATCTGTAAACCCCGCAAGAAAATGAAATCCGGAGTTATTGCCGCAATTGCGTTTAATAATTTCGGTTATATTCCTATTCCTTTAATCCTTGCGGTAACGACTATTTTCCCTGTTTTTATGAGTGATCCGCAAGCCGGCGACAAAGGTATCGCGCTTATTTCGATATGTTTGCTTGTTTATTCTCCAATACTCTGGACGGTCGGATATTCGCTTGTCAGCGGCAGGAAGTTATCCGACTTGACTTGGCGGAAATTATTTCCGCCTCCGGTTGTCGGCATACTGGCAGGAGCCTGTGCGGGTATGATTCCACCATTGAAGGAACTCATTTGTTATTCCGGTGGTTTTCTATATCCGGCGTACAGGGCGGCTGGAATAATCGGCGAAGCAACAATTCCTTGTGTTTTGATATTGCTGGGCGGCTGTCTGGCTTCCGGCCCGGTTCGCGGCATAGTTAATAAGCGTACTATTTTCAGTGTTATTTTGATAAAATTAATAATTTTTCCAATCATAGCGATATGTTATGTTTTGCTGCTTCGTCATTTGGGGGTTTTACCCGCGAACATGCTGGCGGCTCTGGTTTTGGTCATTGAGGCGGGGTCTCCTCCCGCTAACAATCTGGTCGTCATGGCCGCGGGAACTAATCCTGATATTGAAGACGGCATGGCGACGATTATTTTCTGGACTTATCTATCCTCAATAGTAACGCTGACCCTTACCGTCATTGCCGCAATGTGGGTTTTCGGGGTGTAAATGGGTTGTAAAAAAAAGAAAAGAATGAGGCTTTTAAAGACTCGTGCGAAATGCAAAATTTCCTTCATCACAACTAAGAAGAATTAAGGCGTTCAACACTTTCTGCGATCTGTGCTTCCCTTTCGAGGATATTGCTGATATCAGAGGTGATTTTTAAGAATAAGCTGATTGCGGCACATTAAAGCTACGGCTCTAGCGGTTGCGTATTCGTCCAGCGTGGAAATCTCCAAGGATAATTTTTCCAGGGCACCGAGGAAACAATGCGTGCTGAGGATGCGTTTGATTGTATCGGTTAAAACGCTGCCGAGTTTTGTCAACTCACCGCTGAGTACTATAGTTGATGGATTTAATAAGGCTATCACGGTGGCCAAACCTAAACTTATGCTTTCGCAGACATCGTTGGCTAACATCATCGCTGCTCTATCCTGTTTAACGGCTTCTACGAAGTTTCCAAGTGAAAAATTATCAAGATTTAATTTAGTATCTACGCCATTAGTGATTAATTCGCTGATTTTACGTTTTATTCCAGCCTCTCCGGCTATAGCCTCCAGGCATCCGCGATTGCCGCATTGACATAAAGGACCATCGCTTGAGATTACTATGTGCCCGATTTCCATCCCACGGTGGTTGTCGCCAATAAATAACTCGCCGTTCTTAACGAAACCTCCGCCAATACCGGTTCCTAAACTCATTTGAAAAAGGCTTTGAGGCGGTTCCGGACAACGATTATAATATTCGGCAAAAGTCTTTGCCATTGTTTCCGGTACGACCAGATTTTCCTGGCATGCTGTCATTTGCCGCAAGATTCGTCCCGTCTCGATATTTTGCCAATCAGGTACGTTTACTGCCCGCAGTGAAATTTTGTTTTTGATATCGACCAGTCCGGGGTCGGCAAACCCGACACCTTTTATTTCCTGCCAATCACAATCCATCTGACTTTTCAAACGAAGGAGTATCTGATCCATTGCCAGCATTAATTTGCGTGCGTCGGGACTATCGTCTAAATTTAAAACCGCTTGTGTTATAATTTTGCCGCTTGTATCAATTATAACTCCTGCAAGTTTGCGGGGCTGGAGTTCAAGCCCGACAAATCGCGCATAGGGTGCATTTAACTTGAGAAGTGGAGATTTTCGTCCGGTCTTTACTCCTTTGCGGTCGGGCTCGCAGATTAGACCTTCTTTTTTTAATTCGTCCACTGCCGAAAAAACTGTCGCTGCGCGAATTCCGTGAGCCTTGATGAATTCCAGTCGTGTTAATTGCTGACTGAAACATAATTCTTTAAGCAATGCTTGTTTTATGCTTTCTTTTCGTGTCATATGAACTCTTTTTTGTTAATTATAATTCGTTAATGTTCTATAATTATAGTTTGAATTCTTTTAAATGCAATATTTTTTACAAAAAAGTATTGAAAAAAAGTGCCTGAGAGTTTAGGATTGATTTAAAAGTACTATAATACTTAAAAGGATTGATTCTTATGAAAAACGTTCAGATGGGCGAAATGACGGTAAAAGATTTGCAGGAATATCTAAAAGATAATCGTACTATAATTTTTCCTTATGCTATGCTTGAACAGCATGGTCATCACTTACCAGTGGATACGGATATTCGTAATGCTGTGGTAATGGGTGAAAAAATTGCCCGAGAACTTGGCTGTATTGTTGCACCTCCACTAAATTATTGTTTTTCCGGCGGAATGCTCGAAGGTACAATCAATGTGAAGCCAAATACTTTTTCCAATATGGTTGGCGAAATTATTGAGTCGCTGGTACTTCAAGGCTTTGAGAATATCATCATTATCCCCGGTCACGGCGGCAGTGAGAGTATGTTTCATCTCAAAGAATCATTGCGCATTTTAAAATGGCTGAATCCGGCCTTGAAAGACATAATGATTTTAATGACACCGCTTTGGGATTTTTCTAAGACCTGGAAAACAGGGTATGAGACACGTGACTATCATGCCGCGGATGCGGAAACGTCTTTAATGAAGCATTGGGCTCCTGAACTTGTTAGAGATGAAATTGTTTTGGATGAAGATGAAATTGCTGAAATGCTGCGTAATAATCCAGATTTCTATCAGGAAAAAACGTCCTTTACTAATCTTAGTGATGAAATTCCTCATACCACTCAACGTGAAAGCGTAAAAATTGGCGTTATGGGTTTTCCTCATAGATCCTGTGTTGAAACCGGTAAAAAAATAACTCAGGAAATTCTTAATACACTTGTGCCTGTTTTAAAAGATGCTATTGCAACGGCTGATAAATGTCGAAAAAGTGGTGAAAGAGTACAATTAACGGATGATAACGATAAAGAAGTAAAAATCTTATCTTTATAAACTATGAAACTGATTGATTTAACATTTGAACATGGTGTAAATTCCGCGGGTGCTTTTGCAGCAAAGGAATATAAGGTTAATTCAAAGCCTCCGACAATTAAATATACCGGAATCTGCTATAATTTTGAAGTGAATTCAATGGCGGGCACTTATATTGATTTCCCAGGGCATGTAGCTGAAATGGACGATGGACAGGACGCTAAAAATTATCCGCTGGAAAAACTTTTTCGCCGTCCTGCAAAAGTTATTCATCTAGATCAAACAGCTGGAGCGATAAGCGCAAAAGATTTGGATGACAACTGTCCATGTAAACTAAATGTTGGAGATGCTTTAATAATTAATGCGCGAGGCAAAGTGCAGTTGCGCGAATTTGCTAATTTAGAGGAAACGCGAGCTTTATATTTGGATAGATCCGCGGTTGATTGGATTATTGAACAGGGAGTTGAATTGTTGATTTCAGATGTTTACGAATCAATTGAACCTACAGGAGTATTTTATTATTTGTTCGAAGCAGGCATAACAACAGTTTGTAACCCGGTAAATATGGATAGATTAACCGCTCCAGAAGTGAAAATAACTATACTTAGCTTGCTTGCTGATGGAGTTGTGCAAATTCCATGCAGGATGATTGCGGAAGTAGAATAAAAAATATTTAAATTAAAACAATTATAAGACGTTATTGCATTATAAATTAATAAACTAAAAAAGGAAGTGCTAAAATGAGTACAGAAGCAGACAAAAAACACATTACCGGCGGCGAAACTGATGGCGGAATAACCAGTTCTTATGCTACAGATGACGGCGTGCAATTGAAAGTACCTTATTCGTTCATGGGTTCCATCTATGACGAAGCTGAAGAGCAGGCTGTTTTGACGGCTATGCGGCAGGATACTTTGACTATGGGACCGAAAACGGCTGAGTTTCAGGAGAAATTTGCGAAAATGTGTGGAGTGAAGCACGCTTTCGCGGTTTCCAATTGTACCACGGGTATGCATGTGGCGACTCAACTTTTTGATATTCGGAAAGGCGATGAAGTTATCGTTACTCCAAATACTTTTATCGCGACTTCACTGGTCATTCTTAAAGAAGGCGCAATTCCGGTTTATGCGGATATTGATCCGGAAACTTATAATATTGATCCGGCATGTGTAGCGAAATTAGTTACTCCTAAAACTAAAGCTATTTATGTGGTTCATTACGGCGGCTTGATGGTCGATATGGATCCGATTATGGAAATTGCTAAAAAACATAATTTGTATGTTCTTGAAGATTGCGCCCACGCTCACAACGCTGAATACAAAGGTCGCAAAGCAGGTTCAATCGGTGATATCGGGGTATTCTCTTTCCATTCCCTCAAAAACATGACTACATGTGGTGAGGGCGGAATGATGACTACCAATAACGATACGTTTGCCAAAGGTATCGAAATGCTTCGCTGCATGAATATAACCCAATGGAAACCTGAGGACCGCAGCTGGAAATTTGGCAAAATCACTTGCAAAAAGGATTCCGAACTGGAATACTGGATGCCGTCACATTTTGACGTTGACGATTGGAACGGACATTGGGGAAACAACTACCGCATGAATGAAATTCAAGCTGCTGTAGGCTGTTGCCAAGTGGATAAGGCCGACATGTTGTCTGATAAACGTCGCGAAATAGGACATAAAATTACAGCTGGACTGCAAGGCATCAAAGGCATTACTCCAGTATTTGAACCTGCTGACTGCAAGCATGTTTTCCATCTTTATACTGTATGTGTTGAAGCGGAGGAACTCGGAGCCGGCCGCAATGAATTCATGAAAGTTCTTTACGAAGAAGAAGGCATCCAAGCCATTCTGCATTACCAGCCTACTTATCATTTTACCGGTTTGAAGAAAATGGGTTATGATCCTGATCAATGCCCGAACGCCAACGCCTTTTTCTACAAACGTGAAGCAAATCTGCCGATGCATCCGAAACTCACAGATGCTGATGTTGATGCAATTATTACCGGAATCAGAAACGCTGCTGAAAAAGTACGCAAATAAGCGAGATATTTTTTCAATGAATAAAGCAGATATTAAAAAGTGTCTGACTGGTTTGGGATTGAAAACAGGTGATATTGTCATCGTGCACAGTTCCTTATCCAGTGTCGGGCATATTGAAGGCGGCGCGGATACACTTGTCGATGTTTTTCTGGAAACTATTGGCAATGAAGGAACTTTAGTTGCTCCGGTCTCTGCTAGTCTTGGTATCTTCACACAAACTCTCAAAAATCGATCTGAAGCACTTACCAGCGACTGTCCCCTAGGGACAGTCGCTGCGATTGGCGCGGATGCGGAATTCATCTGCCGCGATCACTGGAAGGCTGATACCGCTCACGGGCACGATACTCCTTATTTAAAGATAGCCGGACTTGGCGGTTATGTCTGTCTGCTTGGTGTTGATCAGGATAGAAATACAACTTTACATTCGGTTGAGGCTTTGCTGGAATTACCCTATCTGGAAACTAAAAAAGCAAGGCTTGAAAATGGCAATGAAAAAAGTTGGAAATATTATCCTGGTCCGCATCGTGATTTTATTGGAATCGATCATATTATGCGTGAAAAGGGCAAAATTAAAATCGGCAAAGTTGGAAATGCCGTTGTTCGTCTGATGAAATCTCAAGATTTAATTGATATTTTTACAGAGTTGGGTTCAAGTGATCCTGCTTTTTGTCTATGCGATAACGAGAACTGCGCCGATTGTACAGAGCAATATGCCGCAATCCGCAAAGATAAATTAGCGGTCGAAGATTTTAAACTTTGTATAGCATCAAGTGTTGCGGGTAGATATATTCCTGAAATGATTGAAAACCTAAAAGCTGGCGGTGTTGACTATGTCGAATTAGATATTATTCAAGGCAAACCGGCGCACAAATTCCCTGCTGACAAACTCAAAAAAGCCATAGAGGAATTTGCTGAAAATAATATCAGAATATCCGCATTGCGTTTACCGGCAATCCCGAGCGACTTTGAAAAAATCCTTGAATTGCTCAAGACTGTCGGAATTAATGACTTAATCATGCCTTTATCAGCGGATGCGGAGAAATTCATTAGTCAAGCTGATTCATCTGGAATTAATATTTCCTTTGTCAATCTCGGAATGTCCGGGCTTTATGCCGCCGGAATCATGAATAAGCTGAAAGCTGGTTTTGTTTTTAGCCCGGCTGATTTCGCAAAAGCCGGAGAGATGCCGTTTTTGCAGTCATTCCAGCAGGGAAGATTCCGCAAATATATTTCACAACTTGATATTGAAGACGCATTATTTGACGGTACGCCTAGCACTTGGGCATCCGGCAATGCTGAAATAAAAGAATTAGTCTCAATTCTCCGATGCGCCAGTTTTTCCGGCTTTATGACTATTTCCGGCAGAAACAGAAACTTAAGAGAAACTCGTGATTTAGCAGAAAAATTTCTAACACTCTTAAAGTGAGAAAGATATAATATTTATTGTTGAATCCATAGGGATAG
>CAZEXM010000114.1:0-8867 GCA_964515915.1 uncultured Victivallaceae bacterium
AAAGTCCGACAGACTGCTAGAGACAGAGGCGGCTACATCTTTCTCGATTCTACAATGTAGCCACGGCTGTCTCTAGCCGTGTTTTTACTAACCTTGTAATGCAAATTGGTATTAACTCCCCGATGGGATAATTTATAAATTGATTCATCATTGATAATATGGTTTGTAATAACACACGGTGCTTCAACGGCAATCTCATACAAACCGCTACTGGTTTGATGTGCACAAAAAACATCACCATTCCTGTCTGAACAAACCAAATTCAAAGTAAAAGGGTATTTTTTACCGTATGCCCGGCTTATTTCTTCAGGGCTTCCCCTAAATTCATGCAACTACACTTTTTGCTCCTTTTCTGCCTACTTTATATGCTTTTTTTTTAAGGTTCAGCCACTTTATTTCGTAAGGAGCCAGCTGGACTGTATGAGAATTGCCGCAGTCATCGTAAACAGTTGTTGACTGATGCGAGTCCGCGTTATTTGCGACAGCCATTATCCCGGCATTGGAATATACCGCACAATCCGTAAGCTGATTGATACTGAAGCATTTCTTCAAAGCGTCTTCTTCCCGTCCGGCCCACAATAAGGCCCGTAAAAGCAGGCGGGCGTTTTGCAGCGTGTAAGGCAGGCCCGCTATATATACGGCGCGCCCCCCGGCGTATTCGCTGGCGCTCATCAACACGTGGTTCTCATTCGCATAGAGAACTTTCGCCGTTCTGTCCCGCAAAGACACAAAACTTCGTTCTGTCCCGAGCTTGACCGGGGTTGCGGCATCCATCTTTATGAAATGCTCCCCGGTTTCGGAACAAGGAACTCGTGCGCAATGATTGCTGTTGCCGGTCTCCTTCTCAATCCCCATGACATCGCCCAGTTGGAAGATGCGACCCTGGAATTCCCGGGCGCTTGCCCCGCCGATGCCGACGAAACCACCGCCGCCGGCAATCCATTCACGCAGTGTCGCGCTTATTTCCGAATCCTGCCAATAACTGCCGCCGCTCCATGCCGTACCCGCGTCACCGGAATTGATTACAACTTTAACGTCTTCCGGGATCCCGCCGGCTTTAATGTCGTCGAAGCTGAGGAATTCAACATCCACCGGCAGGCCTCCCAGGCATTCGAGGGTCATGGTCGCGTTTTCCGTGCTGCCGAATTTTTCACCCTCAATGCTCCATTCCGTCCAGGAGCGCAGTTTTCCCCAAGCGCTGATCACCGCCGCCTTGAAATAACTCACCGGTTTTTCCCGCTGAGTTTTTGCTTTGATTAAACGGAATTCATCGCAGAGTCCGGTGATATGTTCTATAAAATGCGGGTATTCAAGAGCCAGCGACAGGTATCCGCCCCAGCCGATTCTATCGATAATTGGATTGCGTAATATGCCCCGCCTGAGTTTTGCCCAAATCTGCTGAGAATTTTTTGCCGGGTCCATAACGCCAAGCTCATTGGGAAAGAAATAAGGGCGCATCCGTAATTCCCGCACATAGTTCCCCGGCCCATCCGTCAGGCGTCGGATGGTAACCTCACTATGCGGCACCGCGATGACAATATCAAAGCCCGCATCTTTAAACCCGGGCTTGTATGGCTCCATGCCGATCCAGTGATCGCCGTGATAGAATGCCGTTCTTTTACCGGCGGCATGTGCTTTCCCGGTCAAATCGCGCGCATAACGCTCGACTCGTTTCTGAGTGAACGCCATCCAGTCGCGGTAGCGCTTTGCAGGCACCCGGTCCACGATGTTGTTGTAACCCTGGTCAATAAAGTCCTCAGCCCGCAGGCGATAGCCGAACTCTTCCTCGAAAGCGGCCAGCGCGGGCGGGCTGACCGTATCGGTATAGCCGTAGCTGTCGGCATATACTCCTTTTTTTCCGTCCTGGTCGCAATCACTCGGCATATGATAGGCCAGGGTGGTAAAACGCACAACACTGGTACGCGGGTGTTCTTCCAGCCACTTGTCAAAATAGGACATGAGATGTTTATAAGTTTCAGGATAAGACGGGTCAACAGCCATAATATGCTCCCCCGTCCAGTTGTTGGTAATATAGTTATGCCGCGAAGTTATGTCCCAAATCAGCCGAACCATGAAACTGACCGTGTAAAGATGCCCTTTTTTTGTCCCGGAAATCGTTACGGTTCCGCTTTTCGCATCGTAGTTCCAAGCTGCGGGACTGAGCAGGGAAGCTTCCGTACGGTCCATCACTTCCCAGTAGGCAAATGATTCTTTCCGCGTATCCGGCACATAACAATCCGACCAGTATGTGCTCATCGGTTCAACTTCAAGGGTTTCGCCGCGGGCGGCAAGCGACCTGGACATTAAAAACTTACAGGCGGTCTGTTCCGGATGCGCCCTGGCCCATTCCTGATCCGCGCGCACCAGGCACAAGGTGGAATATATATCGCGTCCGGAATTAATTATCTCGTCTGAGAGTTTCGTGCCGTCGCTGTCCCGAAACGCATCGGCTCCCCACTTTTCAGCGAGGCTTAAAACTGCTTTTTCCCGGCCCAGCTCTGACGGCAGGGTGATCGAATCTCTATTTGTGTTATTCATTAATTTTTTACTCCCTGAATATTGTAATTCATGATATGCAATTCATTTTGCCTCATAATTATTTCAGCGTCAGTTTAATTACTGAACAATAGGGATTGGGTGAATTTTGCGGAAGGTTTGCGAGAATTATATGTTTATCCTTACGTCGTATTTTGACTTCAATATTCGTTCCGAGAATAATTCCGGAACTGAAATCCATATCGCAGTCGGCAATGGTAATACTGTTTCCATGCCACCAGTGAACATAGAGATATACACTGCCGCCCTGCATCGCGGAGCAACCGTAAGTTCCTCCATTTACCGGGCAGGGCTCGACATTGCGGACTGCTTCGCCGTTAAGCGCCAGCCATTCGCCAAGGGCTTGCAAACGCTCCCGTTCCGGCCGGCCGATAGTACCGTCCGGCGCGGGGCCGACATTAAGCAGCATATTACCGCGCTTGGCGGCGATGCCGGTCAGTTTGTGAATAATCTCCACAGGCGATTTGTAATGATTGTCCGATGGAAAATATCCCCAGTGCTTGTTCATGGTCAAACAAGCTTCCCAAAACCGGCCCGGATCATCCGGCGCTTTTATATTTTGTTCCGCCGTGTAAAAATCCTCCGGCAGAAGCGAACGGTCATTGATGAGAATTTCCGGCTGGAGTTTGCGTGCCATCGCATTAAGTTCCGCCGCGCGCAAGTCTTCCGGGAAAATCTTCCTGACGTCCTTATGACCGCAGATCTCATCGTACCACAGCAAGTCGATTTTTCCGTAGTTTGTACATAATTCCCGTAGTTGTTCATGAAGCAAAAGAACATACTTTTCCCATCCCCCCGGGTTTCTGTCCGGGCCGTCCATATATTCAGGAAGACTCCAATCCGGAATTGAAAAATACAAGCCGGCTTTCAGGCCATATTTACGGCAGGCTTCGACGTATTCTTTTATCAGGTCGCGTTTCGGCCCTTGTTTAACGGCGTTGCGGCCAGTAGTGGCGGTGTCGAACAGACAAAACCCGTCATGATGTTTGGTCGTCAACACCATATAGCGCATCCCCGCCTTTTTCGCGAGTTGCGCCCATTCGTCCGGGTCGTAGTTTTTCGCGGTGAAATCAGGAATATATTTATCATATTCCGCAAGCGATATCTGCTCCTGCCGCATCACCCATTCGCCGCGTCCGGGCACCGAATACACTCCCCAATGAATAAACATTCCAACTCCGGCTTCTCTAAACCATTCTTGATATTTTTCCATAATTTTCTTATTTCCTTTTTGAATTGATTTACTAAAACAGATCTGTTTTTGCCTTATTTTTTGTCTATTAGCCACAGCATAATTTTATTTTTAAACTCATTAACCAATTTTCCATATTTTTGGTTGTAAAATAGATTTTTCAACTGTTCAGGGTCTAAACGTAGATTGTATAACTCTCCATCATCCGTGAAGTTCTTTGATATTTCATAGGAGAAAAGATAGTCCTTGTTCCTACACCCAAACATATATCCTCCCGTTTCCACTTTCTCGATTTCGGCGAAAATTTCGCTTCGCGCGCACTCCCGGTTGCCATTGAGAAGACCTTTCATGCTCCTGCCTTGGCTCCATTCAGGGACCTCAATCCCCGCTAAGTCAAGAAGGGTCGGCATGATGTCAATCTGTGATACAAAATTTTCATTAACGGAGTTATTTTTTTGTCCAGCATCATGAATCAACAGGGGAATACGCAAGGATTCATCGTACATCACTCCCTTGTAGAACAAACCGTGAGATCCAAGCAGTTCTCCATGGTCTGCAGAGAACGCTATTATCGCATCGCCTAAGCCAAGCACATCCAACTTGTCCAGTATTCTGCCGATATGTTCATCGATAAGAGTGATATGTCCGTAATAAAGCGCGGTTATCTTTCGGAGCTGCTGTTCCGTCATCAGCTCGACACCCCATAAATGACGGTGCCATTGTTGCGATTTTGGTTTGCCGGATAAATCCTCTTCCCAGGTCTCGGGCAGCTCAATTTCTTCAGGTTTATACAGTTTGTCATAAGGCTCAGGCACTAAAAACGGACTATGCGGACCGCAGAATGAGACATAAAGGAAAAATGGATCATCCTTATCCTGATGCTCCTCCAAATACTTCATAGATTCATTAGATATCCACTGCGTGTAAAAATGTTCCGCGCTCAGTTGCGACGTTCCATAAACAATGCTCTCCACTTTCTTTCCGTTATTACTGATATCGCTACCAAAAATGCTTTCTCCCGTTCCAGTTTTGGGATAGCCATGCAAATGCAAGTCAGCCAGCTTTGGATCAATGTCAGAAAGATATCCAATATGGCCTGATTCCTCATTGGCGCCATCATGCAAGCTTACTGTATCAAAACGCCGAGTTTCATATAATGGGAAAAAATGCAGTTTACCGACGGCGCAAGTATGATATCCATTTTCCTTTAGCGTCTCAATAAACATTTTTGTTCCCTGACGAACTGGCCCGTTGGTGGGCTGGCCATGCGTATGAGGATACTGACCGCTGAAAAGCGATATTCTCGCCGGCACGCAAACCGGACTCGCGCAATATGTGTGCGGGAAGTTAACACTTCTTTCCGCAAGCCGATCGAGATTTGGGGTCTTAACCATTGAATGACCTGCGTAACCAGTGGCATTCCACAAAAACTGATCGCAGAAAAAGAATAATATGTTATGTTTCATTACTTTCCTCTCGCTTTAAGATATCAGGTCACCAATGGCATTCTGTAATAGGTATACTGTCTCCATCCGAACAGGTACAGGAAACCAGGTTGGTGCTATCTCCATATTTTTATCACTCGGAAATCATGACCTTCTATAATAAAATTTAATTTACCATTGACGGAATCTATTTCCCGGCCATTTTCGGCATCTGTAACTTTGGAGCTTGCCATGCCCCACTTGTTGAAATCCAAGTTGAGAGCGACTTTCCGTTTTTTCTTCATGAAATTGGCAAGGTAAATGAGCGCTCCCTTGTCGGGGCGCACATAATAACTTGCCTTTATTCCCGCGGGCAAGCCGGAAACGGCTTTCGCCTCATCTTCCCAGTAACCCACAAACTTGCAATCCTTTTCAGTAATCCCGAATTTCCGCTCTATTTTTTCCATTTGTCTCAGAAGTGTAATATTGCAGTAGGCCGGCCATATCCACATGTCATACAATTTCAAGGCGGCCAGCATTGTTCTGGTTGGTTTTACTTTTTTCTCCAAACCGTGGAGTTTCGGCAACCAGCCCTGATTTGGCCCCCAGGCGCCCGCCCCAAAAACCTCAAGGCAGGGGAGTGTGAAAAATTCCATGAAGTCTTTTCCTCTGTAATCCCATTCGCCATCAATGCAAAGGTCTGAAAAACTGAAAGAGGGGATAACCATCGCACTTGTCATATGGACGACAAACCAGGGCGAATGACTTTTGTGAAGGTACGAGAGAACCGCGCAGCGTTTTCGGAAGGACAACGGAAGAACCCTGGGTTTTTAGCATTTACTCCGGGGGTTAACCAAGCCCCAATAAATTGACCAAGTTTACCGCCGTCAAACCATGGAGCACGACTGCCTGACGGAATCCAGCTGTCATAGTCTGAAACATACATCTGCAACCCTGTTCCAAACTGCTTCAAATTACTGGCACAGCTTATTTTCTTCGCAGCCTCCCTGGCATGATTCAATGCTGGCAATAACATTGAGGCAAGGATTGCTATGATAGCGATCACGACGAGGAGTTCGATGAGTGTGAATTTTGAACTTTCCTGTTTCATTTTTCCTGCCTCCATTTTTTTTGTGTTAATTAGTGCCGTTCGTGGACACTATGTGATGAATTAGCTTTTATTACTGACTTCTGACTATTAATTCCGGTTTGACTAAAATCTCCTTTTTTGTTGTTTTATTAGTTAATAGTTCAATCGCGTTTTCCGCTATTTTGTCTTCGTGTATGCAGATGGATGAAAATCCGTATTCTTCAGCATGATGGGTATTATAGAAACCAATCAGCTCAATATCTTTGACATTTCCCAATAAGGGCAGCAGTTCATAGTGTATGAACGAGTCATTATAAGCGAATATCGCGTCCGGGCGGCCGGGGCCGGATATTAAGGCATTTACAGTTTCGGCTAATGGTTCCCGGTGGAGCAGTTTCCAAAAAACATCTTCATTGAATTGAACACTGTTTTCCCGGCAGACCTCAGCGAATCCCTGCATTATCTGCACCTGTATTGAACTCCACGGGCCCTTGTAACGCGGTTCATACAGTGCCAGGCAAGCGAGTTTTTTATGTCCCCGGGCGATAAAATGTCTCGCCGCAAGCCTTCCGGCCTCCCGGAAATCAACCATCACATACTTTGATTCGCCCAGTTTTTCGTAATGATTATATCTATTTATAAAAACGATATTATGGAATTCGTCAATGTGTTCCTTCAAAAATTCAAACGGAAATTCGAGACTTCCCTCAATAATAAATCCGTAGGGACGGGTCTGTTCCGAATTTAAAGTCTTTAAAAAAGTGATAACGCTGGAATCATCAAAAATCACGTCGCCGTTAATCAAAACCGGAAACAGCTTATATCTGATGAATCCTTTTGCTATATTACGGGAGATTTCACTGTAAACATCGCCTTTGCTGAGCATAACCATGCCGACGGCATTGCTGGCTCTGTGTCCTTCCGAATCGTCTTTAATGATGATTGTACCGCGCCGCGGCGCCCGTTCCAGCAAGCCTTCCTTCACCAACGCGTTCAGGCCGACGGCCACGGTGCGTTTGTTGATATTGTATTTTTTGGCAATCTCCTCATCCGGCAGCAATTTATCGCCTTTACGGAATTTACCTTTGTTTATCTTCTCCCGGAAAATATCCGAAATAATCATGTGTTTCGGCTTGTAATCCAGCAATTCTGTATCGTTTTGACTTTTCATAAATGAAAGAGAAACTTAATTATCAGCATTAGAGTGTTTAAAAATGAATCACTACACTAATACTACACTGTTAAATCAAAAAAGTCAATACCCTCAATGAAAAAACAACGAAAATATTTTTTCACCCGCAACTATTTGTCCGCCCCGTTTTTTAGAAACACCGTTTTCGCTTAAGGCGGATAGTTTTCAAGCTTTGCATTATTCGGCAAGTTAGAGAGCTGGAACGAATTGCTTTTGAACTTCATCCCAAACATATTCAAGGCCGGTTTTAATTGAATCCGGGTCTACATTAACCGCTTTTAACGGATTAGTTACGGCTGCTTGAATTATTTCCCCGGGAGTCAGGAAGCCGAGCGAAGCTAAATAATTTACACATTGCAGCATCGTCGCGGATGAACCTACCAGACAATTTTTGTCGGGATTGTGTAAGCGGCCGTTTTCCTCGATAAGCGCGCGGTTACCCAATGTGTTGTATTCGCCCGGAGGCATTCCGGCGATTGGAGAAGCGTCACTGGTGATAATTGTATTGTCAATACCTTTAGCGCGAATAATCGCTTTTATTACCGGCGGCGGCAGATGATGTCCGTCAGTGATAATCATCGCCGTCAGGCCGTCGCATGCCATGCCGGCCCAGATCGCGTTGTTATGGCGGTCAAGCTCGTTTGGAATGCCGTTACCGAGGTGAGTGAGCAAGCTGGCGCCGGCATCCGCGCATTTCCGCAAATCCTCGTAAGTGGCTAGATGGTGCCCCAGTGAAACAGCGACGCCCTGACTTACCGCGTATTTGGTCAGTTCCGCGGCGCCTTCGTTTTCTGCGGCGATTGTCAACATTTTGATTTGTCCATCCGCCCATTTCTGCATTTTCTTAAAAAACTCAATACTGGGAGCTTTGACCCAATCTGGATTATGAGCCCCTACCGCGCCGGGTTTGTCGCTCAAAAACGGTCCCTCCGCATGTATTCCAAGTGCACGTCCATTAAGCTCGGGAGCTTGCATTGCTTTTGCCAGAATCGGCAAACTGTGTTTGTAGCTTTCTTCACTGCTGGTAATGACTGTCGGCAGAAAAGCGGCCGTTCCGCGCTTCAAAAGCTCTTTGCTCACCCGAATAAATTCCGCTTCGGTCAAATCGCTTTCCGAAAAACTTACTCCAAGAAAACCATTTACCTGGAGATCAATAAAACCTGGAACTTTAAACACTTTTATATATCCCTGAATTAGTTACAGCAAACACTTTGTTAAATAATTTAACAATGTAGATAATTTACAGCTTCCCTCGGATTATTTCAAGTCGTATTGCTCAAATACAAAAGAAATGGGGGGAAATGAAGCAATTGTTGGTTCTTCTGCACTTTGTGACACAGATTTCTAGCCAAAACCTCTCGCCATCAAGTTCCAATCCGGCATAACCGGTCGCAAGCTCCCTTTTTGTTTATA
>CAZEXM010000115.1:0-8747 GCA_964515915.1 uncultured Victivallaceae bacterium
GGGGTTCCGTGTTCATTATTGGATATTCAATTTTTTCCTATTTCGCACGAGTCTTTGCAGTTCAATCAGTGGTGGTAGCGCATCGCTGAATTAAGACTTGCGCTTGTGTTCACCTTGAAGAAACATAGCCAGTTTAACGTCATCATCCAATACTTGTATTTTAAACCAGTCGACAAGCCATTCGCACAGCCTGTCCACATAGTTATTAATATTTATTTCTTTTGTCTCCATCTCTTCAAGAAGCTCATCCATCATATCGCGAAATAAATTGTGTTTTGCCAAATGTTCCTCGTATAAAGGATAGTCTTCCGAGCGCATGAGACTTTCTTCCGCGTCAAAATGGTCCAATGCATAGGCAACAATTTCATTGACATAATCACTAAGTGTCGCTTTTTCCATGCCTCCTTTGTTGTGCTCTGTGATGAATTTGTTAACCAGGATTATATATTGTCTGTGCTGCTTATCAATCACCGGTATTCCGGTCATAAATTTTGTCGGGTCTATAATCATTTTTTCCTCCTGCAGTAGTGATTAAGTAGTTTCCGTACAGCCTTATATTAATGTACTTTAGAAAGTGTGGAAAATCAATAAAAATAGCCGGGAAAAACTTTTTCTGTGTTTTTTTGCTAATCCCTCTCCCAGTATTTTCCCGGCGTGCTCTCCGGGCGCGCCCCACCATTAAAATGAAGAGAAATGCTAGTATTTTTTTCTCCGGATATGCTTAAGATATAGTTAAAACTAAAATATATTTTAAATAGAATCGCTTTTACCGATAAAAAAAAGCCTATTTTTTTAAATTACACTTTGACTATAGAGTTAGGCGGGAGTAATGTTATGGTGATAAACAACTGAAAACCGTTGGCTATTATATTTAGAACTAGGCAATAACTTACAAAAGTTACAAAATTAAGGAATGGCAAAATGACAAAGCGTGATCTTGTAGTGAAAATTTCTAAAGAAACCGGACTGATTCAAAATGATGTAGCTTTTGTGGTTCAAAAAACTTTTGATTATATAGCTGCGGAATTGATTGTAGGAAAAACTATTGAGTTGCGTAATTTTGGCGTTTTTGAAGTGAAAGTTCGTAAAAGCCGTAAAGGACGCAATCCTAACAAACCACAGGATGAAGTTATTATTCCCGAAAGAGCTGTTGTTAAATTTCGTGCCGGCAAGGAATTAAAAGAGCGGGTTGAAAAACTTGATACTAAAAAATTATAAGCATTATCAATGCTGAATTTAATATAAAATGAATGGATTTGTATTGCGCCGCGCAAAGTGCCTGGCGCATTTTTATTTTTTGAATGAAAAATAGTAATGAGGTATCTGGATTATGGCAAAATTTTCTCCACCACCGGGAACCGCGGATATCTTCCCCGGCGAAATGCCCTTATGGCGTCGCTTCGAGGAAACTGCCCGGCGAATTTTTCCACTCTACGGTTACGGAGAATTACGGACGCCTGTTTTTGAATATACGGAAGTTTTCAAGCGCGGCATCGGTGGTGAAACCGATATTGTGCAAAAGGAAATGTATACATTTGAAGACCGTGGAGGGCGCAGTTTAACCCTGCGCCCTGAAGGTACTGCCGGTGTAATGCGCGCCCTGCTCAACACCGATGTAATGAATGGTAATGAGAAGCGGGTTTTCTACATGGGCCCCATGTTCCGGGGCGAACGCCCTGCCGCCGGCCGCCGCCGGCAGTTTCACCAGGTTGGTGTTGAGAACGCCGGCCGGGTGGCTCCTGAACTCGATGCCGAAAATATGGCGATGCTGATGCAGTATCTCGATGATTTGAAAATAAGCGGCGCAAAGCTTCTGGTAAATACGCGCGGCGTGGAAGCGGACCGCAAATCCGCCGCGGAAAGCCTGAGCAAATATTTCCAGGAACATATCGGCGATATGTGTAATGACTGCAAGGAACGCGTCATTCGCAATGTCTGGCGGATACTTGACTGCAAACAGGCCGGCTGCGGGGAAATAGTCAAAGGCGCACCGGATTATGTCAGTACATACTCCGCCGAATCGCGAGCATATTTTGCTACGGTCTGTGATTTGCTGACTTCTTTCGGCCTTGACTTTGAAATAGATAAGCAATTGGTGCGTGGTTTGGATTATTACGCGCATACGGTTTTTGAAGTAATCCATCCCGGTATCGGCGCTCAAAACGCAATCGCCGGCGGCGGACGTTATGAACTGTATTTACCGGAAAACAAAAAACCAATCGTCGGAGTTGGTTTCGCAGCCGGCCTGGAACGCCTTTTAATGGTTCAGGAAGCACTGAACGTCGCGGCTCCTGATGCGGGTAAAGGACCGGTTTTCCTGATCAGCATGGGTTCTCCGGCGCAGTCTTTCAATATGAAACTGGCGCAGGATTTGCGTAACGCGAATATTCCTGTTGTCGTCGAAGTCGAAGCTAAAAGCATGAAAGCTCAAATGCGCGCGGCAAATCGTGTTAACGCCGGTTTTGCGGTAATTTGCGGGGACGACGAACTGGAAACCGGCAAACTGGTTTGTAAAGACATGCGGGAAGGCTCTCAAGAAAAAGTCTCTCCGCTTGAACTGCAGAATTTTTTGAAAAAAATATATACAGGGGTGTGATATGATTGCTGAAAAGAATTTGATTTTTCTAGGAGCTCCGGGAGCGGGCAAGGGAACAGCGGCAAGCGCGCTTACTGAGCGCGAACCGCTGGTGCATATTTCGACTGGAGACATTTTACGGGCTGAAATTAAAAACGGTACGGAATTAGGAAAAAGCGCGGCTGTATTAATGGAAAAAGGTAAACTGGTTCCCGATGACATTGTCGCGGAAATGGTAAAATCACGTCTGCGGCGGGCCGACTGCGACAATGGTTTTATTTTAGACGGATTTCCACGGACGATTAATCAGGCCGGCCTACTCGAAGACGCTTTGCAGGAAATCGGCAGAAAAATAGATGCTGTAATCTATTTTGAAGTTGACGATGAAATCCTGCTGCAGCGGCTTACGTCCAGAATTTCCTGCAGAAAATGCGGCAGAATTTATAATAAGCTGTTTCTGCCTCCCAAAAAAGAAAATACCTGTGATGATTGCGGCACGGCTCTTTTCCAACGCCCGGACGATTCCCTGGAAACCGCTAAAGAACGGCTGAAAGTTTTTTATGAAAACACGCAGCCTTTAATAGATTACTATATGTCAAAAAATATTTTAACAAGTATTACTGAAGTTGAACGTAATAAGATGGTTGCCGCTTTATTCAGAAAATTAGGATAGCAAATGTTTATGAAACGCAACTATGTTATTCATACCGGGGAAGAAATTTCCAGAATACGTTATGCGGCACAGTTGAGCGCCGGGGTCAGGGAGCAGATCAGGGAATTAGCCCGTCCCGGCATGTCAAGCTATGAACTTGACCGGATCGCGGGAACATTAATTGCCGATACCGGCGGGACAAGCGCGTTCCTCGGATACAACGGCTTTCCCGGCAATGTATGCATTTCGATAAATGACGAGGTTGTTCATGGGATCGGACGGCCCGACAGGATTTTATCTGAAACAGATATTGTCAGTGTGGATGTCGGAATCGCTTATGACGGCGGCATCGGCGATACCGCTGTAACTTTCACCTTTTGCGCCGATATTCAGGAAGATGTCGGACGCCTGCTTGAAAATACGCGGAAAGCGCTGATGGCGGGAATTGCCAAAGCAAAGGCCGGAAACCAGGTTCGCGATATTAGCGCGGCGGTTGAAAAAGTCGCGAAAGCCGCGCGTCTGGGCGTGGTTCGCGAATATGTCGGACATGGATGCGGCACGAAATTGCATGAACCGCCGGAGGTTCCCAATTTCGTATGCAAGCAGGAAGGCCCCAGGCTTCGGCCCGGAATGGTTTTAGCAATCGAACCGATGCTGAACCTGGGCTCATATAAAGTATTTACAGAAACGGACCGGTGGACGGTCAAAACTGTAGATGGAACATTGTCGGCTCATTTTGAGCATATGGTATTAATAACAGAAAACGAATCGGAGATTTTAACGTGGCCAAAGACGACGTAATTAAAGTGGAAGGGGTGATCAAGGAATTATTGCCAAACACGAGATTTAAAGTGGAACTCGAAAACGGACATTCCGTAACCGCGCATATCAGCGGAAAAATGCGTTTGAATTTTATTCGCATTCTCCCCGGTGATACGGTGCTTATGGAAATGTCACCCTACGACCTTAACAAGGGCAGAATTGTCTTCCGTAAAAAATAAAGTACCCGGGCTCCTCCGGTAAGCACTGACTATTGTGTCCCGCAGTGATCCGCCGGCAGCGACAGCCAGCGCCTCGCGCGGGATTTTGAATGACTCAACATTATCCCTTTAATCGAGCAATTCACTTATAAACACTGTGCGTTCTTCACGTCTGGAGATTTCCGCGGCCTCGCCGATCGCGGTAGACAGCAAACCGTGTTCTGTAGTTGAACTATTACTTTCCGTACCGTTAACCGCATTAATAAATGAGTCTATCAAATACGGATCAGCACCACCGTGTCCGCCTGTCTCTTCAGGAATATTGTACAATACTGTTTCTTGTGACCAACGCGGCCTGATCAAAATCGTCCGGTCAGTCAAACTCACTTCCGCCTGCCCTTTGGTGCCGATAACAGTATAACGACGATCATTAAGCGACGTAATGAAACATTCCATGTGCATGGCTTTAACCCCATTTTCGTATTCAACAATCGCGAATCCGTTGTCATGGGTATCTTTGTCTGAAAGGTACATGCAAAGGTCTTTTTTGTAGCCGTCTATTTTCGCTGCCTCGTCATTCCAGCCCGCGGACGCGGCAGCTTCCGCTACATCCGGACATTTCTCTTTATACGGACATTCTGAGCACGTTGGACCGGGAGTTATGCCTTTTTCAAGTTCAAACGGCAAGTTATCCGGATTTAACACATCAATTCCGGCAAAGGCGCTTACTTTTTTTGGTTTCGGAAAATCCAGCAGCCAGTTGAAAACATCGAAATCATGGCTGCCCTTGTGTATCCATAATCCGCCGCAGAGATCATATTTGCGATTCCAGCGCGCCATATAAGTACGCCCGCCATCATAAAACTCACGGTTTTCAAGCATAAATATCCGCCCTAAAATACCATCTCCAACTATTTGCTTGAGGCGTTTCAGAACTGCGTTATGACGAAGATTGAAACCAATCATCGCAATTGTGTTTGTTTTTTCAGCCGCGGCAATTATGTTGCGGCATCCGGCGCTGCTTGTCGCCAGCGGCTTGTCGATAAGAACACTGGTCCCATTATTTAAGACAGCAACCGCGTTTGCTTCGTGACAACAATCCGGACTGGTAATTACACAAGCGTCCAGTTCTTCATTTTCCAGCATTTGTTCAACAGTTTCGTACATACGCGGAGTAATATCTATTGATTTAGCAGCAGCTTCCATGCGTACTCGATTCGGATCGCACAATGCCACTACTTCAGCATCGTCACGTTCCACTAAACCAGCGGCAAATGAAATAATTCCGCGACTGCCGGCGCCAATAACAGCAAACTTTAGTTTCCTACTCATTTTTATTTACCCGTTCCGTTAGTTTTTATTTACCTTGACATCATCCATAAAACATGTCAACGTTACCACATTATACAGCAAATTTTCACCAAGTCAAACCCTATTTAAGTTTTTGAAGCACTTTTATTGTGTTTTCTGAAATAGACGGCACCGACAAAAAGCAAAAAGATAACGAAACCGACGTTCGGGACGGTGCGATATTTTTTTTATCTTTTTGGCGGTGCCGTTAAATACGACAGTTTTTTTTATTGAACTGCCTTTTGAGTAATTCGTAATCGGCGGGCATTTGAATATTTTCGGTTTCGGGATGCTGCTTCTTGAACCAGGTTATTTGACGGCGGGCTAATTGCCAGGTGTTGGAGGCGATACGTTCGCGCATGCTGTTATAATTGATCTTTTTGTCGAGATATTCGCCGATAACTTTGTAGCCCAGCGCTTGATGCGCCGTCGGTGTATCCAGAATGCCCGCGTTAATCGCGTTTCTGGCTTCTTCAATCCAGCCGGCGTCAAGCATTGCCTGCGTACGTTCGGCAATACGCCGCTTTAATTCTTCGCGCTCCCAGCAGAGATTCCAGGAAATGACCGGATAACGTAACTCCGGTTTATTTATGGTTTGCAGCCCGGTGATGGATTTGCCGGTCAAAGTGAAAACTTCCAGCGCCCGGATTAATTTGCGGCGGTGCAGGTGCCAGCGCGCAAAATCCGCAGGGTCTTTGACCCGCATTACTGCTTTAAGTTTTTCGTAACCGGCGGGATTGTCATATTCGGCGTCGAGTTCGGCGCGAAGCTTTGCATCGCCGGGGAGCGTATCCAAACCGTAAAGCAAAGCCCGGATATAAAAACCGGTGCCGCCGGTGATAATTGCCGGATTGCCGCGTGAATGAATTTCATTAATTGCCTTTTCGGCTAATTCGACAAAACGATAAACATCCAGTTTCTGCTCAATGTCATATAAATTTATCAGGTGATGCGGAATTTGTTTAAGTTCCTGAGCGGTCGGCTTAGCGGTGCCGATATCGAGGCCCTTGTAGATCTGCATCGAATCGGCGGAAACTATTTCGCCGTTGAAATCCGCGGCCAGACGCAAAGCCAGAGCGGTTTTACCACTGGCGGTCGGACCCATGATAACAGCTGTTTTTATTGAAGCAGGCACTTTTATTCACCCGTTACCGGCACATTTTCATGTTCCTTTTTATAGTGTCCGGCAGTACGCAGCAGGTTTGACAGGAAAAAAATACAAACACCGACACAAATCGAGCTGTCCGCAATATTAAACACCGGCGGCCAATGATAATTGGCAATGTGAAGATCTAAAAAATCAACCACTTCACCACGCCATATACGGTCAATTGAATTGCCGATAATACCGCTGATAATCATTATCAAAGCTAAGTATCGCTCGTTAAACCCATCGGTCAGCCAGCGCATAAAAAATATGGCCGCGGCCATTACTCCCGCCGCAATCAATAATAACAACCAGGCATAGCCGTTTAAAATACCCCAGGCCGCGCCTTTGTTCGTAACATAAGTCAAAGAGAAAAAATTCTCTGCGATGAGGACGCTTTCTCCGAGTTTGAAGCTGTTATCGACCAGAACTTTAGTTGTCTGGTCAGCAAGCAGCAACAGCCCGGCAATAATTATTGAAAATGCAATAATCCCGCGCTCTGAACTGCTGTGAGGCGCTGATCTGGCAAATAATCTAATCAAGATAAGGATTCATTCCGTTATTTTGTTCACGTACAGATTTACAATCGGTACAATAAAGAGCATAAGGTTTCACTTCCAGCCGCCCTTTAGGAATAGAGTTTTCACAATCAACACATTTGCCATACTCCCCGGCAAGAAGCCGTCCCATGGCATCTTCAATCAATTCAACAACATTACTGTCTTCAGTCAACATCTGCAACTCAATATCACGCCTGAAATTTTCGCCTCCGTAATCAGCCATATGGGTGGCTCCATGTTTGGTACCGTTACTGTTTAAGGCCACTGAAGCATGCTGGTTCATCTGCTTTGTAACAATTTCTCTGGCGACCATTAAAGAATCGAAATATTTTTGATCTTTTTTTGACAATACAGGTAAATTTTTCGGGGACGAAACGGACATACATGTTCTCCTGTTCTGACTGGTTGACAAGTTAATAAATGGAAATACTCAAATGCTCAATATAGCACTATTATGCGAAAAAATCAAGTTCCCGGCTTTACTAGTTGCCAAAATAATACTATTGTTAACAAGTAGCAAATTAACAGATAATCACCCCGTAAGCACCTGTCTTTATACATATGAAGTTTAACATTATAGACTTACACAGCCACAGCACGTATTCCGATGGTACCAGTACCCCTGAAGAACTATTGCGGAAAGCAAATAATAATAATTTAAAAGCTTTGGCTTTAAGCGATCACGACACCGTCGCGGGGATTCCCGGGTTTTTAAAAGCGGCGGACAAATACCCCGGACTGCTCGCGATAGCCGGAGTTGAAATCTCAACACTATATTTCAATCGCGAAATCCACATAATCGGCCTTTTCCTGGATCATAGCTGCGTGGAACTCCGGGAGTTCCTGAACGACATCCAGTCCAGACGCCGTTTACGTAACGAACTCATGGCTGAAAAATTAACTTCCCTGGGCTACGCTACCACTATTGAAACAATCCGGAAACTAGCCAAAGGCCAAATCGTCGGACGTCCGCATTTTGCTGATTATTTATTGACAAACTATGATTTTGAAGATTCCCGGGAGGTTTTCGACAAGCTGCTCAAGCGAGGCGCTCCGGCCTTTGTCGCGCGCTCATTGCCCGCGCCGGAAAGGGCAATAAAAGTTATTCATCAAGCCGGAGGTATCGCGGTTTGGGCTCATCCGATTTACCGCAAAAGCAAAGAACGTTCCTGGTGCCGCAGAATGTTGAAATATCTTGTTCCCGCCGGCCTGGATGCGATAGAAGCATATTACACGCAATTCAATAAACAGCAAACCCGGATCATCAAAGAGCTGGCTGTGGAATTTGATATTGCCCTGGCCGGCGGCAGCGATTATCACGGCAGTCATCACCCGGATGTATCTTTGGGCTTCGGTTACGGCGAACTTCGTGTTCCGGCGGATGTCCTGCCTGAATTGCTGAGCAGGGCCGGACGCAAATAATAAAAATAGGTTCTTCACAAAAATCTGTTCTGCGGCATAATAACTACCGCCTTCCTATCCA
>CAZEXM010000116.1:0-5892 GCA_964515915.1 uncultured Victivallaceae bacterium
GTTGTGCTACATTAATTTGTGAAAAAAATACGAAGTTTTAAATTTTACAGTATAATGGCTCTTGCGAAATACAAATTTCGCAAGAGAGAAGTCTTAAAAAGGGTTTAGCAAAGGAGGAATATTATGCCGAAGAGAATGGAAGTGTACAAGTGCGGCAAAGGGATAATCGTTGAAGTTCTCACGGGAGAAGCTTGCGGAACTTCATGTTGTGAATTATCCTGTTGTGGAGAAGCCATGGAACTTCAAAAGGCCAACACGGTGGATGCGGCTAAAGAAAAACATGTCCCGGTACTTGAGTCCAAAGAATGCGGAGTTCTGGTCAAGGTCGGGACAGTGCCTCATCCGATGCTGGAGGAACATTCGATTTTATGGGTCGAAGTAGTTAACGGCGATTATGTCAACCGGAAGTATTTACATCCTGGAAACGCGCCGGAAGCAGAGTTTTACGTCGGCAGACAGGCCGGCTTGATAATCAGGGCCTATTGTAATCTGCACGGGCTCTGGGAGAGCAGAATATAAATACAAAAGGAGTACAAAATGTCGAGTTTAGTAACAAAAGAAGCCCCGGATTTTACCGCTCAGGCAGTAATGCCGGATAATACGATCAAAGAGGATTTTTCACTGTCGGCATTGCGCGGCAAATACATTGTTTTATTTTTTTATCCTCTGGATTTTACTTTTGTTTGTCCTACTGAAATCATCGCTTTCAACCGGAAGCTGGATGAATTTAAACAGCGTGGTGTCGAAGTAGTGGGAGTCTCTGTTGACTCGCAGTTCAGTCACTTCGCGTGGAAAAACACTAAGCCGGAAGATGGCGGAATCGGCAATATCCAATTCCCGCTGGTGGCTGACCTGTCAAAAAATATCGCCAGGGATTACGGCGTATTGTTTGGTGAAGAAATCGCATTACGGGGATTGTTCCTGATTGACAAAGAAGGAATAGTCAGGCACTGCGTTATCAATGATCTGCCTCTGGGCAGAAACGTTGACGAAACTCTGCGCATGGTTGACGCGCTGCAGTTCTTTGAAGCAAACGGCGAAGTATGCCCGGCTAACTGGCGTAAAGGCGACGACGGAATGGACCCTTCCGCTGACGGCGTAGCCAGTTATCTGGCGAAACATTAAAACAGAGAGGAAAAGATCATGAAAAAGTATGTATGTGATGTATGTGGTTACGTTTACGACCCGGAAGCCGGCGATCCTGAAAACGGGGTGAACCCGGGAACTGCCTTTAAAGACATTCCGGATGACTGGGTCTGTCCGGAATGCGGCGTCGGCAAAGAAGACTTTTCCGTCATGGAAGGATGAAATGATATCAGGGCCGCAGGGCCCTTTATTAATTTCTGAAAGCGAGGAGGTATGTATGAAAGTTGGGGTAATAGGAGCCGGCTCTGCCGGAGTCGCGGCGGCCCGAGTTATCGCTCAGAAAGGTGTGGAAGTTACGTTGTTTTCGGCGGAAAAAGTACTTCCGTATTTCAGGCCGCGTTTGCCTGAATTCGCGTTTGAACAGGAACCGCTGGACAATATTTTCATGAACAAACTTGAGTGGTACGCTGAAAATGGCATTAATCTCAGACTGGACTCAAAGGTAAAGGCTTTCACTTCAGATTTTGAAGTTTGCCTGAAAGATGATAGTCGGGAAAAATTTGACGCCTTGATTGTCGCCACTGGCGGTGGTCCGGCAATTCCGTCATTTTTCAGTGAAAGCTCCGGGAAAAATGCTTTCCCCTTGTGGAATTATTCTGACGCGCTTGAAATAAGGAAACGGGTGAAATCCAGTAAGAAAATGGCTATTATTGGTGGTGGAATCATCGGGATTGAAACAGCTCTAAGGGCTGAAAATTATGGTTTACACATTACAATTATAGAAAAAATGACACACCTGATGTCGCGGCATTTTGGAGAAAAAGCTTCTGAAATCATTGAAATGCAGTTGCGTGATTATAATATGGATTTAGTGCTTAATGACAATGTTCGCGCAATTGAAGACACTTATAATGATATGACAATGATTGTCATGGAAAACGACATGGGCATTTTTTGTGATTTTGTTGTTCTGTCGGTTGGTGTCGAATTTGACACCGCAATGGCTGCGGAGGCAGGTCTTAAAACAGATTGTCGGATTTTGGTCAACGAACACCTGGAAACTTCGTCTTCCGGTATATTTGCAGCCGGGGACATAGCGCAATTCTCTATACCCACACCCTGTTCGGCAAAAGAAGCTTTACAGCAAGGGAAAGTAGCCGGAAGCAATGTCCTGGCTTATTTAAATAATATGGAGTTGCAAAGTTACGAAGTGCAGCCGGTACCTGTACGTCTGAAATATAAGAACTTTGAACTTTATTCTATCGGGGAAGTTCCCGGAATTGACAACGAGGAGAAAGTTCTTGATATTCAAGATATGAAAGTTTATCGCAGTTGCGTCTACGAAAAGAGTGCTTTGGCCGGTGTGCAGATGGTCGGTTCAAATAAAGATTCCATGAAATATCAAAAAGAATTTTTATTGGGAAAAGTATGGAGAAAATTAAAGAACACTAAGATATATTGAATACCGCGGACAAAACAGATAATGCGGTACCGGCAAAGAGCAGGATACGGTTTTATCACAATTTCCTGCATTCACGCAAGCGGATTCGGCGGCAACTTGATCAAGGAAGGAAAGAACCATGAGAGTTGGAATAATAGGAGCTGGATTTGCCGGGGTTGAGGCGGCACAGGCCATCGCTCGGGAGGGCGTGGAGGTTACGCTGTTTTCAGCGGAAAAAGTACTTCCGTATTCCAGGCATCGCCTGCCTGAATTCGCCTTCGGACAGGAAGATTTTGAGGATATTTTTTTTACAAACTTGAATGGTATGCCGAGAACGGCATTGACCTCAGACTGGATTCCAAAATAAAGGCTTTCACTTCCGGCTTTGAAGTTTGCCTGGAAGACAAGAGCCGGGAAAAATTTGACGCCTTGGTTATCGCTACCGGCGCCGATCCGGTAATTCCGCCTTTTATCCGGGAAAGCTCCGCAAAAGCTATTTTCCCGATGTGGAATTATCCTGAGGCGCTTGAAATAAGAAAACGGATAAAGATCAATAAACAAGTAGCTATTATCGGTGGTGGACTCAACGGAACTGAATCAGCATTAAGGGCTGAAGATAATGATTTAGACATTACGCTTATAGAAAAGATGCCGCACCTGTTGTCGCGGTATTTTGGTAAAAAAGCTTCCGGAGTGATTGAAGCGCAGTTGCGTATGCGCAATATAACTTTAATGCTTAATGACCGGGTCAGCGCGATTGAAGAATCTTATAATAATATGACCATGGTTGATATGGAAAACGGGGGAGCTTTTCTGTGTGATTTTATCGTTCTGACCATTGGGTCCAGGTTTGACACCTCAATGGCCGCTGAAGCAGGCCTTCAAACCGGGCGTCAGATTCTGGTGAACGAACATCTGCAAACTTCGTCTCCCGGCATATTCGCCGCCGGGGATATAGCGCAGTTCTCCCAACTCCGGCCGTGTTCTGCTGAAGAAGCTACACAGCAGGGGAAGATTGCCGGATACAATGTATTGGCTTATTTAAATGGTAAAGAGTTACAGAGTTACGAAGAGCAGCCGGTGCCTTTTTATCTGAAATATAAGGACTTTGAGGTTTATTCTCTCGGGGAAGTGCCTGAAATTGGCGACAAAGAGAAGGTCCTCACTTTTGAAGCGATGAAAGTTTATCGCGGCTGTGTTTATGAGAAGAGCGCTTTGGCCGGTGTGCAGATGGTCGGTTCAAATAAAGATTCCATGAAATATGAAAAAGAGTTTTTATTGGGAAAAATATGGAGCAAAATAAAGGGAACCAAGGTATGCTGGACAGTATAAACAAGCTTGATATAATTATTTTAGGCGCCTCCGGCAATCTGGCGCGGTTGAAGATATTTCCCGCCCTGTTCGCGCTGTTCTCGCAGGGTTTGCTGCCGGATAATGTCCGTTTTTTCGGATACGCGCGCAGCAGACTGACGCAGGCCGAGTTCAAGGAACAGATAATGCGGCATCTTACCTGCCGCTATACCCCGGAGCATTCCTGCGGTACTCATATTGAAAGTTTTCTCGCGCGCTGCTTTTACTGCGATGGCGGATATGATTCCCCGGATGACTTTACCGCACTTGGCGCGCTGCTGCGCAAGGGCGGCAACCGGCTTTTTTACCTGGCTCTGCCGCCGGCGGTTTTCCCGGCGGTCACTAAGGCCGTCGGCGCGGCGGGGCTGCTGAAAAATGACGCGGACAAGTCATGGATACGCATTGTTGTTGAAAAACCCTTCGGCCGCGACCGGGTTTCATCCGATAAGCTGAACAATGCATTACTCAGGGAATTTTCCGAGGAACAGATTTACCGGATTGATCATTATCTGGGCAAGGAGATGGTGCAGAATATTATGGTGTTGCGTTTTGCCAACCAGATATTCAAGCCGCTGTGGAACTCCAAACATATTAAATGTGTGAAAATCGACTGGCAGGAGGATATTGGAATCGAAGAGCGCGGCGGTTATTTTGACGACTACGGCATTATCCGGGACGTAATCCAGAATCATCTGTTGCAGATTATTACTTTAATCGCCATGAACGAGCCGGAATCGCTGTCCGCTGATGCTGTCCGCGACCGTAAACTTGAAGTTTTGCGCGACATTGAAGCAGTTTCCGGCAAAGACATTATGCTGGGGCAATACAGCACTTATACTGATGATCCGCAGGTTCCGGATGATTCGCTTACCCCGACTTTCGCGAATCTTCGCCTCAGGATTAACAGCGACGAATGGCGCGACGTACCGTTTATCATCCGTGCCGGCAAAGGGCTGCCGCGTAAAAAAAGTGAAATACGTATTGTTTTCCGCACGCCCGGGGGTAATATTTTCTGTAAGCTTAACGACTGTCCGCCGGCTAATGAATTAATTATCCGCATTCAGCCTGACGAAGGCATTCATTTCAAGATAGTCAGCAAAGTTCCGGGATTAAAAATGCGGTTTCAAAGCAAAGAACTGGATTTAAGCTACAAATCGGCTTTCGCTGACGCGATTATTCCGGAAGCTTATGAAAGCCTGCTGCTTGACGTCATTAACGGCGAAAAAGCCTTATTTATCCGAAACGACGAGCTGGAAGCCGCCTGGGATATTTTCACTCCGTTTCTGCATCAAATAGAAGCAGGTGGAATAAAGCCTAAACCTTACGTTTTCGGCAGTGAAGGGCCTGATGAAGCATACCTGAAGGAATGCGTATGCAGGGAGAAATAACTTTTTTTTTAACGGCGGCGGAGATGTATACTGCCGCCGTGGAGCTGATTTGCGCAAGCGCCGCAAAAGCGACCGCGCGTTCAGGAAGTTTTTCTTTACTGCTGGCGGGCGGCGAAACTCCGCTGCCGGTTTACCGCAAACTGCTTGACTTGTCTTTTCCGTGGGATAAAACAGATTTTTTTTGGGGTGATGAGCGTTGCGTGGATATGCTCGATGACGGAAGTAATTACGGCAATGCTATGAAGGCTTTCCTGAAACAAGCTCCGGTGGCGCAGGAACATATTCACCGTATGAAGACAGAATTATCTCCATGCGAGGCGGCGGACAGTTATGCGGCGGAATTGCGTGAGTTTAAAAGCCTTAGCGGCCGGGAAAAGCTTTTTGACCTTGTTTTGCTGGGAATGGGAGAAGACGGACATACGGCATCACTTTTTCCCGGTTCTGAAGCTTTGAAGGAAAACGAAAAACTGGTTGTCGCGGCAAAATTGCGAGCGGCAGTTCCAAGAGTTACGCTTACTTATCCGGCGCTTGCCGATTCGGAAACAGTTTTATTTATGATTAAAGGTAAGAACAAAAAATATTTACTGGCAAGCGGAAAGAGTTTTCCCGCGGCAGCAGTTAAATCTA
>CAZEXM010000116.1:5992-8706 GCA_964515915.1 uncultured Victivallaceae bacterium
CGGCATAATGAAGACGTTTGCGCATATCGCGGTGTAAGGCTGCACCTGCGACTACGGTAAGGAACATTTATGAAACGTGATAATGAAACAATACGTTTTTATCGTAAACGGCTTCCTCATTGGGAAGTGCGTGACGGATTGTATTTTGTTACGCTTCGGCAAGCCGGTTCTTTGCCCGCGAATAAAGCAGAAGAAATAAGACGCATGACCGAAGAATTGAAAATAAGGCCCGAAGATGAAAAAAATAAACTTCGGCGTTTAATTTTTAAACGCATGGAGGCAATTCTCGATTATGGACACAACGGCAGTTTGACACTGAGTCCTTATGCTGATATAATTATGGAAACAATTAAACATCGACACGAGCAAGATTGTTGGAGAATGATAGAATTTGTTGTAATGCCGAATCATTTACATATGTTTTTTGAAAATAAAGGGCAGGATTTAGCAAAAACACTCAAAGATTTTAAACGTTGGACAATAAAGGAATTCAAAAAGAAAACAACGGGAAAATGTGATATATCCTGGCAAGCGGAATGCTTTGATCATTGGTCGCGAACTGCTGAACAGGATGAAAAAATCATTAACTATATTCGCAACAACCCGGTAAAAGCCGGATTGGTAAACAATTATCAGGATTGGCAATATGGCGGCTGGAACTAAAGTAGTGCCGGGTGTAGCCTTACACCGGCACAATGAAGACGTTTGCGCATATCGCGGTGTAAGGCTACACCTGCGACTACTTTAAACATAAAAAAATAGGATACAAACATGAAAACAGAACTTAAAAAAAACATTTACTGGGTTGGCTATGCTGATTGGGATGTAAGAGATTTTCACGGCTATCGTACCGACCGCGGCAGTTCTTACAACTCATACCTGATAAAAGATGAAAAAATCGCGGTAATTGATTCGGTCAAAGCCCCGTTTGCTCAATATTTACTCGGTAATATCGCTGTACTGACGCCGTTGGATAAAGTTGATTATGTGGTTTGTAATCACGCTGAACCGGATCATTCCGGTTCGCTTCCGGCATTGATGCAGGCATGCGTAAACGCCGAATTAATTTGTAACGCGAAATGCCAAAAAACTTTGTCAATGTATTACGACACTTCGAAATGGAAGTTCAAAATCATTGATGAAGCAAGTCAGGTTTCACTTGGCTCTCATACCCTGACATTTATGAATACCCCTATGGCGCATTGGCCCGAATCCATGTTTACCTATGTCCCGGAAGAAAAACTTTTGTTTTCAATGGATGCCTTCGGCCAGCACTACGCTGCGTCGGAACGTTTTGATGACGAAGTCCCGCCGGCGGAAGTTATGGAGGAAGCCAAAACCTACTATGCCAATATTATTATGCTGTACGGGAAACAGGTTGCAAAAGTCCTGGAACGGGCGGCCGGGCTGGATATTGAAATGATTGCGCCGAGCCACGGGGTTATCTGGCGGAAGAACCCGGCGGTGATAATCGAAGCCTATAAACGCTGGGTTGTGTGTAAAGCAGAGCCTAAAGTATTAATATTTTTCGATTCAATGTGGCACAGTACCGAAAGAATGGCTGAAGCGATTTATGAAGGAGCCAAGCAAGCGGGCGTCAGTGTCCGGAAACATGACCTGAAAAGCACTAATATTACCGTATTGGCTGACGAAACCCTTGACTGCGCGGTGCTGGCGGCGGGTTCTCCTACCTTGAACATGGGAATGATGCCTAAAGTAGCCCAGGCCCTGGCTTACCTCAAAGGCCTGGCTCCTCAAGGCAAGGCGGCGGTTGCCTTCGGTTCCTACGGATGGGCGAAGAAAGGCGGCGCGCACGCGGTTATGGAATGTTTAAAAGATATGGATTGCGAATTATTATTGGAGGAACCATTGCAATGTCAGTTTGCGCCGACAAAAGAAGTGCTGGAAGAATGCCGGAAACTCGGTAAACGATTAGCCAAAAAAGCCCTGGAAATTGGGGAAAAATAAAAAAATCCGGAAATTTTTTAGAAAAACTGTTGACATTCGTTATTTGAAGGATATAATGTAGTTAGTGAACATTAACTAACATGGGATTTTTTAAAATGGCTTTGACGGTAAGACAGCGGGAAATAATTGATGTTTCCATTGCTTTAATAGCGGACAAGGGGATTCAGAGTCTGACGATGAAAAATATTTCTCAGGCTATCGGTATTTCCGAGCCGGCTATATACCGGCATTTTGAGAACAAATTTGAAATCCTTATGACCATACTTGAGTCTTTCGAATTAATAGCGGCCGATGTGCTTAATTCGGAGGAAATAAAAAATCTGGGGCCTTTGGACAAAATCGAGTTTTTCCTTTTGGACAGATATCGGAGATGTTCGAAAAACCCCAAGCTGGCGAAGTTGATGTTTGCGGAAGAGAATTTCCAGGATGATGAAAGACTCGCGAAAAAGATATTAAGCATCATGCATTCGCACAGGGCCGAGATGCATAGAGTAATATTGGCGGGCCGGGAGCTCGGGGAAATTCGCGGTGATATTGATTCGACTTCACTCTTCAGGATAATTTTCGGCCCGATGCGGCTGTTGATCAAACAATGGGGCTTGAGCGGTTGCAGATTTAATCTTGTCGAAGAAGGAAAAAAGCTTTGGCAGGCTGAGAAAAAAATGCTGATAAAATGATAAAAGGTTAAAACAATGGTGCGCCAAGAACCAAACACACTAAGTGTTAAAGACTTGCATTTCTTGCAG
>CAZEXM010000117.1:0-8606 GCA_964515915.1 uncultured Victivallaceae bacterium
GTTTCACTTCTGAAATAATTAGAAATCCAATATTGTAAATTAATCTTGCAAAAAATTTTAAATTATTTACTATATTTTGAAAATAAAATATTTATTTTCAAAGTTCAAATAACTTCTCAAGACAGGTTCTTGAAGCAGTCAAGTTATAAACAAAAAGGGAGCTTGCGACCGGTTATGCCGGATTGGAACTTGATGGCGAAAGGTTCTGGCTAAAAATCTGTGTCACAAAGTGCAGAAGAACCATTTTTTGTCTTTTCCCCTTGTTTTTAAGCCCAAATAGTACTGTTTAGTACCGTTCCTGAAAAGCAAAAATATTTACATTGACTTCAAGGAAAAAGACTGACGCATTTTCCGTAAACGTTTTTCTACAAAAACTCCTTAAAAAATTTGGCTTTCCATTGCAATAATGCTATACTTCTAAATGTGGAATAGTAAAAAACTATGCGTGTAATATTTGATTTTGATTTTTAGGTATAAGGATATGTTTATGGAAAACAGAGAGTTGACTAAGACCAGAGTTCGAAACATAATGAGTGATATTCCAAAGGAACTGACCCAGCGTCGTTTAGCGAAAGTCCGTAAGACTATGAAAAAAACGTTTTCGGGAATGAATACGCTCCTCGGTCAATTGGCACAAAATAAAACCGATAAAATCCGCGCCGCGAAAAAGCACAAAAAAAACGTGGTAATTGCGTTCATCTGCATTATTGCAGTTGTGATAGCTGTTGTTCTGCTTATCATACTTTAATTAACTATTTGAAATACTGAATAAACTCCGTTTTGGAATAAGGGCTTTAGTGTCGTAATTCCAAAACGTTTTTTTATTTCCCGCAATTTCCCCCGTTCTAATTCAATGGTTTTTACCAGAATACAGGCTCCAACTGCTAAGTTTAAAACTTTGCCGCGCGGATTATCAAAAAGCCAGCGGGCGGGCGGTATTCCCGCCATCCGGCCATACAAAACTATTACATAGGGCTCGGCGTTGAAACTGATATATACCGGGGTTTCATTCCCGCCCATAGTCGCTTTTATTTTCTGAACCAGATTCCACGGTTTGTATTCCGGCGCCATATAATAAGGATTGAAAAAATCATCCAAATGGCGTTTCCCGTGAAATGCCGCCGCCAGAGGCGCACGGTAATTATGACAAAACATTCCCCACCCGGCGGTCGCGGCCAGTAAAATACCAGCCAGGAACAACTGCTTTTTCCGTATTCGCAAACTTGCCAGCAAATGCCGCGTCCCGGCGCAAAGCAGCAACATCCACGGCGGCCATAAAGTAATAAACACGCGCGGGAAAGGCGCCGGGGAACGCAGCAATACAAGCGGCAATGGAATCAGTAAAATCAACAGCGGCCACAAAAACTTTCGTTTCCCGCCTTTGCGCAAATAAATAATTCCCCCGGCCAAAGCCGCGATAAGCAAAGGCAGAAAAGCAATCCCGAAGCTGGAATAAACGACTCGGATAACATCAGCTCCACTGGGCCATCCCTCGTGCAGCTTGAGAATTTTAGCTATATTCCGGCTCAGCGGCAAATAAAACAAAGCCGTCGCCGCCAGTGGCGCCGCAGCCAGATAAATAAATTTCCAGCTGAATATTCTCTTGAAGCCGAAATATGGGAAAAAGAAAATAACAATTCCCGCCAGGGCCAAAAGGTTGGACGGAATAGTCCCGGCCGCCAGCAGGCAAAATACAAAATACCCCGCCCCCGCACGCCAGTTGGCTTTGAAAACCCAGGCGCGGGCGAACTCCAGGCTCAACACTATCCACAACATGCTCAGCATATAGCCCCGCACCGCCGTAGCGTAGATTTCAAAGGGTAGAGAACAGGTCAGGGCAAACAACAGCAAAGCAACTGTAATTGTCCCGTAACGCTTGGCCCAGCGCTGGAAAATCACACCGAGGGTGACTGCCGCCGTCAAAACCGTAAACAAACGCCAATAGAAATCCGGTGAAAAATTATCGGGACAGAAATAGTTCCATAGTTTCAGGAAAATCGTATAAACAATATGATTATTAGGAATAACATAGCTGTGGTAAATAGCGCCGATAGTCGGCAATTCCATAAATTGCCCGATCGTCAAGGCTTCATCGAACCATAACTCCCGAAACAGAGCATCCCGGACGCCAGGAATAAAGCCGCCAATCACCACAACTACGGCAATTAAACGGATTCGATTCCGGTCGTTCAAGCTGGCTGCCATATTTTATCGTAACTCCAGAATAATTTTCATCAACTCAACGCCTTTCATGAAACCAAGCTTCCCTTTCGGAGCCTCGCTTTCATTGAAAACCCTGACATCATCACAGGCGATGCCGGGGCCGCAAATCGCTACCGGCACCGGGTTTCTGGTGTGTTTGCGTAATTCAACCGGCACGGGATGATCCGGCAATACCGCGAAAATCATCTCTTCGTCTTTGAGTGCCGCCAGTACCGGCGCGACGATTCTGGAATCAAAATCCGCGATCGCCCGCATTTTTAATTCCAGGTTTCCCTCGTGCGAACATTCATCAATCGCCTCAACATGCAGGTATACAAAATCATGCGTTTTAAGCGCTTTAACCGCGGCTTCCGCTTTGCCCGCGTAATTCGTGTCAATATAGCCGGTAATTCCGGGCACGACGATAACATCCATATCAGTGCACCTGGCAATACCGCGAACGACATCCACCGCGCTGATAACCGCAGCGGTTTTTCCCTGGTAACGCGCTGAAAAAGTTTCCAGCACCGGACGTTTGCCCGGGCTCCACGGCCAGATGTGGCTCGCCGGCGACGCTCTCCCTGCGTTCAGCGGATGTTTTGCTAAAAACTCAGCAGTTTCAGCGAATAATTTATTTAAAAAATCAACTGTGTGCGTGGCTTCGACACTGTCGTCCAGCGCGGTCCACGCCAGGTCGGCAATATTTATTCCCTGTGAGGAATCAGGTTTATGATAGCCGACATTGGCTGAAAACCCGGCACCGTGCAGAAGCAGCAGATTACGATAGCTCACGCCGGGATAAAAAGTTAATTTGTCACCGCCGAACTCCGCCTGCAAATCAGCAATCAATTGCTTTGACAGCTCATCATCAATATGCCCGGCTGAATAATCCGCCATAATTCCGTCCGGAAGAATGGTCAGCAGATTGCAGCGCCACGCGACATCATTTTCGTCAAGCTCAATCCCCTGGCCGGCCGCTTCAATCGGGCCGCGTCCGGGATAATTCACCTCGGGACGAAGTCCCAGTACGGACATATTCGCCACATCCGACGAAGTCGGCAGGCCTTCCGGCAAAGTCAAAAACGTACCGCTGCTGCCTTTCGCCGCTATTGAATCCATCGCCGGAGTCGCCGCCGCCGCCAGCGGAGTTTTACCGCCAAGCGCCCTCAATGGCAAATCAGCCATGCCATCCGCCAGAAAAATCAAAGCTTTTGCCATAAATATATTTCCCGCATAATTTTTTTAAAAATCCCATAGTAATCAGAGAATATTATATAGCAAACTCCATTATTTTCAATAAATAAGCTTATATATAATCAAATCAACGAGGAAAAAATGTAGTTTATTCTTTTTCAAACAATGCGGCGTGGTAAAAAAAACTCCCCCCTGCCGGTAGGAGATAACACCGGCAGGGGGAAGCCAACGTGGAGGTTTACCAGTTAAGTTCAGGGTCTTTAAGAATCATTTTTAACTTTCTGTCTATTCTTTTTTCTTTTTTGGCCCTTCTTGCTTCAAGTCTTTTCTCTGCTTTTTCAAGTCTTTTTTTTTGTTCAGCAATTCTTTTGGCGGCAGCGTTCAGGCTGCGGTCATAAGCATCTGAAACATATTTTTTTATGTTTTCCAGGATTTTTGGATCTTTTGTTTTGCGATATTCTATGACGAGTTTTTTGAATTTTTCGCGTTCCGCCCTGATTTCCCTGCTGACTTTTTCGTGCAATGCTTTTATTTTAGCTCTAAACGCTACCGGGTCTTTTTTACGTAATTCCTGTAATTTTTTCCATTCCTGATTATGTTTTTCTCTGATATAGCCTATCACACGAGCAAATTTACGCTTGTTTCCGGCAAGGTTTTCTTTAGCGTTGATGACGCCGGAAAACCCGAGAAAAATAATGGTGAGCAATCCCGGTAATAATCGTTTTTCCATTTTATGGCTTTCCCTGTTACTGACTCTGTCAT
Organism: uncultured Victivallaceae bacterium; assembly: GCA_964515915.1. Classification (GTDB taxonomy): domain Bacteria; phylum Verrucomicrobiota; class Lentisphaeria; order Victivallales; family Victivallaceae; genus JAHOYW01. Next base: position 4,159 of record CAZEXM010000117.1, read on the forward strand.
CAGATAAACGCAAACAGCATGGAGATTATTGTATGAGAAATACTTTTTTCAGAGATTTTTTCAAAAAAAAGACGCGGATTACTCCGCGTCTTTTCTATCCTGGCTTGAAACAGCTTGACTTACATCATGCCGCCCATGCCGCCCATGCCGCCCATGCCGCCGCCCATAGGAGGCATTGCAGGTGCAGGACTGTCTTCTTTCGCATCGGTGACCAAAGCTTCTGTAGTCAGAAGCAAACCAGAGATGGAAGAAGCGTTTTGCAGAGCAGAACGAGTTACTTTAGTAGGATCGATGATACCACTTTTGAGCATATCAACATATTCGCCGGTTGCTACATCAAAACCTTCGTTAGCTTTCATATTGGCAACTTTCTGGACGATGATACTGCCTTCGTAACCACCGTTAATAGCGAGATGGCGCAAAGGTTCTTCGATCGCGCGAATCACGATGTCAACACCGACTGCTTGATCGCCGCTCAATTTGAGTTTATCAAGAACTTTTGCCGCGCGGAGCAGAGCAATACCGCCGCCGGGGACAATACCTTCATCAACTGCTGCGCGAGTCGCGTGTAAAGCGTCTTCAACACGGTCTTTCTTTTCTTTCATTTCAGTTTCGGTAGCAGCGCCGACACTGATAACAGCTACGCCGCCGGCGAGTTTGGCAAGACGTTCCTGCAGTTTTTCGCGGTCGTAATCAGAAGAAGTTTCCTCGATTTCCCTGCGGATAGCGCCGACCCGGCCCATGATGGCGGCTTGAGATCCGGCGCCTTCAATGATAGTAGTGTTTTCTTTATCAATAGCGATGCGTTTTGCTTTACCGAGTTGTTCGATAGTAACGCTTTCGAGTTTAAGGCCGAGGTCTTCAGTAATGCAGGTACCGCCGGTAAGTATTGCGATATCTTCGAGCATTGCTTTGCGGCGATCGCCGAAACCGGGAGCTTTAACCGCGCAGACGTTCAGAGTACCGCGCATTTTGTTGATAACCAGAGTAGCAAGAGCTTCGCCTTCAATATCTTCAGCGATAATGAGGAAAGGTTTGCCTTCTTTGGCAACAGCCTGCAGTAAGGGGAGCATGTCGTTAAGGTTGCTGATTTTCTTTTCGTGGATGAGGATGTAAGCGTCTTCGAGATTTGCTTCCATATCTTCCGCGTCAGTAACGAAATAAGGAGAAAGGTAACCCTTATCAAACTGCATACCTTCGACAACATCGAGAGTAGTTTCGATAGTTTTGGCTTCCTCAACGGTAATAGTTCCGTCTTTGCCGACTTTATCCATTGCCTGGGCAATGATGTCGCCGATAGTTTCATCGCCGTTGGCTGAGATAGTGGCAACCTGGGCAACTTGCGAGGTTTCACTGACCGCCTGGCTTAATTTGCAGAGTTCGCCGACCATTGTTTCAACAGCTTTGTCGATTCCGCGTTTGAGTTCCATCGGGTTCGCGCCGGCGGTAACATTTTTCAAGCCCTGGCGATAGATGGCTTCAGCCAGAATAGTGGCGGTAGTAGTGCCGTCACCGGCGATGTCGGAAGTCTTGCTGGCAACTTCCTTCACCATTTGAGCGCCCATATTCTGAAACGGGCATTCCAGTTCGATTTCCTTAGCAACAGTAACGCCGTCTTTCGTAACACTCGGAGAACCGAATTTTTTGTCGATAACGACGTTACGGCCCTTAGGGCCGAGAGTAACCTTTACAGCTCTGCTGAGCTGAGCAACACCTTCAAGTATCTGGCGACGGGCTTCGTCTCCGAAAAGTAATTGTTTTGGCATAATTTATGATTCCTTTAATTAAGTTTATTAAACAAGTACCGCTAATATATCATCAACGCTAACGAGTTTGTATTCTTTTTCTTCAATTTTGACTTCAGTACCGCCGTATTTGCTGGTCAGGACAAGATCGCCGACTTTTACGTCAAAAGCGATTTTTTTGCCATTGTCGTCAATTTTGCCGGTTCCCAGCGCGATTACCCTGTATTCCTGAGGTTTTTCTTTTGCGGAATCAGGAATTACGATACCACCTTTTACTTGTTCAGCGACTTCGAGAGATTCGAGCAGAACCCGGTCCCCGAGCGGTTTTACTTTGACTTTCGCCATAGTTGTACTCCTTTTAAGTTAATGGTTTTTAGTTTTTATAATATCATCCGGACAAAATCCATTAAGTGATCTCAGCCGGATTCGATTATCTATTTGTCATCATCAATGACTTCAGCATCAACGATGTCGTCGTCATTTTTGTTAGTGCTGTCTTCGGCTGCCTGGCCGGCGTCCGGCTGCTCCGCTTGAGCTTCCTGGGCACTGGCCTGCTGCTGTTCATAGATTTTTTCCCCGAACTTCATCAAGTGTTGTTCTATTTCAGTCATACTTGCCTTCATGCCTTCAGTATCGTCGCTTTCAAGCTGCTGCTTGAGTTTAGCGATACCGTCTTCAACGGGCTGTTTGACGTCTTGTGGAATTTTGTCTCCATGTTCCTTTAACTGCTTTTCAGTTTGATAGATCATGGAATCAGCTTTGTTTTTGGTTTCGATTTTGTCTTTCGCCGCTTTGTCTTCCTCGGCGTGGGCTTTTGCTTCGTCAACCATGTTTTCGATTTCTTCATCGCTCAAACCGGAATTCGCGGTAATAGTGATTTTTTGTTCTTTACCGGTTCCTTTGTCTTTAGCGGTTACATGCAGGATACCGTTGGCGTCGATGTCGAAAGCAACTTCGATTTGCGGTATGCCGCGCGGAGCGGGAACAATTCCGTCCAGACGGAAACGTCCGATACTTTTATTCGCTCCGGCCATTTCGCGTTCACCCTGCAATACGTGAATATCCACCGAAGGCTGATTGTCCGCGGCGGTTGAGAATATTTCACTCTTCCGGGTGGGAATAGTCGTATTGCGCTCAATCAAACGGGTAAATACTCCACCCATCGTTTCGATGCCCAGTGACAGCGGGGTTACGTCGAGCAGAACAACGTCTTCAACTTCTCCGCCCAGAACTCCGCCCTGAATGGCAGCGCCGCAGGCAACGACTTCATCAGGATTAACTCCTTTGTGCGGGTCTTTGCTGAAGATGGCACTGGCCGCAGCCTGGACTTTCGGCATACGGGTCATACCGCCGACCATGATAACTTCCTTGATTTCAGAAGTTGAAACACCGGCATCCTTCATACAGTTGTTGCATGGAGCTTTTGTGCGTTCCAGTAAAGGATCACACCATTGTTCCAGATCCGCCCGGCTTATGGTCATGTTCATGTGAACCGGGCCGTCCTGGTTCATGGTGATAAACGGCAGGTTAATGTCAGAGTTCATGCTGGTCGAAAGTTCACATTTAGCTTTTTCAGCGGCTTCTTTGAGACGCTGTAAAGCCTGCGGGTCTTTGCGTAAATCAACGCTGTTTTCTTTTTTGAAGTTGTCCGCGAGATGATCAATAAGGACCTGGTCGAAGTCATCACCGCCGAGGTGAGTATCGCCATTGGTTGCTTTTACTTCGAAAACGCCGTCGCCGATTTCGAGAACGGATATATCGAAAGTTCCGCCGCCGAGGTCGTATACCGCGATAATTTCTTCTTTATCTTTGTCCAGGCCGTAGGCCAGAGAAGCGGCTGTAGGTTCGTTGATGATGCGCAGAACTTCCAAACCGGCGATTTTACCGGCGTCTTTAGTCGCCTGGCGCTGGCTGTCGTTGAAGTAAGCGGGAACTGTGATTACAGCCTGTTTCACTTCCTCGCCAAGGTATGCTTCCGCATCAGTTTTAAGCTTTTGCAGAATCATCGCCGCGACTTCCGGAGGAGAATATGTCTTATTTTCGATCTTAATGTGCGCGTCGCCGTTTTTGGCTTCAACAACTTCATAGGGAACCAGATGTCTTTCGTCGCCGACTTCAGCGAATTTACGTCCCATGAAGCGTTTTACGGAAAACACCGTATGCTTGGGATTAGTCACTGCCTGACGTTTTGCGGTTTGTCCAACAAGTCTTTCATCATTTTTAGTGAAAGCTACGATTGATGGTGTCGTGCGATTCCCTTCCGCGTTCGGAATCACTTTTGCTTCACCATGTTCCATTACAGCCATACAACTGTTCGTGGTACCAAGGTCTATTCCAAGTATTTTACCCATGTTCAGGTCTCCTTATATCCCAAAGTCAATGCTTTGGCTTTTAGCTTTTTCATATATTGAAATATTATACTAGCAATACCCGTGCCAAGTTATGAAAAACAGGAAAAATACGTGAAAAGGTGATTTTGACGCGTCCGACAAAACTCGGTCTAACTTAAATTCTTGAAAAAAAATAAAACTTTGCAGCAAGGCTCGAACGCTCACATCTTTTCAAAAAAATCGCCAGCTCTTTTTTGAAAAGCTTCGCTTTTCGAGGCGGAATTATTCAATTGCGCGACTTCGTCGCTTAAGTTTCGCCCCTTGGAGACGGGCAACCAGCGTTCCGCCGCTGGACCGCGTCCCGAACGTCGGT
>CAZEXM010000118.1:0-8463 GCA_964515915.1 uncultured Victivallaceae bacterium
TAGCACAACCGTCTCGGTTGTGAAGATACTCAAGCGAGACGGTTGACTTTCGCTGCGCTCAGTCTCAGCCTTCGCAAAGTGAGCTACATTTTTTTATATACAATGCGAACATTTAAGTTGTATAGTGTACTAGTAACTCGTTATGAACTTATTTTTTGTGTTTTCCACTGGCAGCGCTTGCGGTTTATATTGAGCCGGCGGCGGTGTGCCTGTTCCCTGATGTAAAGCTTTTCAGAATCCTGTATCTGTATTTGCATCTTGCTTGGTCTTGACTTTAAAACTGCTGATATTGGATGTTTTGCGCCGCAATTTACTGAAAAGATATTTTGCGTTGGATAGTTTTTTATGTCTGCAGCTCACTACTATGGATTCTTTACCTCCGTTCGGTATTCTGCCTAAAAGAATAGAATAAGCGGGTTGGTCGATTTGGCAAAAAGCAAAATAATCATTAGTTTCCCATGTCACTTTTCCATATTTATCTTCAAGACGATTTTTCATTTGCTGATAAAGTCCTTTGGAGTCCGGGAAGATAATTTCTATTTCCTGAAGTTTGCCGAAAACAAAGTTTAATTTTGAAGCGGCAGACAATGGAAAGCGCGGGTTTTGAGTATAAATATATGTATTATTGATATCCGAGCGGAATTTGTGAGAAAATTTCATTCTTTTTCTTTCTTTGCGAGACGCCGCCCGCATGGCTCCCGGTTTAAATCCCAAAAAGCTTATTGATAATGGAATATAGATTTTGTCGGCATAATGTTTATTTCTCAGTTTATAGTAATAGAGGCTTCTATTGAGAGTTCCCTTACCATTACAGTGTTGACACTTTTGACGATAAGTTTTAAAGTTGGTTCTCAACTTGCTTTTATTAGAGGATCGACGAAAAAAACCACGGTCATTATTCAGGTTTTTTTCTATTATCAGAAAACCTTTTCCCGTGCAGTATTTACATTTTTGCGGTTTCTGGTAATAGCGTTTTAGATTTTTTATCACGGCAGCAAAGTCTGTTTTGAAATTGGGATCCTGTGAACCAAATAATTCCTGAAAATCCCATAGGCGGGAATACTGGCGATAAGTGGAAAGTTGTCTGCGGAGTTCTTCCTGCAAAAGTTTACTTGAACTGGAGCAGGCGTCTGGATTCAGGCGCAGTTTTGCATAACAATCTTCAAGTTTTTTTCTCAACATTTTGTCGCTGAAGAGGCGTTTCTGAAAATTTTGTTCGGATAAATTACGGACATGAGAGAGAGAGGTCAATTTGCTGCTTACATATTGTATAGCGGCGCTGTTCGCGGCTTTGAGTTCCTGGATTATTTCGAGATCCCGCGAACTGCTGATGGGGTTAAGAATTTTAGTTTTTTTCGGGACGCTGGAGTCAATTCTAGTGGCGAATCTTCTGATGCCGTATTGGTAACTTGTTCCCCAAAAACTTCTTTTGCGCGAAAATTCCATTCAGAAAAATGTATTTTTAATCAATGTAGCTCACTTTGCGGAGGCTGAGACTGAGCATAGCGAAAGTCAACCGTCCCGCTTGAGAATATTCACAAGCGGGACGCTTGTGCTACATTATACACATTTTAAATTTTTCTATTTTGGCATTGCATATTTTTTCTACTAAATCGCGAAGCTTTTCAACGCGTTTTGCCAGATATGCCAGCTCTTCTCTGGTGATATTGTAATCTTTTTTATAACGGGCATCGACATAGGCTTTTTTCAACTGTTTGAAAAAGTGTTTCTCCTCCTCAGTTTTTTTCGGGAAAATTTTCAGGAATTCCGGATAATAGCGTGAAATCATCCGTCCAAGCCGCTCTATATTGTGGACTTTAGGGCAGTACCCCGTACAGACCAGTATTGCCGCACCGTAAAAACGCTCTGTTGCCTGATGTAGCTGAAAAGCTGCTATTTTATATTTTTCACTTTTTAAATATTGTTGATATCCCCACAAAAAATCGTTTGCGCTTTCGAACCACTGTTTAAAATCATCAATCGCAATTTCCAGTCTTCTTGCCGGGTCAATTTTGCGCCTTCTTTCGAGTTTATATCTGCCGGAGTTATAGAGTAATACACCTTCTTTTTTGATATCCGAAAAGAAATAATGTCCCTCTTTGAGTTTGGAATTCACCTCACGGATATGGTGGGGGATAATATCGACGGGAGTGCGGTCATGATAGGCCCCGTAATACTCATTTTCAATCTGCATCCAGAGACTTTCTTTATTAGCCGATTCCTTATTTTTAGTAATCACCAGAATATCAAAATCGCTTTTGTACTGGTAAGTAATATGCTTTTCCGTATATTCGTCGTCCACCCAGTTGCCGCGGGCATAACTGCCGAAAAGAATGATAAACTCCGTTTCCGGCACGCTTGCCAGAATGATGGACTTGAGTCTTTTAAGTCCCTGTTTTTTATTCAGGGGAAGATGTGCCAGCGATTTTTTCATAATGTTAATTTAAACTTAAAGGGTTGATTTTTGATGTCTAATCCTGCCAGAATGGCGACAATTTTCTTAACCAGCCTATTATTTCCGGCATTTCCCTGATGACAAAATCTATTTCTTCCTGCGTATTGTAAATTGATAAACTGAAGCGGATCGCGCCGTGGGCAATCGTATACGCTACTCCCATCGCCCGTAAAACGTGCGACGGTTCCAGGCTGCCGGTCGTACAGGCACTGCCGCTTGACGCGCAAATGCCTAAGTGGTCCATCTTCATCAGAATAGATTCCCCCTCAACAGCTGCAAAGCCAATTAAAGTGGTATTAGGTAAACGGCTTTTTACATCTCCAAGAACTTTCGCTTTGGGAATATTTTCGCACAAACCACGCTCCAGTCTGTCCCGCAAAGCCTTTACACGGGTATTTTCTTCTTCCATGGATGCCTGAGCCAGCTCCGCCGCCTTGCCTAAAGCAATAATCGACGCGACATTTTCAGTGCCGGCGCGGCGTCCGCGTTCCTGGTGTCCGCCGATTTGCGCGGGGTGGAAACGAATCCCCCGTCGTATATACAATGCGCCCACGCCTTTCGGAGCGTGCAGTTTGTGCCCGGATAAACTTAACATGTCTATTTGGGAATCAGCCATGCTGCATGGAATCTTGCCTATTGCCTGAACTGCGTCTGTATGGAACAAGGCACCGTAACGATGAGCGATTTCGGCGCATTTTTCGACCGGATAAACGTTTCCCGTTTCATTATTCGCCCACATTATCGAAACAATCGCGGTATTGCCATCGACCATTTCCTCGTAGCGTGCCATATCCAGACAGCCATGGGAATCAACCGGCACATAAGATACCGGATAAGCACGTTTTTCCAATTCTTTGCCCAGACTCAAAACAGCGGGATGTTCAACCGTCGACATTACGACTTTTTTCTTTTTCGGACAGGCCCGCAAAGCACTGAGGATCGCGGTATTATCGCTTTCAGTGCCGCAGCCGGTAAAAATCACCTCGGTAAATTTGCCGTGCCGGTCTTTTTTCGTGGCGCCGATAAGGCTTGCGACCTGAGCACGCGCGTTTTCTATTTTGGACATTATCGAACCGCCAAAGGCATGAATACTGGCGGGATTGCCGTACTGTTCACAAAAATACGGACGCATAGTTTCGAATACTTCAGGGGCCACGGCCGTAGTCGCGTTGTTATCCAGATAAATAAGTTTTTTATTGCTCATAATCGTATCCTCTGTCATACGCCTTCGACAACTATTTCAGGGTAAAGACAATCCCGTAAAACTGCTTCAACACCGCTTTTAAGGGTTACTCCGGCGCTGGGACATGACGCGCAGTGACCGGTAAGTTTCACAAACACGACATTGTCTTTCATGTCAACGAGTTCGATGCTGCCGCCGTCCTGCTCCAACATAGGTTTGATTTCACTATCGATAATCTCCTGGATTTTGAGCACCCGCTGAATCAGCGGCAGACGCAAAAATTCCGCTTGCTTTGATGAAGTGCTTTCCGTTTTTTTCTCTTTCCAGATACCATCGAGAATTTCTTCAATTTCCTCCAGGCATGAACCGCAGGCTCCACCGGCTTTGCAATAATCAGTGATCTCTTCAACTGTATGCAAGTTGTTATTAATCGCGGTATTGCGAATTTTAACATCAGTAACGCTGAAACATTTACAGACAATGCGTCCTTCATGGTCGCCATCGTTTTCAGTATCGTTTTTTTCGCCGCGGTAGTTCGCTATCGCCGCCTGCAAAGCCTCCATTCCCATCACCGAACAATGCAGTTTCGCCTCCGGTAAATCCCCGAGCACAGCAACTATATCTTTATTGCTTACTTTTTCCGCTTCCTCCAGAGTCATGCCCTGTACCAGTTCAGTCAAGGCCGACGAAGAAGCAATCGCGCTGGCGCAGCCGAAGGTTTGAAACCTGGCTTCGGCGATTCTGCCGTTTTCATCTAATTTAAAACTCAGTTTCAACGCGTCGCCGCAGGACATGTTGCCAACCTGCCCGACGCCGTCGGCGTCTTTTATTTCACCCACGTTGCGCGGATGAAGGAAGTGGTCCATCACTTTATCATTGTAATCCCACATTGGAATCTCCTGGATTTAATATTACTCATTCATACTTTTTGTATTCTTCGGCAATCAACTGCTTCATTGTTTCGACAATATCATCAATTTCAAGCAATTCACCGTCACGGGTACCGCGGCGTTTAAATTCAACTTGTCCGTCGCCCACAGTTTTTGGCGAAACAACCAGACGCAGCGGAATTCCGAGCAGGTCCGCTTCATTAAACATGAAACCGGCCTTTTCCCCCCGGTCGTCATAAAGTACTTCGATTCCGGCGGCAGTCAAGTCCGCATATATTTTACCGCTAATCTCAGCGATATTATCCTTTTTAGGGTTCAGGGCACAAATTTGTACCTGAAACGGAGCTATCGTTATCGGCCATACCGGTCCGAACCGGTCATTGTTCTGTTCTATTACCGCGGCCATGGTCCGTCCGACGCCGATGCCGTAACAGCCCATAATCAGGGTTTGAGCTTTGCCGTTACGGTCGAGTACCTTACAGTTCATCGCCTCTGTATATCTGGTTCCGAGCTGGAAGATATTACCAACTTCGATACCGCGTTTTTCGAGCAGCGCTTCGCCGCTTACCGGGCAGGGGTCTCCCGCACGGACAGTCGCGATATCCGCGATTATGACATTTTTAGTGTTTGGCATATCCCTTTCAAAATTAAAGTTCCTGTAATGATAATCAATTTCATTGGCTCCAACGACAAGATTCGAGGATTCAAGCACTGAAAGGTCAATAATTATTTTTACTTTAGTGCTGTCAACAGCTAAAGGCGACGCGAAACCCGGCTCACAACCTGCCGCGCGGATCATATCATCGCCGGCAAAAGATAAGTCCGGGGCTAAAGCGATATTTTGCAGTTTACTTTCATTGACCTCAAAATCCCCGCGTATTAAGGCGAAAATCAGTTCGCCGCTGACATCATTCTGATAAAATACCGCTTTTCCGGTATTTCCAGCTTTAACAGCAAGGAAGCCGGCGACTTCTTCAATTGTTTTAGCGTTCGGGGTATGAACTTTTTCCAGTTCAAGCGCCGGTTCTTTTTCAAATTTCCACGCGGCGGTGGCGATTTCACGATTCGCGCGGTAGCTGCCGTCCGGAGAAACAAAAATCGTGTCTTCGCCGTTTTCGGAAACAGCCATGAATTCATGCGAAACCTTACCGCCCATCATGCCGGAATTAGATTCGATGGAGAGCAGGTCTTTCATACCGACGCGGCGGAAAATATTCTCATAAGCCTGATGTGCCTTCCGGTAGTATGCTTCCAGGCACTCCTGCGAAATATGAAAAGAATAGGCGTCTTTCATGGTAAATTCGCGAACCCGGATAAGCCCGGCGCGCGGCCTGGCTTCATCCCGGTATTTAGTCTGAATCTGGTAAACCATTGACGGCAGTTGCTTATAACTGCTCAACTCGGTTCGAATCAAATGACATACCGCTTCCTCATGGGTCATCGCTAAAAGCATTTTTTTACCGTTGCGGTCCTGGAAACGCAGCAGTTCCCGCCCGACGGATTCGTAACGCCCGGTTTCCTCCCATAATTCCGCCGGCAGAACTACGGGCATAAGTATTTCCTGCCCGTCAATCTTATTCATTTCATCACGGATAACAGCTTCAATCTTCGCGACGACCCGTTTGCCGGCAGGCAATAAGGAATATATCCCGGCCGAAACCATACGGACGTAAGCACCGCGGATTAAAAATTTATGACTTACTGTTTTGGCGTCTTTGGGGTCTTCTTTAATGCGGCGTCCAAGCATCTCGCTCATTTTCATAATGTTTAAAACCTTGCTGCTTATACCAATTTGCAATCTAAGAGTTAGTTACTAATAATATACTGCATTAACAGTTTTGCGCCTCTAGAGACAGAGGCGGCTACATCTTTCTCGATTCTACAAGCCACGGCTGTCTCTAGCCGTGTTTTTACTAACCTTTTGAATGCAAATTGGTATTATATATAAATAATTAGTGAAAACATAAAAAATAATTTACCTTAAAATATGCTTTTTGCAACCCCGAAGCCGAACGGAACCGACAAAAATAAAAAAAAGGCGGATGCAACGCCTCCGTGATCCAGCGGCGACCGAACGTCGGCTTCGTAATTTGATATACTTTAACTTGTTCATACAATTAACTATTGGTCAAAAACAAATATAAAATCCAAACTTGTTTGGCGCTGGTCGAGCATCTCTAATGCTCAAAATTATGCGCAACTTGTTGCGCCTTAATAAATACCTCTCGAAAAGCGATATTCTCCCAAAATGAGCAAAGCGAATTTTTTGATAATGTTGAGCGTTCGAGTATTGACCTGACGACTTTTGTCGGTCGCGTCAAGCCGACGGCACCGACAAAAGTCGCCGCGGCCTAAGTTCTCGAAAAAGTAAAGCCTTACGGAAAGGCTCAAACGCTCGCATCTTTTCAAAAAACATCGCGAGCTCTATTTTTAAAAAAGCCTCGCTTTTTGAGGCGGAATTGTCCAATTGCGCGACTTCGTCGCTTAAGTTTCGCCCGTTGGAGACGGGCAACCAGCGTTCCGCCGCTGGACCGCGTCCCGAACGTCGGTTTCGTTATCTTTTTTAGTTTTGTCGGTCGCGTCAAGCCACCAAGCTGACAGGAGAAAAACAGATTAAAGTTAAATTTACTTGAAAGGATGGCTGATAAGTTGTATTTTTGTAAAGGCGTTTTATGTTCAAATGCATTCTCATCAAGAGTTTTAAAGTACTCAAATCCATAAGAGGTTATTGATTATGAAAAATTTATTTACCGGCATTATTATTTCTGTAATATTGTGCGTCATCTCGACTCAAAGTGCGTTTGCGACAAAATATAATGTCAAAGTGAATGTTTTTTCAAATGAAGAAAGTTTTCCTCGTCAGTCCTTCAGTTACCATATTGATTTTAGACGGGAAATTAATTTGGCTTCCCTGAAAATGACTGTCGCCGGAAAAAAAAGTGAAAAAATACCTATTTACGTAATTCCGCTTGCTCAATACAAAGCCTTAATTTATTTCATGCCGCATAAAAAAATGGACGAAGACAGTGAATTATATTATGTTTTGAGCTTCGAAAGCGGCAAATGGGACGGCAAATCCGGCGGCAGCTCCGAACTCAAAAAGAGTATCAGTATAAATCCCAACTTAATTCCAAATTACAGCTTTGAAAAAGTCAGAAAAACCATAAACAGGTTTTTGACCTGGGACGGGCGGACTAGTATCGTTGATTGGAGCCTGCAGGACTTCAGCCGGAAATTTGCTTTCCTTGATAATCTGAAATCAACCTGCCGCGTGTCAACGAAAGAAGCTTTTCACGGCACTCGCAGCCTTTGCTTCATAAATGGCAAGCCCCGGGCGGTCAATATTAATGGACAGAGAAAAGAAATCCTGATTTCCGGTTCGGCTTCTTTAACTGATGATATCCCCCTGAAACCTGATACGAGCTATAAATTAAGCTTCTTTGTAAAAATAACAAAACAAATTGATACCGGAATGAATTTTCAAGGCCTGGGGGTTACTTTGTCCTTTCTGGATTATAATAAAAAACCTATTGGCGACGGTGCCTTATTCAGTGCACTTTATTCGATTGGCTCCATACCGGAAGAAGACTATCTCAATCAGTGGATATACGTGGAAACATGCGATATCACGAATCAAAACACTCGTTTCGGCCGTATCAGTATTGCCGAAAAAACATCCGGGGTAACTTACATTGACATGCTTGAGCTGCGCGAAGTGAAAAATTGTAAGTTCCCGGAAATTATTGTTGGAAAAATTGTCGATCTTACCCCCAGGAAGCCAAAACCAATACTTAGGCGTGCGGACGGCTCCCCCGTAAAATAGGCGAACGTCGTCTTCGTTATACAAAAAAACAAAAATATCCAGCAAGGACTGATGTCTCTAGTACACTATACAGCTTAAATATTCGCATTGTATATAAAAAATGTAGCTCACT
>CAZEXM010000119.1:0-8416 GCA_964515915.1 uncultured Victivallaceae bacterium
ATCATCAAATACTTAATGATTAAATTTATATTAAATTCCGCTTTTTAACGCAGACTTTTAAAATAACCTGATTTATTGCTTTTGCAAACTGCAATTCAATTTTTTTTGAACTTTCTTTTTAATGTTTTTTAAAGCATCAAAAATTAAATCAATAAGCAAAACAAGCCCCTAAGATACAGATTAAAGAATTTTTTACAAACCGAATTCGTAAAAAAAAAGCAAATTTTATTTTGAGGGGGAATGGGGAGAACCCGGATGGACACAGACAAACCCGGATAAGCACGGACGCGGCTTTGCCGGAAGGACCGGGTAATTAGGTATTTAGAGATTTACTATTTTCGCAAAAAAAAACTCACAACTTTTCAAATACGAAAAAGTTGTGAGTTAAATATTCTATAAAATTCGCAGAAAAATTATTTCTTTTCTTCCGCGTTTTCATTTTTTTGCAAAACGCCGGCATCGAGAAGTTTGTCGATGAGATTCTGCATAGAATTAAAAGCATTGAGGAAGCCTTGAGGAGGCATAATAATACGTTCGTTACAGATTGCGACAGGATCTTTTTTCCCTTCTTCATCCGGCTGTAAAGTTACGAAATCAAATCTAACCATACCTCCAGCAAAATGAATTTGTCCAATTCCGTCAGCGAAAATTTCTTTTTTAGCATCAGCCATAATTAAGTGCTCCAATTTGTCTTTTTACATAAATCTTGTTTTCGGCTAAAACCAAAGCCTAAAACACCTTGCGCACTCAATATATTAAGCTTTTGCCTGTTTTACAAGACTGTTTATGCTAAAAATTGTTTTTTCTTTCCTAAATATTGAAATCCTTTCGTCTTTGGCATAGATTACGGAACAATTGCAATTATTCTATAAAAATAAGTGGTATATCAATGGCTAAAAGTTTTGGGAACGCGACGGTATTTACGCTTGGCTGTCGTTTAAATCAGGCCGATAGTGCCTTAATATGTGATCGTTTGAAGTCGGACGGCTGGGAGATAGTGCGCCCTGAATTCGCCGGACGTATTGATTTGCTGATTATCAATACCTGCACCGTAACCGCCGCCGCCTCACGCAAAAGCCGACAGGCGGCACGACGTTTCCGCTCAAAACACCCGGAAGCATGTATTATTGTCACCGGCTGCAGTGCCGAAATCGAAAATTCAGCCTGGAGTAAAGAAGATGCGGTGGACATTATTTTGACCAACCCCGAGAAAAAACAAATCGCTTCCCTGGTTAAAGATTTTCTGCAGAAGAAATCCGTTTCGAGCGGACATACTTTCAGCACCGGCCAGGGGAGTGAAATTTTCAAAGAAAAAGCCGGGGGTAATTTCCCGTTCAAAAGCCGCGCCTTCCTCAAAATCCAGGAAGGTTGTAATAATTTTTGCTCCTACTGCATAATTCCGTACGCACGCGGGCCCGAACGCTCACGCGACTGGAACGAAGTTATTGATGATTTTAAGCAATTGGTCAAAAACGGTTTTGAGGAGATAGTTCTCACCGGCGTAAATATCTGCGCTTACAATGACCGCGGCAGGACTTTGAATGAATTAACAGTTGCCTTATGCGCGCTTCCCGGTAATTTCCGGATTCGTTTGAGTTCCACCGAAGCTCATCCGAATAATATGGATTTGCTCGAAACAATGGCTGAAAACCCCAAAGTGTGCCGCTTTCTGCATTTATCCCTGCAGCACGGCTGTGACGAAATCCTCAAAGCCATGGGACGCAAATACACGAGTTCTGAATTCGCGCGTTTTATTGAAAAAGCCCGTGAATTAATCCCCGGTATTCACCTCGGAACTGATGTAATTGTCGGTTTCCCGGGCGAAACTGAAGCGCATTTTGAACAGGGAATGGAATTCGTTAAAAAAATGAACTTTTCCAACATACACATTTTCACCTATTCCGCGCGGGAAGGAACCCCGGCGGCGGCGATGGGTGGCCAGGTACCGGGTAATATCGCCAATAAACGCCGTTTACGCCTGGTCAGAACAGCCGATAAAATGAAAACGGATTTCCTCAGGTCTCAACTCGGCAAAACTTTGCCGGTTATTTTTGAGCGCAAAAACAAAGCCGCTTACTTTCAGGGCTGGAGTGACAATTACATAAACTTTATTTGTGCCGACACCCGGATAAAAAAGCATGTAATCACGCGGATGAAGGCAATAGAAATAGTTAATGACAATTCCATTCTGGGAAAAATACCGGCGTCATCGCGCTAAGATTGACTTGCAAAAAGCTGCTTTAACAAGTATTTTATTTTTTATACACTCAAATGCAATAAATTTTGAAAGAATGCGTTATTTTATATATATAGCTATTAAATAGTTGAGGGTTCCCGTATGCGTAAAAAAAAGCCGGAACGCGGCGCGACTATCCTTGAGTCATTGATGTGCATCCTGCTGCTGTGTTTGCTGTTTCTGGGCCTGATGCAGATATTCCAGTGGTCCATGGCAAAGATGTTGTCGGAATATTCGTCTTTTTACGCGGCGAAAGCCTACAGCCTGGGATATGCCAAATCAATAGTTGACCGTGCCGCGCGAGTGGCGATTACCGGCGCGTCGGGACAGGATGTTTCCAATATACCCGCCGCTGTTCCTTACTCCCGGGAAAATCTTTCGGATACCGCGGAGGAATATATGCTTTACGGCAGATACGGCCCGCACGGCATCAATTTTGAATACTGGGAGCCGGACAATCTTACCAGCGACACCCCGGTCGTCGAAATCAATCCTTCCACTTATGAAAACGACACCATTGTCTACGGCAGGGTTAAAATAAAAAATATGCCTTTGCTCAGTGAAAGTTTCAGTTGGATATTCGGCGGCATGACGGACACGAATATTCCCTCCGGCGAAGCGAGTGCTTTTAATCATTCGAGTTTGTTTATGGAGAATAATTAAATGAAAACGATTATACAAAAACATGATGAACAAGGCCAGGTTTTTGTTTTCGCGATCGTTATTTTAATTATCCTGCTGATCGGCAGTTTGTTTTTATTCGACCTGCATTCAATCATCCGCGCCAAAATAAAACTTGACACGGCGGAACAATCCGCGGCTCTCGCCGCCGCGAAATGGCAGGCTCGAAGCCTCAATTTAATTGGTGAAATCAACTTCGTCAAAGCCGCGGACACTCTGCTTGACGATATTCCGACAATTGGCGAAGACGATTCCGAAAAAATAGCTTCGGCTAACAAAACCCTGACCGAAATGCAGTCACGGATCTCGTTTTGCGGGCCGTTGATAGCCTTCGGGGCAGCACAGCAGGCCGCTAAGAACAACGGCATTAATATTTACAGCAGCGACGAGCAAAGCTACAAAACCGTCTACAGTGATTTAAATAATTATCTGGATAAACTTGATCCCGAAAGTCAATATTATAATTACGGGGACATTGCAGAGTATATCAACTATTACAAATGGCGCGACCCGTATGTCGCCATGTTAAAACTCATAACTGACCAGGGCCTCGCGGTGCGTCCCAACGGCCGTTTCCCCGGCATCGAAAGTGTTGATCCATCCTGGCTGGACAGTGAGACCCTGTACAGCGCGATTCTGAACCAAATATGGTGCAATCCGACCTTGAACTCAGTGGTAAAATACCCCGATTCCTACTGGAACGGCAAATGGTATAATGTTGATTTCGAACATACGTCTTTTCCTGATGAAAGCGAAATTTATACTTTGGGTGTGAAATTTACCGGGTCGGTGGACCAGTCCACTCTTGAAGAGGCTTTGAAGACTATTGATTCCGCCGAACCGGAAGCTCTCGAACCGATCCGCTGGTGTGTCTACGACAGCAAATGGTCGCGCTACGCCGCTGACGGCATATCGGAAAATCTCAACTACAGCGGGCCGAATAATGACGGTTTTAATTATTGGAGCCGCGGTATGTTTTTGCGGGACGACTTGAAGGATAGCGTATTTTACGGCGGTGCGACGGCTTACGCTGAATGTTATCAGCATATTAAACTTATGAATAAATATAAAAGCCGGATGACCCGCCCCTACGGAAAAGACCACCCTTATGCCGGAACTGATCAGATGGAAAAGGCAAAATACGCTATGCAGCAGGGTATTATCAGGAAAACCCCGGTCAAAAGTTTAAAAGTCGGCAATGATTCAGCAAGCGACGCCGACAGTGGCGGAGCGGTAGCCAAGCCGCTCGGCGCCTTACCCGACGGTGCTCCACCGACCGACGCAGTTATAGTTTTGCCGATTTTTAATGATGTATCCCTGATTCCGAGCTCAATGCAGCAATGTCGTCCGCTCCGTATCGACTTCAGTGATCTGGAAAGGTTTTTAATCTGGCTTTCAGACGTTGAGGATTTGCATAATCCGTCTACGGCCCCGCCGGCAGGCACTCAACAATATTTAACGGCATTGCAGACACTCGATGACCCCGCCTTCCGGAAGAGCGGCTGGAATAATGACTATGTATATGATGGTTCAAACGTAGCTATTTTCTTCGAAGATGACTACAAATACAACCCCTTAAGCAATCCAAGCGGCGCCGGCTGGCTGCAGCAAATCTGGAAAAGTACGGATGCTTATCTGGATGAAGAAGACTATTCTACTGAAATCAGCGAAAAAGAGGCCGGCTGGAATACGCGCATTTATTTAAAAAATGAATATATATTACGGGACATGAACGGAAATCTGGTAACGAATGAACAAATGCAGTGCCGCTGGACTCCCGGCGGCCCCGGCCCCGGTTCCCCGCCCGGGACTACAATCGGCCCGCCGCATCTGTAAAAGGAGTTGTTGCTATGAAAAATAAAATAAAATCTCCCGGACAACAGGGACAAGCCATCATGGAACTGTGTGTCTGCCTGATCCCGATTCTGGCTGTTTTGCTGGGAATGATTTTCATTGCCGGCTTGAGTATTTCAAATATCCGCATGTTTATCCGGGCGAAAGGGAACGCGGAAATTCTTTCCCGCAGCGATAACGTAGTTGGCGGCGCGGGAGATAGTATCCATCACTGGGATTACGGCAATCCGGAAGAAGGCGGCGATGGTTATCCATTCACCGCTGATGACCAAATCGTTGATTTCTACCAGGCCGGCGTCGAATCCGGTATAGAGACTCTTATCGATTTGCAGCTGAATATGGTTCAAGGCTCCGAGAGTTTGATTGCTGAGGAGGGGGAGGAATATGTTTTTATGCCGACGGCTTCCCTGCCGCGCGCGAGCGACAATTTTGCCCAGGACCTGCCTGGAACCATGCTTGCCGCGGCAGAGTTAGTCGAAGGCACGGCTGATTCTGATTTAAATAAAGTTTTCACCATTGACTCGAGGTACTTCAGCAATGGCGAAATTAAGAAGTTCAACTTTTCTTTTGCGTATTTGTTCGGCGTGTATATCGACGATATCGATCTGCGCAACATGCGCGCAAATACCGTATACTACCCCGCATTGCCGTCTCAATAATTATTTTCCCGCTGTTTTCGTAAATTTTTTCAAATATCGCGTGAGATTTCCTTTTCCGCCGCGAACAATAGATGAAAATATTTTATTACAACACATTTTGACCGGAGCTTTTATTATGCTGATAAAAAATATTCTCGCCGGGGTAATTGTCCTTGCAGCCGTATGTCGGGTACCCGCGCAGACAACCCGGAGCTTAACCGCCGATGAAGTGCGCGCGCATAAACTGAGCAAAATGAAACTCTTTCCGCAACCAGCAGGCGGGAAATTTTATCCGCGAAAATACGCGCCCGTTCCAGGCGAAAAACTCCGGGCGGAACTGCGCCGGGTTAAAACCCTGAAATGGGCTTTCTGTGAAGCGCTTGTCAATACTGTTGTCCGCACTTTAACCAGGGGCCTGCGACAAAACAATGCAAATGCCGCTAAAAACAAAATAGTTTCATGGCGGGCGGACCGCAAAAGTTTTATTTTTAAATATAAAGCCATTGTAAAAGACGGCGTCATCACCCGTGAGGAATGCGTTTTAAAGTTTCTGCGAATGCCGGCACTGCGAACTTTGAATGGAAAAATGCCGGGATGCCCGGATATTTCGAGAAAACAATTAAGGCGAATCTTATACTGCCTTAAAAAAGGCAATATCGAAGTTAAAAAGGTCAATATCGGCTTAAAAACGGATCTTAATGAAGCCGAAAACCTGCTTGATTACTTGAATATTGAAGGTAATTCGAATGTTTACATCTGCAGCGCGGCTGAAACCGCTCCGCAGATCAAAATCATCTTGAAATAGTTTTCATGTTGTTTTACCTTCTGTAAAGAAAGACCGGCGGTGGTTCTCCTCCTTTTACCGCCGTCGGCCGTTTCTCCACTTTTTTCGCACCTATGGAGCTTTAACGACGGTTACCACAGCACAAGCGATTGAAACATTCAATATAATTATTTTTTCCCTAATCTTTCCCCTGAATATTTTGATTCCCGGATTGGTCCCCACCACCATTTGTTGTCAAGATACCATTGAATCGTGCGGCGTATGCCGGTAGCAAAATTTTCTTCCGGCTCCCAGCCCAGTTCGGTTCTTAATTTTGTCGCGTCAATAGCGTAACGCTTGTCGTGCCCGGGACGGTCGGTAACGAATATGATTTGATCCCGGTAATGAGCGTTTTCCAGCGGGCGTAACTCATCAAGGACAGCGCAGATAGTTTCGACAACTTCCAGGTTAGTACGTTCATTATTGCCGCCGACATTGTAAGTTTCGCCGGGCACGCCTTTGCGCAGTACCAATGCAAGGGCTTTGGCATGGTCGTTGACGTAAAGCCAGTCGCGGATATTGTCCCCCTTGCCGTAAACCGGCAGCTCTCTGCCGTCAAGCGCGTTCAGGATTACCAGGGGGATGAGTTTTTCGGGAAAATGATACGGCCCGTAGTTATTCGAGCAATTGGTCATGACTACCGGCAGGCCGTAGGTATGGAACCATGCCATTGCCAAATGATCGCTGGCGGCTTTGCTCGCGGAATACGGCGAACGGGGATCGTAGGGACTTGTCTCTTTAAATAAACCGCTGTCTCCGAGACTGCCGTAAACTTCATCGGTGGAAATATGCTGAAACCTGAACGCCGCCTGCTTTTCCTTGCTCAAAGTCTGCCGGTAATCCTTTGCGCAGTCAAGCAAATTGTAAGTTCCAACTATGTTAGTTTTGATAAATGCCGCCGGCCCGTCAATAGAACGGTCAACATGGGATTCCGCCGCCAGATGCATGATCGCATCGGGCTTGAAATTATTGAATATAGAGCTGACCAGGTCATGATCACAAATATCGCCCTGCACAAACTGGTAATTCTCACTATCAGCGATTTCCGCTAAAGATTCAACATTGCCGGCGTAAGTCAGTTTATCCAAATTCAGAATTTGGTAGTCAGTGGATTTTATAAAATGCCGGATCAGCGCTGAAGCAATAAAACCGGCACCGCCTGTTACTAATATTTTTTGCATTTGCCTATCCAATATAGTGTTAAGAGTTAAGTGTTAAGGGTTAAGGGTTTTAAATTCTTTCTTGCAACTCACAACTGTTTTGATTTAAGTTTTTCCCTTAACTCTTGCAGTGCAAAAACAGATTGCAATCATAAAACTCAGACTCAATACTTTTTTCCCATTGATCCTTCTCATTATTTTAGTTTTTATGAATAGTATCTTTCAGTTTACCCGATTAGAAGTTATTTTCTTTTTTACGAACACTATTTTAACGACATTTGAGCTAAATAATTCTTCCCTGTTAAAGTTTTTATAAAATTCCCGGATCATAGTTTTTTTGTCTTTTGGAGGATTACTGATTAATCTATCGGGATTACTGCTAACAAAAGATTTATAATAAATCATTTGTAGATAGTATTCGCCAAGCGGTAGTAAATTGGACGTAACTCCATGCGCTGTATCGGGAACATAGCCTGCTGTAAATGTCAATGGAGTGCCTACATAACTATCAGCAGGAATAAACTTCCAGTCGTTTGAAGCTACATTCTTTCGTGAACCGCCCTCCCAATATAAGAGATTACCTATATATTCCTTTTTACTATTATAAATAGCTAACTTAGCTGATAGCGGAATGAGTCTATTGAAGAAAGGATTGTAAAAATAAGCGCCACCGCTTTTATTTGTAAAACGAATATCTACCGAGAATTTCTTGCCTATTTCAATTTGAGCTTCCTTTAATGATAAAGAGGCATAGCCTCTGAAATATCCTATATTTAACTTTTTCTCAATTTCCGCTTTACCTGCAAAGCAGGATATGGTTGTCAATATGAAACCAGCAATGCCTATCAGAGAGAGAATTTTTCCCCATTGATTTCTCATAATTTCAAAACCCCTTCTCTATTTATTTTAGAACTTTTTTATTTTTCTTCTTGATAATGGCTAGTACACTGTAAAATTTACAACTTCGTATTTTTTTCACAAATTAATGTAGCACAAGCGTCTCGGTTGTGAAGATACTCAAGCG
>CAZEXM010000120.1:0-8299 GCA_964515915.1 uncultured Victivallaceae bacterium
CGTTTTAAGACTTAAAAGTACCGAAAAGTACCATTTTTTGAAGATTATTTCTTTGTTACAAAGATATATCAAACTAGATACTTTTAGGTTTAGAAAGTTACAAATAAAGATTTTTTGAGTGCAAACAATCAAAGACAGGAGCCCTCTCCAATGGGCGAAACTTAAGCGACGCAGTCGCGCATTAGACCTATTCTGGATGAAGTGCAATCATTTTCTTGCTCCATTTTTTTTAGACTAATTCAATACCATTACTAATAATACTTTAGAAAGTATGTAAAATCAATAAAAATAGCGGAAAATACTCACTATCATACCATAACTTCTAGGATTTAATGATTTCAAAACTCTTTTGAGCTTGGCGTTCTTTGTTTCTCATATACCCCATTTTTCGCTTCCTGATCTGGACGACGGTGAATTTATATATAATTTTCCGCAACCAGGTAGTCGCGAGTGTAGCCTTACACCGCGACCTTTGCGCTCAACACGGTCAATAATTTCAGCCAACCCGAAGCCTATGTCGCGGAGTAAGGCTACTCCGGCGACTACTTTTTGCAAACATACTTTATTTTTCATGGGATGATTGTGGAAAATACTTGGAAATATGATAGATGATAATATAGGTGCGCTCTGCGGGAAATATTTAGTTGTTGACAGCTCGAACGCTCGCATCTTTTTTAAATTCGCTTCGCTTATAAAAAAAGCCTTGCTTTTCGAGGAGTGCGGAATTGGTCTAATGCGCGACTGCATCGCTTAAATTTCGCCCATTTAAATGGGCGACCAACGCTGCCCGCCGTTGGATCACGGGGCCGTTACATCCGGCTTCTATTTCTTTTTTGCTACCCATAAAATATGATAAACTTCTTTACCCTGTTCATTCCAGCGTATTTCAAAATCACTTTTGATGTCAGCGAAATCCGCTAATAATTCATTTTCTTCCTCGAAAAGACCGCTTGCGGCAGTTACGCGCCGGACAATATCATAGTAGGGTACGTCATCGGTTGAAAAATGAAAATGCCCGCCGGTTTTAAGCACCCGGTGCAGCTGCGCGACAAAATCAGAACATAATAAACGATTTGCGCGATGCCGTCCTTTAGGCCACGGATCAGGGCACAATATATGCAGACGCGTTAAAGCTCCATCATGAATCATGGAAAGCAAATGCCTCGCCTCCACCCGCAGGGGATGGATATTGAACGCGCCTTCGCGGTCGTTGCGCTTCTGGAGTTTGCGTAAACGCCCGATCATCACGTCTGCGGCGAAAATCATCCGTTCAGGATAACGTAAAGCCAATTTCGTGGTGAATGATCCTTTGCCGCAGCCCAGGTCAAGTTCGATGATTTTATCGGCAAAGTCAAATTTGTCGTCCAAACGACAATATTCACTGGTTAATATTAAAATGTCTTTATCTTCCGGCTTATTCAGCATGTTTTATTCCTTGATATACTTCGCATGGGTGAAAACTTAATATTTACATTGAACTTAGACATTAATAAAACAAGTTAAAGAAATCTACCGCTTGCGGTATATCATTAGAAAAAACTGTTTTTTATCGCTCTATAAAATATCATTGACAATTAATTTTACAAAAAGGTTGAGATTTTTAATTAATGATTTATCTTATACAGCTTAAGTATTTTTATTTTTTTGTAATCATGAGTTTAAAAATGAAAATTTTATTTGTTTGTACCGGGAATATTTGCCGCAGCCCGATGGCGGCGGCTTATTTTGCGCATTTATGCCGCAAAGCGGAACGCTATGATATCGGCGTTTTATCTGCCGGCACATTTGCCGCTGACGGTACGCCGGCATCTAAAAACGCGGCAAAAGTTATGCGTGATTATAATATTGGCCTGGAAAACCACCGCAGTCAAATGTTAACGCGGGAATTGCTGGAAAATATTGATCTCGTTTTTACTATGACTGAAGGCCATCGTCTGCAAGTTGTAAGTATTGACGCGGAGCTTGAGGGAAAAACTAAATTATTATTGGATTTTTCCGCAGGCGGTGATGTGGCTGACCCTTTTGGCGGCAGTTACGCGGTTTATAAGGAATGTTTTGCGCAAATGAAGCAGGCTCTCGACAACTTGTTTTTTGAAATAACGAAATAACAAATATATTGATATGCTAAATGGAGGCAAATAATGGAACAAATCAAAGACTGGTTTGGCAAGACACTTACAGTTGCCGTCGGGACTGATCACGGCGGTTTTGAATTGAAAAAAGAATTACTGGCCGCGCTGGCGGACAGAAATGTAAAAGTTTCCGATTTCGGCCCTTATGAATTGGACCCGTCGGACGATTACCCGGATTTTTCCAACGAAGCGGCTAAAGCTGTTTCATTAGGACAGGCGGACTGCGGAATTTTGATTTGCCGCAGCGGGATCGGTATGTCGATCAATGCCAACCGTTATAACTATGTCCGCGCGGCATTGGTGGCGGATGCTGACACCGCAAAATGTTCCCGTATTCACAATTGCAGTAATGTCCTCGTATTGTCCGGCGACAATCTTGATGCCGTCGGCATGATGGAAATCGTTGACGCCTGGCTCGCGACTCCTTACAGCAATGAGGATCGTCATTCGCGCCGCCTTGAGAAAATCGAAGTAAAATCCTATGACGACATTGCCGCGGTGCGCAGAGCTGATCCGGCGATTGCCGCGATGATTGATAAAGAAGCCGACCGGCAGAGAGACGGCATTGAGTTGATTGCTTCTGAAAACTTTACTTCCTGCGCGGTCCGCGCGGCTCAAGGTTCTGTCCTGACCAACAAATACGCTGAAGGTTTACCTGGCAAACGTTATTATAATGGTTGTGAGTTTGTTGACCAAGTCGAATCTTTGGCTATAGAGCGCGCTTGCGAATTATTCGCTGCGGAAGCGGCTAATGTACAACCGCATTCAGGCAGTCAGGCCAATATGGCGGTTTACTTCGCGTTGATCGAACCCGGCGATACGGTTCTGGCGATGAGCCTTGACCACGGCGGGCATTTAACGCATGGACATCCGATGAACTTCAGCGGTATGCTTTACAACATCGTTCCTTACGGTGTTGACCGCGAAACCGAAATGCTTGACTACGACGAAGTCGCGCGTTTAGCCAGGGAATGCCAGCCTAAAATGCTTTTAGTCGGTGCAAGTGCTTATCCCCGCACACTGGATTTCGCGCGTTTCCGTGAAATAGCTGACAGTGTCGGAGCTTATTTGTTTGTTGACATGGCGCACATCGCCGGCCTGGTCGCCGCCGGCGAGCACCCGAGCCCGATACCGCATGCCGATGTTGTTACAACTACAACCCACAAAACTTTGCGCGGCCCGCGTTCAGGCCTGATCCTCTGCAAAGAAGAATACATCAGGAAAATCAATTCCAAAGTCTTCCCCGGTTTGCAGGGGGGGCCTCTGGAGCACGTTATCGCCGCCAAAGCCGTCTGCTTTAAAGAAGCCATGAACGACGATTTCAAAGCTTACCAGAAACAAGTTTGCGTCAACGCGAAAGTTCTGGCTGAAGAATTGACCAGGCGCGGTTTCAGAATCGTTTCCGGCGGAACAGACAACCATTTGATGCTCGTTGATTTGCGTCCCAAAAACGCTACCGGCAAGGTAGTTGCCAATGTTTTGGATAAGGCTTTGATTACCGTTAACAAAAATATGATTCCGTTTGATCCTGAAAAACCATTCGTAACCAGCGGTATCCGTATTGGTACTCCGGCGGTTACGACGCGCGGCATGAAGGAAGCGGAAATGGCGAAAATAGCCGAATTCATCGAACGCGCGGTAGGAGTGAAGGATAACGACGCGGCATTAGCGGCATTGCGCGGGGAAGTAAAGGCATTCGCCAACAATTTTCCCATGCCGTCTTTCTAAATTGGAGCAAAAAATGATTGATATAAAAATTATCAGGGAAAATCCTGAACTGATTAAAAACTCGTGCAGGCGGCGCGGGACTGATATTGACATTGACCTTATCGTTGAACTCGATATCAAAAACCGTGAACTTACGCAGGAAGTCGAAAACCTGCGCGCGGAACGTAAGCGTTTGAGCAAAGAATGCCGCGACAACCCGGACGCGCGCGTCCGGGTCAAGGAATTGAAGGGAACATTAGCCAAGTTTGAGGCTGAGCAGGATGAAGTCAGTTCCGCTCTTCACAAAAAAATGGGCTGGCTGCCGAATCTTCTGGCTGATGATGTGCCGGACGGCCATTCCGACGAGGCAAATCTTGAACTGCGTAAAGAAGGAACTGTTCCGGCTTTTGATTTCAAGGTTCGCGACCATCAGGAGCTCGGTGAGCTTTTGGATATCATCGACACCAAACGCGGCGCCAAAGTCGCTCAGTCCGGTTTTTATTACTGGAAAGGGAAGGGGGCGCAGCTTTGCAGCGCTTTATTTTTCTGGACGCAGAATGAATTGATTAATCGTGGATTCACCTCGTTTTTCACTCCCTGCGCGGCTAAGGAACGTACTCTTTTCGGTACTGGTTACCTGCCGTTTTTCGCGGATCAAACCTATGCGCTTGAAGGAGAAGATTTATCTTTGATCGGGACTTCCGAGCAAACCCTTGTCGGTTATCATGCCGATGAAGTCCTCAACGCTGATGATTTACCATTAAACTATTGTTCATACTCTCCATGTTTCCGTACGGAAGCGGGCAGTTACGGTAAAGCCGGCCGCGGAATTTTCCGTGTGCATCAGTTTCACAAAGTAGAACAAATCGTATTTTGTAAACCGGAAGATTCGCCCGAATACCACGACATGTGTCTGGCAAACGAAGAACATTTGGCACAACAGCTTGGGCTGCCTTACCGGGTAGTTAATGTCTGTGTCGGCGACATGGGCGCGCCGGGTTACAAAAAATATGATCTTGAAGCCTGGTTCGCCGGTTTTAATACTTACCGTGAAATTACTTCAAATACCAATTTGACAGATTTTCAAAGCCGTCGTCTAAACATTCGTTACAAAGACGAAAACGGCAAAAATCAATTCGTCCATACGATCAGTGCCACCGCGGTAACTGACCGGGTGGCGATTGCGATTCTGGAAAATAATCAGCTCGAAGATGGAACAGTAATCATACCGGAAGTATTGCGTCCATTGACTGGGTTTGACCGGATCGAACCTCCAAAAAAATAAAAAGGCGGATGCAACGCCTCCGTGATC
Organism: uncultured Victivallaceae bacterium; assembly: GCA_964515915.1. Lineage (GTDB taxonomy): Bacteria > Verrucomicrobiota > Lentisphaeria > Victivallales > Victivallaceae > JAHOYW01. The sequence continues at coordinate 5,152 of CAZEXM010000120.1, forward strand.
CAGCGGCGACATGTGGCAGTATCGAGCGTGAGCCTATTTGTAAATAATCCGCTCTTGGTTGCGTAACATGCTATATAACCAGTACGTCAAATAGTTTTTTGTCAATTCAGCAGTACTTCTTACTTCTAACTCTTTGAAAAAAACATTAATTTTCACATTTCTTTATTCCTGCTTTGAACTTCACATAAACAATACTAAATTGTTATTTTCAATTAATGCATAATTTCAACAACGGAGACTGATAAACATGGCTAAAATCATGCCCTTTCACGGCTTAGTGCCGACAGCGGAAAAAGTTAAAAAAGTCGCGGCCGTCCCCTATGACGTCGTAAATTCAGAAGAGGCCGCGGCGCTCGCGGCGGGCAATCCCTTATCATTTCTGCACGTATCGCGCCCTGAAATAGATATGTCGCCCGGCATTGACCTGCATGATGACAGCGTCTATGCCAAGGCCGCGGAAAATTTCAAAAAACTTTGCGAACTTGCTCCACTGACACTTGACAGTGAAGAACATTTATACATTTATCGTTTAGTCATGGGCGATCACGTTCAAACTGGAATTCTCGGCGCGGCGTCCGCGGATGATTACCGCAACAACATCATCAAAAAACATGAAAAAACCCGGCAGGATAAAGAAGATGACCGTACATGTCATGTTATGACTTTGCGTTCACATACCGGCCCGGCCTTTTTGACCTACAAAGATTCAAGCGAAATTGATGCCTTGACCGCCGCCTTGACTAAAGCCGAGCCGACTTTTGATTTGACTGCCGACGACGGAATCCAACATATTTTATGGCGTGTGGATGTTGAAAACAGCAAAAAGCTGTCCGCGATGTTTGCTGAAGTTCCGTATTTATATATCGCCGACGGACACCACCGCAGCGCGGCCGCGGCGCGCATCCAGGCCGAGTGTGCTCCCGCGAACCCCGGCCATACCGGCAAAGAAGATTACAATTTCTTTCTGGCTGTAACTTTTCCGGCTTCACAATTAAAGATTCTGCCCTACAATCGCGCGATAAAAAATCTCAATGGATTAAGCGCGGAACAGTTAAAGGAAAGAATCTCTGAAAAATTCACGGTTACTCCAACGGACACTCCTTCTCCCGATAAGTCCGGTGAATTCTGCATGTATCTGGAAGGCAAATGGTATTTGCTTCAACCCGGGTTTGATATCAGCAAACTCGGTGTTATCGAATGTCTTGACGTCAGCACCCTGCAGGATAAGATCCTTGCCCCGCTGCTTGGCATCGACGATCCCCGCACCAGTACCAGCATTGATTTTATCGGTGGTATCCGCGGTACAAAAGAACTTGAAAAACTCGTTGACTCCGGCTCGCACGCGGTCGCGTTTTCCATGTTTGAAACGACCATCAAACAACTTATGGATATTGCTGACGCGGCCGCGATCATGCCGCCTAAATCGACCTGGTTTGAACCAAAACTCCGGGACGGTATAGTTTGTCACAATTTCTGAAAAAAACAAGAGCTCGACGCAGTCATATCGATCGTCGAGCTCTTTTTACTTAGATGTTTTTAATCTGAATCCGTCAGCTTACAACTTTCGGATATAATACAATTTCGGATCAATAAAACCAGTCTTGTTTGAACTGAAATCAGTTCCGTTAAAGGTAAATGTTTCAGCGGTGGTTCCTCCACTGCATTGATTGTAAGTATATGCTTTAAAGTCAGCGGCGTGACCATCCGCGAACACAATATTTGCCCGGTTCTTATGCCGAAAATGCGTACAGGGAGTAGTCGCCCAAGCCCCCCAATTAGCAAATATAGGAGTTAACATTGTCGGATATTCCCTTACTGTGCCGGAGGGAGAATAAGTTGGACTAATCGCAGTATCGCCAACCATTGCCGCACTGGAAGGATTTTTCACTTGAGAAACCTTTGAGGGAATAGGCAAATAACTAGCCGTATTCGAAAATTCTCCAATACTGCCGCCGCCGGCCAAGCCGTATCCGCCGGCACCTTGATCAAAGGCGCCAGCTTTGACATAATCCGCAAATGAAGGACATTTTTCAATACCTTTAGTTACATAAGCTCCTAAGATACCTTCTGATTGCACATAATTGCCAGCTGCCGCATAACGTTTTCCGCACCAGTAAACAGTATCGTCGCTGGCGCTGGCCCGGGAGTTATATACAGGCGGATAATATTGCCAGTCCACACTATACATTTGGCAAGCTGTTCCCCATTGCTTTAAATTGGAAATACAATTTATAGCTTTAGCTTTGTTACGTGCCTGGCCTAATGCCGGCAGCAGCATTCCTGCGAGGATTGCTATGATGGCGATCACGACGAGGAGTTCAACGAGGGTGAAAGTTCTACGGGGAGAGCGAATTACAGTGATACTGCAATCGGACGTCTGTTGTGTTTTCGCAAGCATTTTTCTGCTTCCTTTTTTTGTGTTGCGCGCACATTTACAAAGTAAAATATTTTTGTTTTACTCTGCTGTGACGGAATTTATTCAGTACAAGTTCTGACTTGCAGTATAAATACTGCTTTACAGTTGCGCGACAGTTCCCGATTTTCACGGGATTCATCGTACTGAATCCTAACAAAGGATGATAATACATCCTCTTTTAAAAAAATCAACTCCTTAATGTTAATTAATATCATAAAAATTTTTATTCCCAATGTCGGGCATGACATTGCCGGCAATTTTAATTTTTACTTTTCAGTATTCCTCAGCATTCTTTTTTGAGGCATTTTTTTAAACAATCCTTGTTATTCAGCAATAATATTGAAAAAACAACTCATTAATACAATACTGTTTTATAATTTATTTTCTTGTTTTATTTTGTTCTTTTTTGCTGTATATTAATATAATGAAATATATCCAGACAGAATTGGCAATAACCGGAATCATTTAGCATACTGTCATACATATTATCAATTTCGTCTTTTTTATCTGGGCTCAATTGAATTTTCAAATTCGCAAATTACTTTATAGCGTTGCCCGGGTAGCTCAGGGGATAGAGCAACGGTTTCCTAAACCGTTTGTCGGAGGTTCGAATCCTCTCTCGGGTACCATTTTTTGGCATCTTCTGCACTTTGTGACATAAAATCCCAGCTTGCTCGTTGCGCCTCTAGCAGCCTGTCGGACTTATGGATAATCTGCTGTAAAACTGCCGAA
>CAZEXM010000121.1:0-8221 GCA_964515915.1 uncultured Victivallaceae bacterium
TTGAGAAAACAATATAGCATAATTATACGACATTACAAGCTTGACTTGACACTAGGAGGACAAATATGATAGAAATAAAACCCAATTTATTTATAGGTAATGAGATAGATTACGAATCAAGTGTAAAATATCAATCTGGATGGAAAGTTGTTCATGCCTGTAAAGAGCCGTATCATCGTAAAGCACTTGGATATAGTGGACGTGCCGCTCCTAATAATCATCCTGAATATTTGATTGCCAGACGGGACAATAATAATCGTTTAATATTAAATCTTGTTGATGTGCCTAATCCCAAATATATTTCTAGAGAAATAATAGATGCAGCAATTGAATTTATAGATGCCTCCTTGAAAGATGCGAATAAAATATTAGTTCACTGTAATCAAGGGTGCTCCAGGTCTGCAGGAATAGGTCTTTTATATCTTGCTTGCGTTGGTGATATTTCATCAGAAAGTTTTTTCGCTGCAGAAAAAGAGTTTGTAGCTATTTATCCTCAATATAATCCAGCAAATGGAATGAAAGGTTTTATTCAAGGGCATTGGGATATTTATGCAGGAAGCTTGATGGACCATTAATGGAAATTACTAATTATTAAAAATAGTAGTCCTTATTTCGTTTAGATATTCTTTGTCTTGATAGCCTTATTCAATATCTGGTAGGGCGTTTAGTATTTGGCGGCGTTCTTCGTCTGTTATTTGGATGTAGTATTGAGTCATTTCTTGGGAGAAATGTCCGACTATACTTTGTACTATTGATAGTGGGACTCCGGCTCTGGCGCACCAGGAAATGAAAGTATGGCGTAGGGAGTGGAAGCCGTATTTGTTTGAATTTCTTTGGCGTTGACGTTTATCAGGATCGCTAACGCTGATGGTTTCTAGTCCTGCAGCTTTGAATACTCTGGCAACAGAGGTCGATACGGAGCCTCTTTCGTTGATATACCTGGCGGCGAGTGTTGGTAGTAGATATTCGTCTTTCTGTCCTCTGTATGGCTCTAATTGCTTTTGAAGAGCAGGAGAGATAGGCAGCAATACATTTGCTTCGTTTTTATGAGTTTTGACTCGTATGCTAAGATTATCGTAATTAATAGACTTCATTTTCATTAGTACGCAGTCTTTCAGTCGTAATCCGGTGAAAGCTCCGAGAATAATCAGGGTTTTAACCTCATCTATATTTGTGATATAGCATTTGTATTTATGTGGATTATCCAGAATTGCAATTATGGATTTGAACTGTTCGTCGGAAAGTCTTTGGTGTTTTGCTGTTTCTTTTTTCTTTCTGGGAATTCCATCAAAAGGATTGTTTTCTAGTCCTGCAGGCACAAGTAGCAGCCTGAATATAAGTTTCAGATGACCGATATAATGATTGTAGGTGGATGCGGAAGCTTTGTTGCTCCATAGTTGTTGAGCAAAATTATTTGCATGTTCGGTATTTACCTCTCCGATAAATTCCACATTTATAGATTTTGAGAATAATTCCCAGGCTTTTCTGTATCCGGCGAGAGTAGATTTGCTCCATTCTGGTTTAGCTGGGTGGTTGATAAGGCGGTCCCAAGCCTCAGATACGGGTAGGGATTTATTTTCATTTTTGAGTTTTTTGGCAATGGCAACGTGTGCCGCCAGTTCTTCGCGGGTCTCGGCAGTTATTACCGGCAAATAAGTTTTGGATAGTTTTTCCGCTTCATTTTTGTTGGCGGTTCGCATGGATATTGTTTTACGTTTGCCTTTTATATCGAGGCGCAAATACCAATATTTACCTTTTTTGAATAGATATCCTTGTCCTTTCGTTCTTCTCATAATTTCACCTCGTAATTTAGTGTATCCTTATTGGCACCTTATCGACCGTGATAGTGTCCTTATTGTATCCTTATAGGCTACCTGTATATACTACACTACATTATGATAAATTGCAAGTTTTGAGGTTGGGAAAGTGGTGCGCCCGGCGGGATTCGAACCCACGACCTTCTGCTCCGGAGGCAGACGCTCTATCCAGCTGAGCTACGGGCGCATATTTGAAAAATATAATATAAAAGCTTAAACTCGATTTTAAAGCAGTGAAGCTCAGTTTTTATTAAAAAAAAGCTATAGCGCTTTATAGAGACAATTGCAAAAGTCTCCACAACAGATTTTTGATTTTAAGCTCATTCACATACCTGTGTATTTTTTGCTTCTTCTTTCTCGCTTCCCGGAGATATTGAATTTCGCCTCAAAATAATTTTTTTTAAACTTTTTTTTGGAAAAATACAGCAAATCCGCTTGCAAAATGGAATAAAATGGCTTATTATGGAATATAATGGAATAGATTTTTCATAAGGGTTTTTAGCGATGCTGGCATTTTGTGGACATGACTGTTGTTCTATCGACAGTAACGGCCGTATAAAATTCAGTCCGCGCGTGCTTAGGGATTTTGATGATAAGTGTCGCGGGGATGTGGTGCTGCATTGTTTGCCGGAAGGAGGAATCGCTGTGTATCCGGAAGATGTTTATCTGGAAATGCGGCGTCACGAGGAAGCTCCCGCAGCACGGGCTGCTGCAAGTTTAGTGTTTCGCAGATCAATGCGCCGCTTTGGCGCAATGAGCAAATCAGACAAGATATCCAGGCAGGGACGAATTACCATTCCAACTGCATATCGAACTTACGCGGCTTTGGAGCCGGGAGTCGATGTCAGTGTAGTCGGGGTCGAAATTGGTATCGAAATATGGAATACAGAACGCTGGAACGAAGAAATAAATAAAATAAATGAACACGTAAGAGAAAAAGGTATGCACGAAATGGCCGCAGACCTTTTGCCGGATGAAGCGAAAATTTAATGAAAAACACTTTAAGGAGGGTAGGGACATGAACAAAATGTTAAAATCTAAAAGCAGATTGTTACTATTCGCAGTGTTAACCGTATTTTCATTGTTTTTGTTGGGAGCGGCCAAAATAGGTTCGAACGCGAAATTGATTTCAAGTGATGGAAACGAAGCAATCATCAATAATCTGATCGAATGCAATACCCGTCTATACGGCAAATCAAATGTTTCCTGGCGTCATATTCTCCATAAAAAACCAATGCTCATGCTGCGCATAGAAGCATTTGAACTTCCGTAAATGCGTTTTGAACTGCTTACCCAAGAAAAAATATGCTTCTTCTATTTTAAGAAAGAGCCGAAAATTCCGCTGAAGTCCACAATGGGCGGCTGGTTTAAATCTTTGATTAAAGGAAATAGAACAAGCGGCGCGTTAATGTTATGGGATTTCAGGTAGTCGGCGATAATTAATTTTGAATCCGCGGCTATCGCTGAATGTTCCTGCGGATATTCGTTGTAAACCACCCCGGCAATGGGAATTTTTCGGTGCAATGCCGCTTCCAGAGTCAAAAGCGTGTGATTGATGCTGCCGAGCCGCGCCGAACTGACGACAATTAGTGAATAGTTTTGCGCGGCGACAAAATCCGCGGTCAATAAATTTCTAGTTAGCGGAACCATCAGGCCGCCCGCGCCCTCGATTAGTACACAGTCATAAGATTCAGTCAGTTTGTTTATACATTCTTCTATTTGCTTCGGGTTGATGGCGCGTCCTTCCATTTCGGCGGCGAGATGCGGCGAAGCAGGGAATTTAAATATATACGGACAGGTTTCGTGATTGCGGTCCTCGGTGAGCAGGGCAATGCCTTCGAGTTTGCGGTGCGTGAGGATATCTTCCGCGACGTCCCGGCAGGCGGTCTGCACGAGTTTCGCGCTGATGTAATTGACTTTGGCTGAGCGTAAAAAACGCGCCAGCATGCCGGTTACGATGCTTTTGCCTATGCCGGTATCAATTCCTGTTACAAAAAATGCAGTCATTTTATCTTTATTTTTTCAAGTTGGCGATAATGATTATCGGGTGATAAGTCAATGATACGCCTGATTCAGTTTTATTATGTTCAATATAGCGTGTTATGAAATTTTGTAAATCCGATTTAGTCCATATTTGTCTGGAAACCGCGGTAACACCGGTTTTCTGCAGGTGCCGCAGGACATCCATGGGGTGTTCAAAATGAAGTTTACGGATGTTTTCGTGATAACAGCTTATTTCAAAATGTTTTGATACGGCGTTTTTCAATTCCGGCGCGGAGAGGTAATTGAGAGTTTTTCCGGTAAGTTCAGTTATTTCGCAGGCGTTGCGCGGGCCGAAAGTGGAAAAGGCCAGAATACCGTCCGCAGTCAAGTTCGCAGCAAGTTGTTTCAGGACTTCGGGCAGGTGGTCAAGCCACTGGAAAGTGGCATTGGAGATGATTAAGTCAAGGTTGCGGGGCAGGGGGGATACGCTTTCGATATCGCCGCCGATAAATTTCGTGTTGGGATATTTAGAACTTAATTTAACGCATTCATCAACTAAATCGTTGAGATACAAGTTCTTGTATTCAAGCATCCGGACAATTTGCTGCGTCATGATGCCGGTGCCGCAGCCAATTTCAAATATGCGTTCAAACTTGTCTCCGGCAATGGTGGAGAGTTCGAACAGTAAACGCTCGGAAATAGCTCTTTGCACGAGCGCATGCTCAGCATAAGTTTTCAGGCTGCGGGCAAAACGTTTTTTAATTAATTCTTTATCCAGTTTCATTATAGTCCAGGTGTTTATTATATTGTGCGAACTATAAGATAGCATAATTGCGAATTTCCGCCATTTCTACAACCATTTTATTCTTGGATTCTTTATCATTTAACTCCCAAGTTTAATCAGGCAGCTTGCTGCATGAGTAAACTTGGTATCCCAAAAGTTTTTCCTTTCCCCCCAATCTCTTTCCTAATCTTTTTGCTAAATGTGTTTGCGGGTGTAAATTACTGCCTGACGGTGAATTTTTTAAGGAACAATGCTTATGAGTCAAAAAATTGTTATGGTTTTAGCGTCCGGCTTTGAAGAAGCGGAGGCGGTTATGACTGTTGATGTTTTGCGGCGCCTGGGTTTTAATCTGGTTCTGGCTGGATTAGACGGTATTGACCTTATTGGAGACCATGATATTAAAATTACTGCCGATGCTGAATTAGCGGAATTAAACGCGGCAGATTTTAAGGCGGTGGTGTTGCCCGGCGGAATGCCGGGGGCGATGAATTTACGCAACAGTGACGAGTTGATGGAATTTACCCGGGCGGTTTATGCCGGCGGCGGAGTGGCGGCGGCTATTTGCGCGGCGCCGGTTGCTCTGGCGCGTTTTGGTTTGATTGAGGGTAAAACTATTACAGCTTATCCCGGTTTTGAAAATTATTTGAACGGCAATGTGCCGACCGGCCGGATGACTGAACGTGACGGGCGGATTATTACCGCTAAAAGCGCGGGCGCGGCTTTTGAGTTTGCTGCTCGTATTGCTGAGGCGCTTGGCGAAGGCGACGCGGTGGCGGGGCTTTTTGCTGGAATGTTTGTTAAGGTGGAAGAATGAGTTTTAAGGTTTTGAAGAAATGCCCGGATACAGCCGCCCGGCGCGGAGTTTTGATTACCGGGCATGGTGAAATTAACACGCCGGTATTTATGCCGGTTGGCACTCGCGCCTCGGTCAAGGCGATGTCGCCGGAAGAATTAGTGAATTTAAACGCTGAAGTTATTCTCGGCAATACCTATCATTTGTTTTTGAAGCCGGGCATGGATATTATGGCGAAAGCCGGCGGATTACATAAATTCATGGGTTGGAATCGTCCGATTTTGACTGACAGCGGCGGTTTTCAGGTGTTCAGTTTGTCGTCGCTGCGCAGGATTACTGAAAAAGGCGTGCATTTCGCGTCGCATATTGACGGCAGCCGTTTTTTCCTGGGGCCGGAGGAATCCATGGCAATTCAGCGGACTTTGGGCTCAGATATTGTGATGGCTTTTGACGAATGCACGCCATATCCGGCGGATTACAAGACGGCTGAAAAATCCATGCGCCAAACCACCCGCTGGGAAGCTGTTTCGCGCGGCCGGAAGCTACAGGATGGCCAGCAGTTATTTGCTATTGTGCAGGGATCGATGTACAGGGATTTACGCGAGGAATCCGCGAAAAGCCTGGTTGACATCGATTTTGAAGGTTACGCGATTGGTGGTTTGAGTGTCGGCGAACCCGAAGATATGATGTTTGCGGTTCTGGACTGGACAATGCCGTATCTGCCGGAGGATAAGCCGCATTATTTGATGGGGGTGGGGACCCCGAAACAGCTTGTCGAGGCGGTCGCGCGCGGGGTTGACATGTTTGACTGTGTGCTTCCGACGCGTCTGGCGCGGCACGGCAGCGCGTATATTTCAGACGGCACGACTATTCCGGTTAAAGCCGGGCGTTACCGCGAAGACTTCACTCCGGTTGACGAAAAATGTGATTGTTATTGCTGCCGCAACTTTACAAAGGCCTATGTCCGGCATTTATTGAATGTCGGCGAAATTTTGGGTATGCGTTTATTGACGATGCATAATTTGTATTATTTTATCAATTTTATGCGTAAAATACGTGAATCTCTGGAAAACGGCACTTTCGCCGAATTCAGAGCTGATTGTTTTAACTGATAACTGATAACTGATAACTGATAACTGATAACGGGAGTTTGAATATGAAAAGCAGTGATTTTAAAGTTGAGCATTTAGGTGAAAACAAAATACCTTCACCTTATGATACGGGTAATTTCGTTGATAAAAACGCCCGCATTGCTTATAATGTACTGCTTGCGGACTTAGAAAAATACACGGATAATTTAGGTGAATTACCAGCTTTTGAACTGGCCGGTCCGCGCGATAAAATTTTTCATGATCCGGCCTGGAGCAAAGCGGCTATTTTGACGGCCGGTGGCCTTTGTCCCGGTTTGAATGACGTTATCAAAGGTTTGACTTGTACTTTGAAACAGCATTACAATGTCCCGGTGGTTTATGGAATTCGTTACGGGTGTCGTGGTTTGATTCCTGATTTCAATCTTGTGCCGCTGGTGTTGACGGTTGACAACGTCGACGAATTACACGAATACGGCGGCACTATCCTCGGGGCGTCGCGGGGGCGGCAGGACGAGGAACAAATGGTTGATACGCTGGTGCGGATGAATATTAATATGTTATTCTGTATCGGCGGTGATGGAACTCTGCGTTGCGCGCATGATGTGGCGGCGATTATAAAAAGACGCAGATTGGCGATCAGCGTGGTCTGTATTCCGAAGACCATTGACAACGACATTTGTTCGATCGACAAATCTTTTGGTTTTGAGACCGCGGTTTACGCGACAAATGAAATTATCACCGCCGCGCACAACGAATCCAAGGGCGCCTACAATGGAATCGGTTTAATAAAAGTCATGGGGCGGGACAGCGGTTTTATCGCCGCTTACGCGACTTTGGCCAATTCCCACGTGAATTACTGCATAGTGCCTGAGGAAGACATTGTACTGGAAGGCGGAAAAAATTCGCTTTTGCGGCATTTGGAAAATCGTCTGAAAAGCAAACACCACGCGGTAATAATTGTCGCTGAAGGCGCCGGACAGGAGTTTTTCGCGGGCGAAAAAAATGGCATGGACGCTTCCGGCAATATCCTGCATAAAGATATTGGTTTGTTTCTCAAGGAAAAAATCAAAACTTATTGCAAAGGGCGCAATCTGGAAGTAAACGTAAAATATTTCGATCCGAGTTACATGATTCGCAGCACGCCCGCTTATGGCACGGATGCGGTATTCTGCATGATGCTGGCGCAGAATGCCGTTCACGCGGCAATGGCGGGATGTTCGGACATTGTAATTGGTCACTGGCGTGATCATTTTACCCATGTGCCGATTGCCCTGGCGACCCGCGAGCGCAAAAAAATTGATTTACACAGTGCGTTGTGGAGCGGTGTCAAATTGATAACTTGTTTTTAAGTACATAGTCCAGACTTAATCCGGTCCGTGATCCAACGACGGACTTTGCGCAGGCTGAGACTGAGCATAGCGAAAGTCAACCGTCCCGCTTGTGAATATTCTCAAGCGGGACGCTTGAGCTACATTAAAAACACGGCTGAAAACCAGCTTAAGTAAATAATTTCAAGCTTTTCAGTAGTGTCAGGTGCAGCCCTGCACCGGCAGGTGAGCCGTCGCCCTCGTTATTCTTTCGCGCAAAAGCGCTGGAAAGAGAAACTGCCATCATAAGTATATAATTAAGAACAAGATAAATAGGGTTTCCTGAAAAAAATATGAATATTTTGATTTGCAAGTAGTTATTACGACATTAGTAAGCATCCGGCGAATCCATGACGGAGTTGCTTGAAAATGGAATATTGGCGAGG